>JBGVAT010000150.1:0-30712 GCA_045224895.1 Fibrobacter sp.
TGGATGATTAGCTCAGTTGGTAGAGCAGCTGACTCTTAATCAGCGGGTCGCAGGTTCGACCCCTGCATCATCCACTAAATACCAAACCGCAAGGCAAGGTATTGCAAATACAAAAGCGTCAGACAAAGCTAAGCGTCTAACGAACTTTGAAACTGCGACTTTTGATTTTTGCAAAGACATAGCTGAAAAGCGACCAAGATTTTGGATGATTAGCTCAGTTGGTAGAGCAGCTGACTCTTAATCAGCGGGTCGCAGGTTCGACCCCTGCATCATCCACTAAACTCCATCTAGTCTGGATGGAGTTTTTTTTGTACATTGATGTGCAGAATGTGGAATTTATAAGGAAAGAAAAACAGGCTAAAATAACATCTAATCTTTTTTTTTGAATACAAATTTTTTATCTTTTACCTTTAGTAAGGGTGTTTGAATAACTCAACACGAAAAGGATTGTAAATGAAAATAGTTCTTCCTGTTGCTGGAAATGGGCTTCGCCTGCGTCCATACACGGAAAATCTTCCCAAGTGCTTGCTCCCTGTTGCTGGTAAGACAATCATTGACTGGATTGTCGATGACGCTCTTTTTTTGAATCCTTCCGAAACGATTTTTATTACAGGCTATAAGGCTTCTGTTGTTGACGAATACCTCAAGCAGAAACCGGAATGGGGCGCTGTCCGTACAGTCGTTCAGTCCAATCCCCAAGGTCTGGGCGAGGCCATCAGCCTTGCTCTCCCGTATGTAAGCGATGACGAACCGCTCTTGATCATTTTGGGCGACACGCTTTTTGAAGCAGACCTTTCTATCCTCAAGAACGAATCCGACAACGTTCTTTACACGTTCAAGGTTGATGACCCCAAGCGCTTCGGTGTTGCAGTCACGGACAAGGACGGTCGTATTGAACGCCTTGTGGAAAAACCGCAGGAATTCGTTTCTGACGAAGCTATTGTCGGAATCTATTACATCAAGGACGTCAAGGCTCTCAAGGAAGCTTTGAACTACCTTATGAAGAATGACATCCGTACCAAGGGTGAATTCCAGCTGACGGATGCTCTTGAACGCATGATTGAAGGCGGCTGCAAGTTCCGCACGGCTCCGGTCGAAAAATGGCTGGACTGCGGTCTTGTCGAAACGCTGCTCAGCACGAACGCGCACATTCTCAAGCGCAACGAAAGAGCCAGGTCGCAGCAGCTCGAAGGTGCCGAGATTGTCATGCCTTGCCACATCGGAAAGAACGTGGTCATCAAGAATTCCAAGGTTGGTCCTAACGTGTCGGTCGGCGATGGTTGCGTGATCGAAAATTCCGTCATCAGCGACGCCATCCTTTGGAACGGGGTCAAGGTTTCGGGACAGACGCTGTCGAACGTTGTCATTCACGAATAAAACGTTTTTACATCATTCCCACGAAGGTGGGAATCCATAAAGAAAAGGACACCGCTTGACTGTGTCCTTTCTCTTTATAGCCTGGTTGAGCCTGTAGGACCGAAAGGTCCTTTAGAGCCTCTCTACTGCAAGTCCACTATGACCTTGTACATCGGCTTGCCCTTGTAGCTGCGGAGCGATTCTCTCGGGGCGGAGATGACCTTTAGGTTCTTCTTCGTGACTCCGGCTTGTCCGCGCAACACCTTGAGGAGGTCGGCGTTTCGCTTGTTTGCCATTTCGGGGAGGGCCTTCATCATATATTCCTTGTCGATGGCGGCGGAATGAACCTTGGTGTATGCCTTGAAGTCTTCGTCCTTTTCGCTGATTTCTTCGATGGCCTTCAGGTCAAGTTCGTTGAGTTCCTTCTTGTTGTTCTTTTCCTTGTAGAAGTCTTTCTTGAGCTGTTGGATCTTGTATTCCTTGGCGGTCTTTCTCGGGTTGTAGTACTGCGTGAAGGTCAAGGAGAGCTTCGGGTCTTTCTTGAGGACTTCGGTCATCTTGATGGCCTTGGCGTACTGTTCGCTTGTAAACGTTTCGCTGTTGGAATCGATGTACACTTCGTCGTTCTTGCCGAGGTTGAAGCCTACGGCGCTTGCTCCTGCGGCGGCGAGATTTCCGACAATCCTGAACGGAGATACGGCCACCTTGATCAGCAAGTTCATGACGGTTTTCCAGACAATCTTGGCATAGGAGAATTCCGGGTCGGTCAAGTTGCCCTTAACGGGAACATCGAACTGGATCTTGTCATCCTTGTCCTTGAGAATGTAGAGACCTACCTTCATCGGGACGAGGTATTCGGCGTCGATCGTGTCGTCCTTGTCGCCTACGGTAATGTTGTAGATGTCGATGGTGTTCTTGCTGTCAAGTTCGTTTTTGACAATCTTGTTGTCGCTTGCGAACGCCATGGTGCCTGCGGTGATGGGGTAGCCGGTGTAGTGGAGCGAGTAGTTCGAGAAATGCTTGAGGGCGAGGTTCTTGACGCTGACGTAGGCGTTCATCGTCGTGAGGTCGCTCAAAGCGCCGCTGTACTTGAGCGAAACGCTTCCGCCGTCGGGGAATGCTGCCGAGACGTTGATGGCACAGGGTGAGTCGAGGTTGATGTTTTGGCTGCTCACGGTAATGGCGCTGACCCTGAAGTTGAACGGACGGACAATCGTGTGGTCGGTGGCGGTGACGACGGTGTTCTTGACGAGGAGCTTGTTGATTTTTGCCTTGAGCTTTTTAGCCGGGGCGGGCTTTTCGGCCTTGGCTTGTTCCGGCACAGCTTCGGCAGTGGCTTCCGCAGGCTTTGCTTCTGCATTTTCTGTAGCTTCGACGGGGGCAGCTTCCGTGAAGGTCGAGTCCGCCTTGTCTGCCTGAGCTTCGCCCTTGTTCATCGGGGCGAGGAGTATATCGAAGTTCGTCTTGCCGTTCTTGAACAGGTCGAGATGGGCGACTGCACCATCGACGACGACGGAGTCAATGCGGAATTCGTTTTCGGCGAGGTTCGCCTTGGCAATGCCGACCTTGACGCTTTCGGCTCCGAGCTTATGGCCGCTGTTTTCGGTGAGGGCGACTCCATCGAGATTGACTTCACCCTTGACGTTTGCGGCGAGAACTTCGTTCAGGTTGCCGCTTACGGAAAGGTGGGTCGTGAGGAATCCTTCAAAATCCTTGTAGCTGATGAAATCGTTCAGGTAGGGCTTGGTGCAGGCGAGAGCGAACTTTTGCAAGTTGACGTTCACGTTGAAGTCATTTGTGGCCATGTTGGCGTCCACCTTGACATTGAGGTCGCCGCCATCGGCAAACTTGAGGCTTAAATCGACGTCGGTCGCGCTGTCGTCCAGATAAATGGCCGGGATGTTGAGCGAAAAGTCCTTGAGATGGAACTTGGAGCCAATCTTAGTATCTTGATAGATGATGTTGCCCTTCTCAAAGACGATGTTCTGGAGGACGAGTTTGACGGGAAGTCCGGCCGCAATTTCGGCGGCGTTGACCATACCGGTCGTGTCCTTCGCTTCTTCCTTTTTCGGTTGCGGATTTTCGAGAGCGTTCAGGCTATCTTGCTTGGCGAGGTGTTCGAGGATACTGGTGAAGTTGAATCGCTCACCGTGCTGCGTGACGCGCGTGTAAAGCCCTTTCAGGTATATTTCGCTAATCTGAGCCGTGCCCGTAAAGAGCTTGAGCGGATCGATGTTCACGCGGAACTTTTCGAATGCGACAAAGGACGTCTTGTCATCGTTTTCCATGATGGCAAGCGTATCGATGTTCAAGACGTAGGTGAACGGGTTGAGGCTGATGTCCTTGATGGTGATGCTTCGGCCGATCATTTCTTTGGAATGATCTTCGATATAGCTGCGGGCTATCTTGGGAGCGGCAAGAAGGATGATGAAGTAGAGGAGGATCAGGGATCCTAGGACGATGAGGGTAATTTTGATTGGCTTTTTCATGCCTTAAAATCTAAATATAAATGATGAATTTGTTCCTTCCGGTAAACGGGTGTTGTTGGTTTTTCCGTCACGCTTTTATTGTAAAAAAGTTATTCTTGAGGTATGGATATCAAGCTTCATTATTGCCACTTGGGTTATGCCCCCTCCGCTAAAAAAAACTTCCTGATTGCTTTTTCGGAAGATGTTCCGTTTGACGTGGTCCGGTTCAAGGTTCTGGACAAGTTTTCCAGTCCCGTTTACGAGGGCGAGGCGGCCAAGTTCCGTCATTGCGACTATACGGACGAGTTCCTGTTCAAAGGGGACTTTTCGAAGGTCATGATTCCTGGGCGATACCGAATTGCTTTGGAGGGCTTTGACGTGCAGTCCCATGAGTTCGACATTTCGGATGAATGGATTGGGCGTCAGGCGAAGGCGAATATCAAGTCGTTCTATTTCCAGCGGAGCGGTGTCGAATTGCCGGAATGCTTTGCTGGCGTATGGAAGCGCCCGGCGGCACACTTGGATGCCATGCTTGAATTCCACCCGACGATGAACCGCAATGGCGTATGGAATGCCCACGGCGGCTGGTACGATGCTGGCGATTATGGCAAGTATATCGTGAATGGTGGCGTGAGTGTCGCAACTCTTATGCTTGCTTGTGAAATGAGGAATGGTTCCGAATTCGTGGGCGGCCCTGCCTTCAAGGCTTCTTTTGAACAGCCTGCAAGCCTGCTTGATGAAGTGCGTTTTGAACTTGAATTTTTCTTGCGTATGCAGGATGAAGATGGTGGCGTGTTCTTCAAGGTGACTCCGTACCGTTGGGACGGATTTGTCAAGCCTTCGGAATCGGATGCTTCGCAAAAACGTTATATCCTTGGTAAGTCGACGTCGTCGACTCTGAACTTTGCTGGCGCTCTTGCGCAGGCACATCAAGTCTATAAGGATGTTGACAAGGACTTTGCTGAAAAGTGCCTTGACGCAAGCGTACGCGCGTACATCTGGGCCGAACAGAATCCCGAAGTGGAATGGCCTCACAATACGGAAGGTAGCGGCGGATATGGAGACCCGGATCTAGGAGACGACTTTTTCTGGGCGAGGGCTATGCTTTACCGCGAACTGAAAAATGGTTCGGGTCATGAAGATTTGCTCAAGCGAATCGAAGCGCAGATCCCTGCGGATATGGAAGCGTACTTGCCGACTTACGGCCTGCAATGGCGTTCGACGCAGAACTTGGCCTGGTATGCTTTGGCAAGCATGGAATGCGAATGGACGCAAAAGGCTCGTATGGCCTTCAAGTACACGGCGGACGAAATTCTGCGCTTGCAGCAAGAAGACCCGTATGGACTTTCCATCCGCAAGTTCATCTGGGGCAGCAATGGCGATATCGCAAACCATGCGGTCACGCTTTACTTGGCTTATGCGTGGTTCAACGAACCCAAGTACCGTGATGCGGCGATGGAGCAGATCAACTTCATTTACGGTATGAATCCTGTCGATGTGAGCTTTGTAACGGGTTCGTCCTGGAATTCGCCGAAGCATCCGCACCATCGCATTAGTCATTCCGATGGAATCGAAGAACCAGTGCCAGGGCTTGTTGTGGGCGGGATTAACGTAGACCGTCAGGACGCTCATCGCGAACCGCATTACCTCGGGGATGCACCAGGCTTGTCATATGCGGACGAACAGTGTTCTTTTGCTAGTAACGAGGTGGCTATCAACTGGAGCGCTCCGTTGACAACTGCGCTGTTGCTACTAACCGTTTAGTTGTTGCTTGAGCGAAATGCGCGGCTTCTCCGTCACCCTGGAGCTGTCATTCTCGACCGTCAGGGAGGGAAACCATTATTTCTTGCTTGGCTTTGTCGGCGTCTTGCTCGAATCTTTCACGGCCGTTGCGACGGAATCCTTGGCGACCTCTTTTTCAGAGGCGACCTTTATCTTGTCTTCAATCTTCGGAAGAAGCTTTTGCAAGTTCACGTTCGAACGTACGCTGCGAGAGTATTCCGCATAGGAGCGGATCGGCTTGTAGTACGACGAGTCTGCGATTTCGAGCGTGTCGACGTTAAAAAGATCATAGTAAGAAACGGCAAGGGCGGCCCAGCCTCGGACCCAGTCTTTGCGCGATTCCCTGTTGTTGTACCAGCAGTTCGGATTGTAGGCGACGTGGTGGATGTCCATCGTCAAATAGACGGGACTGCTTCCGGAAAGCTTCTGGAAAATTCTTTTGACGCGGTATGTCGAGGCTGCACTAGTAAGGAGCAGGACCGTGTCGGCGTTGTGTGCTTTTAACCATGGGATGAGCGTGACCGCTTCACTTATGGTGGAGGGGTCGTTGTGCGGAACAAGGAATACGGCATTGCTGTCGAACTTGCCGAGTTTCATAAAGTCGTCGGCGTAAAATTCGGCGTTGCTCCAGTCGCGGAATACGCGACGTCCAAGAATCAGGACCGAATCGACCTTGCCTTCGTTGAGCAGATTGGCGGCGAAATCACTGCGTTCAAAGCTTGCCGATTGCCCGTCAAGGATGACGACCCATTTGGCGTGTTCAAAATGGTCGTCTTCGACAAGCCAATGGCCGCTTTTTTCGAAAATGGCGTAAGTGACAATGGCGATTGCAAGTAAAATAAGGAAGGTTATCCCTACGCTGAATGTCTTTTTCTTGCGGCTGTCGATTTTATCGGATTTAAGAATTTTTGACAAAATAATTACCTGCTAGCTCTTTGAGTATTTGTACAATGCCGCATCTTCTCCGTCGCTGTAATACTTTTTGCGGACGTTGTAAAGCTTGAAACCGTACTTTTCGTAAAATGCGCGGGCTTTGCTGTTGCCCACTCGGACTTCCAAAAAGCACTGGTCATCGCTTGCGGTAAGCTGGTCGAGACCTGCGTGCAGCAGTTGCGAACCGATTCCCCGGCGCTGTTCTGCTTCGCGCGTGGCGATGCTTAAAAGCTCGGAGTCCGGACCCATCAAATGGAATATGGCGTAGCCCTGGATTCTGCCTTCGCTTTCGTAGACGACGCAGCAGGCGTAGCTGGCCTTGATCTCGGACAGGAACTGCTTTTCGTTCCAATCCTGAAATGCAAGTTCCCGTTGCAGTTCGAGAACTTGCGGCAAATCGGATTCGGTCATTTTTCGCAACATCATCCGCAACTCCTGCTTTCCACTTTCTACTACCAACTACCCACTGCCTACTGTCTACTTCCTACTAAACCTTCAACTTCTCGAAGTAAGACGGCTGGATGTAGTTCGCTTCTTGAATGAGCGAGGGCTTGACCGTATCGAAAAGCGGAGACCACAAGCTGAGAGGCTTGTCGGTGTCTAGCGTCGTTGTGATTCCTTGTGCAGTAAACGTTGCAGAAAGCGATTCATCGGCGAGTGCCGCGGCATCGACTACCGCGTTCTTTACACCGCTTGCCTTGAGTCTGGCAACGACGTCTTCGGTTTCGATGAAGCTTTCTTCGCCGTTCAGGCGCAAGTACCAGAATCCATTGCGGGCGCGAATGACGACCGCAACTTGCTCGTCGGTTTTACCGGCGAGGCAGGCGAGCGCCTGCAACGTGGTCACCCCGTACAAGTTGCGCTTGCCGCTAAAGCATAAGCCTTGGCAAAAGGCGACTCCCGTGCGCAGCCCGCTGAACGAGCCCGGTCCGATGGTCACCATCACACGCTTGACGTCGTCGAGCGTTGCTCCGACTTTCTGCAAAAGCGAATCGAGGCTTGCGCTAAGAGTTTCGCCCTTGGCAGACGGGTCCACGATTTCTTCGTAAACCGAGTCCGCACAAAGTGCCATCGAGATGCCCTTTCGGGACGTGTCTACAATTAAGTCGAAATTGGTCATCTTTTAATTTCCAAGCTCTTGTCGATGATGAGGTCGATGAGCTGGCTGTAGGTGATGCCAACGCAGGCGGCCTGTTGTGGCAAAAGCGAAGTCGGGGTCATGCCCGGGAGCGTGTTCGTTTCGATCGCAAAGAGTTCGCCGTCCTTCGTGATGCGCACATCTGTGCGGCTGTAGCCGGCGCCACCCAGAGCGTAGTGGGCGTTCTTGACGAGTTCCTGGATGCGTGCCGTGAGTTCCGGTGCAAATTCAGCCGGAGTGACTTCCTGGCATTCGCCGTTGTACTTTGCTTCGAAGTCAAAGTATTCGCGGGTTGTCATGCGCATTTCGGTCGGCGGCAGGGGCTTTTCGCCTTCGATGTATCCGCAGCTTGCTTCGCCACCGGCGATGAACTTTTCGCAGAGCAGACGGTTAGAATCCTTGAACAGGTCCTGTGCAATCTTGCCGGCTTCGTCGATGTTCTTGGCGATGCCGATGCCGATGGAGGAACCGCCCAGCGGATCCTTGATGACGAGCGGGAATCCGAGTTCGTCCGAAACGTTCACGAGCGTGTCGCCCGTAAAGTTGTGCTTCCAGATCACACGGTAAGGCGGAGTCGGGATGCCGTTAGCGCGGTAGATTTCTTTGGATTTGATCTTGTCCATGGCAAGAGCCGAGGCAAGGAGGCCGCAACCCGTGTAAGGAATGCCCCAGTTTTCAAGCAAAGCCTGGATGTGGCCGTCTTCGCCCCACTTGCCGTGGAGAGCGAGGAATGCGATGTCGGCAGACGGGAGTTCCGAAAGTGCCGGGGACTTCTTCTTGTTGGCTGCCGTGCCTTCGAGGCTGTGGAAGTAGTTTTCAGAGAAATTAGCCTTCTGGTACGGAGAAAGTTCACGGGATGACCAGTGCCAGGTGCCGTCCTTGTCGATGAGTACCGGGTGGATGTTGTACTTTTCCGGATCCATGGCGCGCACAACGCCGGTGCCGCTAACGACAGAAACATCATGTTCGGTAGATGGACCGCCCATCAATACCAAAACGCGTAAACGGGACATAAAAAACCTCACTAAAATCGATGCGTTTAATCTAGTAATTTCACGCAAGCTCTTGCCGAATTGAATCGACATAATCTATATTGAAATTGATAGGTGTTAAAATGGAGGCCTTATGCGAGTATTTGTTACGGGTGGGACAGGCTTTATTGGGCATTATGTGGTCAAGGCTCTTTTGGAAAAAGGGCACGAAGTTGTCGTTGCTACGCGTCATCCGAATAAGGTGCCGACGTTAAGATCTAATCCGAATGTTTCTTTTGTCGAAGCCGCATTGACGGATTTCGAAAAAATGGGTGAAGGGCTTGTCGGTTGCGACGCCTGCATCCATGTGGCTCTTGGCTGGGGGGATACCCCGAGCGCTATGCTTATGAACGATACCCGTGCGACGGTCGTCCTTTTGGAAATGGCGGCCCGTGCCGGATGTAAAAAGTTCATTATGACGAGCAGTACTTCGGCGATGGGGCGTGTACGTTCTGAAATGCGCGAAACCACGAGCAACTTGCCGATCGACCTTTATGGAGCGACCAAGGCGGCGGGCGAAGCTTTTGTGCTTGGCTTTAGCCACGGTTACGGAAGCCAGTTCCCCGAAGTGAATATGAAACGCAACATCATTCGTCCGGGGTATACGTTTGGCAATCCGGCGTTCCCTGACGGTTGCTCGCAGCCAGACCGTAGATTCTTCGAGATGGCATACGCCGTCAAGGAAGACCGCGACATTCACCTCATCAAGAATGACGGAACGCAGTTTATCCACGCTTCCCAGCAGGCGCAGATTTATATGCAACTGCTTGAATCGGATTACAACGAAGAGATCTTCCTCGGCCTCGGTTCCGAATGGATTGGCTGGAAGGAAATCGCCGAAAAGATGATTGCGCTCAAGCCTGGTTGCAAGTCTAAAATTGTGGAAACCGATTTGGGCTGGAGCGACGAACCGATGCTTTACGACGTTCAGAAAATCAAGGATTGCTTTGGTCTTGCCTTTGACGCCCACGATTATTTGGACGATCACATCCGCTGGACGTTCGACTGCGCTTAATTAGTTGGCGGTCGAAAGTAGACTGTAAAAATTAAAAAGGCTCCATCAGGAGCCTTTTTTGTTACGTATTCATACCGAATAGCTTGTCATGCCGCACTTGTTGCGGCATCACCTTTTTGTGACGTTATTCTGACTTCGTAGGCGGAATGATTCAGTGACTTCCTACCGTCTACTTCCTACTTCTAACTCGTCTACCCGCATCTTGTCTTTTCGGCGTTGGTGCCTGTGTAGTCCGGGTAGCAGTTGTCAAAGCAGGCGGCGCAGTAGTTTTCGCCTTCGCCGGTGCAGTTCTTCATCCCTTCGACACTCAGGTAGCCGAGGCTTTCGACGCCCAGCATCTTGGCGATTTCATCCGGCGTCATGGAGCTTGCGGCAAGTTCGCCCTGGCTCGGGAAGTCCATACCGAAGAAGCACGGGTGTGCAACCGGAGGCGATGCGATACGGATGTGAACTTCAAGGGCGCCAGCATCGCGGAGCATTCTGGAGAGAATGCGGAGCGTCGTGCCGCGGACGATGGAGTCTTCGACAACGCAGACGCGTTTGTTCTTAAGCACGCCTTCGATGGGGTTGAACTTTAAGCGAACCTTTTGTTCGCGCACGTTTTGCGTTGGGTCAATGAATGTACGGCCCACGTAGTGGTTTCTTAAAAGCCCGATTTCAAAGCGGATGCCGCTTGCCTGTGCGTAACCCAGCGCTGCCGTGGTGGCGCTGTCCGGAACAGAAATGACGATGTCGGCGTCGACCGGGCATTCCTTGGCGAGCTGCTTGCCCATCTTGCGACGGATCTTGTCACAGCTCTGTTCGAAAATCTTGGAATCCGGACGGCTAAAGTAAATGTATTCGAAAATGCAGTGGGCGAGGCGGTCTTTCTTGGTGAACCTTTCGGAGTGCAGACCGTTTTTGGTGATCGTCAGGAATTCACCGGGCTGGATGTCGCGAACGTAGTTGGCGTTCAAAAGGTCGAATGCGCAAGTTTCGCTGGCGACGCACCAGGCTTTCCCCATGCGGGCGATGGAGAGCGGGCGGAATCCGTAACCGTCGCGGGCGACATACATCGTGTCCTTGCTGAGGAATACGAGGCAGAAGCTTCCGGTGAATTTTGTAATCGCTTCCTTGATGGCTTCACCGAGCGTGTCGGCCTTGGTGCGTGCGATTTCATGCAAGAGAATTTCGGAGTCCGATGTTGTCTGGAAAATATGGCCGTCGGCTTCCATCTCGGCGCGGAGTTCGGGGGCGTTCGTGATGTTGCCGTTATGTGCCACGGCAATCTGACCCCACTTGCAACTGACGAGAATGGGTTGTGCGTTGGCGAGAGTGCTTGCTCCAGTCGTGCTGTAGCGTACATGACCGATGCCTGCAAATCCCTGCAGTTCGTCGATGTTGTAGTCTCTCAGGAGGGTGGATACCAGACCCATGGATTTACGGACGCGAACTTTATCGCCGTCAGTTACAGCGAACCCGGCACTTTCCTGGCCGCGGTGCTGCAATGCGTAAAGTCCCATGGTAATATTGCGAACAACGTTATCGCCATTGTAGATGCCGATGACGCCGCATTCTTCATGCAATTCTTCGAGCATAGAGCCTCTTTGAAATGTTTACTTCCCTTGCCTCGAAGGCCGTAGCCCACCCGGACGGGTGCAAGCGGGGAAGCGGACGCCGCAAATATAGGAATTGGGGCTGTGTGTTGCCAGCGTATTTTTAAAGCTTCGAGGACGGTCCTGAATAGCCGGATCCCTTTATTTATGCGGGTTTGACGGCATTTAGCTGTTACAAAAAATGTAAAAATGGGCGCTAGATTTGGCTGATGTCGCGCTGTTGTTTGAACAGCCTTGTTTTACAAAAAATGTAAATCGCCTAGAAGAAGGAGCTGACCACAAGCGCGATCAATCCAAAGAACATGGAAAGTTTTGTTACCGATTGGGCCTGATGGTAGTTCGTTTTATGGGCGCTTACGAGAATGACCACAAAACAGGGCGTGAGCGTTGCCAAGGTGGCTATCAAAAATACGGGCGCGTAAAAGCCCTGAATCACGGGGAGCGGTAGCAAAATCCAAGTGAACAGAATGATGGCTCCAGCAAGTCGACGTGCTGTTTTGGCGCCAGCAATGAGAGGAAACGTCATGATCCCCGCCTTGAGATCGCCCGTTTCGTCTTCGAGGTCCTTGTAGATTTCGCGGGCGGTCGTGAGGAAGAAAGCAAATATGATGGCGGGGTAAATCAGCCCGAACTTAGTCCACAACGCATCGGGAGTGAATCCGTCACAATAAAGAAAATTGCAAATGCTGGTCCCGATTCCGCAAAGGTTGAATCCGCACGATGCGGGCGGCGTGATGATGTTCAAAAGCAACGGCGTGGCGCATAAAAAAGCGACCGTCATATTCTTGAGCAACGGAATGTGCTTGAGTTTTTTGTTGTAGGCAATCAGCAGAATGTCTAGAGCAACAAAAAAGAGTAAAGTTGTTGGAATCTTTTCGTGGTTCGGATTTGCGGACCACATATCGCCAAGTCCACAAACGATTGTCAATGCGAACATTGTGATCCAGGCGCACTTAGCCGCTCTCATCGAAATTTTCCCGCTAGGGAGGGGGCGCTCCGGACGGTTCAGCTTGTCGCTTTCAAAGTCCAGAATGTCGTTCTGTATGTTCGCAAAGCCAATGGCGAAGGCAAAACCAAAAGCCTGCAATATGAATGTCGCCCAGTCAATACCGCCTTTGTTCATCGGCAAAATCGAAAGCTGGTTGTAACCGATGGCAAGCGTCACGACGGCGATGACGATGTTTACCGGACGGGTCATTTTTGCGAGGGCTAGTAGCATAATGTGAATATAGAAATAATTTTTTGAAGCCTTTTGCAAAAGCTAAATTTGATAACGATGAACCGAAATTTTCGGCTTTAGAGGTTTTGATGAAAAAATTGATTTTTGGGTTGTTGCTGATGGTTGCCGCTATGATTGGCGCTTGTGGTGATGAAGGCTCGAGTTCTAGTACCGACATTTGGCAGGGCTCGAATTCAGTGGAATGTGTTGTGACTGAAGAGAATACGTGCGAATTGCCTGAGTGCAATGAAAAAATTGTAGGGAAGGAAGTTGTAGTTACGCATAATGATAATTGGAGGACGTATTATTGTACAAAAAACGGCTGGGTGACTCCACGTGAAAAAAATACGAGTATCCCCAAAGGATTCCTTATCAAAGATGATGCTTTTGGCGTTTTGAATGATCCACGCGATGGCCAAAAATACAAGACCATTGTAATTGGCCATCAGGAATGGATGGCTGAAAATCTGAACTATTCCGATAGTGCTCAGACTCCGGTTCTCAAGGGTCAAACGGTGTGCGGTGAAGATCGCGAATCTACGGGATGTTACTATGGTTGGCCCGCGGCCTTGGAAGTTTGTCCTGAAGGATGGCATTTGCCGAGTAAGGATGAGTGGGATACGCTCTTATCCGTGGATCACGACCTTGTGATATCTTGGGGATGGGGCCCGGGATGCTGGCTGTATAGCGACAGTTCTGATTTTTCCCTGATGCCTGCGGGAGAATTCCATCTATTAGATGATAAGGAGAATACTGGTGATGAAAACTCTTTTTGGAGCGCGACTGATGCATGGTACTATAAAATATATTGCTCATCTAGTTTGTGGTCTGGAGATGTAGGCGATTATGCTAGAAATGCTAGGCTTAGCGTTCGTTGTCTGAAAAATGGCGAAGGTTGAAAATTGGATTCGACGAAATCTGATGCTGAAGCGGTGTATGCCGAATCTTTGCCCACGAATTACTATCTTTAGACTATGCCGTTTTTTACCAAAAGCAATCTTGTGGACTTGCGGGCGGAAGCCGAACAGCTTTCCATTTGCGTCGAACATTTTCTTTATGCCTCTGAACGCGTGGTCGAAGGCGACTACAAAACGAAGGGCTTTTACGACAATTGCATCGAAAAGTGCAACGGTCGTCTCAAGGCGATTCATTTTTTGATGGAGTCCATTCGTCAGGATAGGCCAGTTTCGGAAGATGAACTCCAGGAATCACTTCCTGATTTTTTAAATTGCAAGAAAGATGCTAAATAATGAATTCGATGACGAACCGGAACCGCTCCGCCGTGTAAGACCGACCCGCCGCGATCACCGCAGCAGGCGTATCGACGTTATGCGTGAGCTGGAATCGGGCGTGGTTGACGAGCGCCCGGTCAAGGAACGTTTCAGTCGTGAATTCAAGAAGGCAAAGATCAAGCGCATCAAGAATCCGGTCGAAAACATTGGCGAAGAAAACTGCGTCGAAGGGCTTGTCCTCGAAGTCCACCGCCGCACCTGCGAAGTGCGACTCGACAATCTTCTAGATTCTCAAACCCCAGAAGGCGAAGCCCGATCCAAAAGTGAAGCGACCTCACTTCCTACTTCCGACTTCCTACCGTCTACTGTAACCGCGATGTACCGCGCTACAACGTCCAAGACGCTCGGTGAATTCCCCGCCGTAGGCGACCGTGTGCTGCTTGGCCTTGTGAATGACGGTGATGACGAAGGCGATGGCGTGGGCTCGCAAAAATACTGCGTTGTCCGAGTGCTTCCGCGAAAGAGCGAACTCAAGCGCCCGGGACCGCGCGACAGCTTTTACAAGCAGCAGACCCTTGCCGCGAACATCGACCAGGTCGTCATTGTGGCTAGCGTCACCCAGCCGGAGTTCAATTACGGTTTCATGGACCGCTTTTTGCTTGCTGCAAACCTGAACGACTTGCCGTTTGTGCTGGTACTCACCAAGATGGACTTGCTCCCGAACGGCGAGGCTGACCTCTCGAACGATATCCGCGACTTCCTGAAAATTGTCGACAAGGTGATTCCCGTGAGCGTCAAGACTGGCGATGGCTTGGATGTGCTTCGCAACGAACTTGTGGGCAAGTCTTCCGTGTTCAGCGGAATGAGTGGTGTCGGCAAATCGACGCTCATCAATACGCTTGTTCCCGATGCCGAACTTCGTACGGGAGATGTCCGCGAACGCGACGGCAAGGGACGCCATACGACAACGTCTTCGAGCCTGTTCGATTTCCCGGGTGGCGGCTATGTCATCGATACGCCGGGTATCCGTAGCATTGGGCTTATGGATATGGAACCCGAAACTCTGGCCAAGATTTTTCCGGGCTTTTTCGAGGACGACCGCTTTATGTGCCGGTTCAGTAACTGCAAGCACTTGAAAGAACCTGGCTGTGCAGTTCGTGAGGCCGTTGAATCGGGTAAAATCTCTGCAGCTCGTTATGCAAGCTATGTTCGAATTTTGAATTCTGGAAAGTAATTAAATGACGGATTATGTTGTAAAGGTTTCGCTTGTTGCGTCTATAGTCTTGATGGGCTATAGCATCTCGGAATTTGTGGCAAGCTATGAAAACGTAAAAGAGAAAATTGAAGAATTTTTGGCCATGGCCAAAGCGAATGCGGCGACGAATGCCGACTTGCGCCGTTCCAACTTTCTTTTGTCCGGAGTACTCTCGTCGGTTTATGTACTGCTGGTTTATTTCTCGGATGTCGTTATTTGGCTTGTGGCGTTGATCTTGGCAAAGCTGGTTTTGACGCTGTACCTTTCCGATAAACTGTTGATTCAGGTGCTGCGCGATGGTTCGCTTTCGCGAAAGAGCTTTCTTGTCTCGAAGTATGATTCCCTCTCCAATGCTGTAGTGGGGCTTGTATTTGCCTTGATCCTGGTACTTTAACATGAAAACAAAGAAAAATACGCCGTTCATTGTCGCTGTTGTTCTTTTTTTGGCTTTGAATTCGTTTGCCGCAGGGCTTCCGATGGGCTCGTCTGCAGGATCGTCTACGGGAACGTTTGCGACCACGAATTCTTCTCAGGGCATTGCTGGGGCTAGCTTTATGAATATGCAGCTGCCTTTGTTCTTGGGTGGCGCCTTTGGCATTGGATCGGGAGCTGGAGTCGGTGACGGAAACGATGTGGGGCTTTGCCAGATCAGACCGACAATTGGCGCTTGGTTCCCGGGACTTGCTTTTGTGCGCCTGGGTTATGGATTTTCGAGCTACAAAGAAACCGACGATGACGACAAGACGAATGAGGTCTCGACATCGAACTTCAGCGTAGAAGCGGGTATGCACCTCTTGAGTGAATTTTATGTCACCGGATCGTATACAAGGGCCAATGCCTTGAGTGAAAATGGCGACATCTCCTGGAACGAATGGAGCGTTGGCTTTGGTACGTTCTGGGCTGTATTTGCAAGGACAATGCTTACAATGGATGTCGGGTACCACTGGGTTCTCGAACATTACGATCCGTTTATTGACAAGGATGTCTCGGGTGGACGTATCCAGCTGAATCTGGGATTTGTTGTTTTTGTCTATTAGTTTGGCTGTTGAGGCTTCTGGTGAGTGAAGTAAAGAAGAATGTGGCTGTTTTAGGTGGTGCTTTTGACCCGGTTCACAAGGATCACATGCGCGTGGCGAGAACTTGCCTGGATCGCGGTTTTTGTGATGAAGTCTGGTTTATGCCGAGCCCTGACCGATGGGACAAAATATTGAACGCGAGCCCAGAAGACCGCTTTGCAATGCTTGAACTTGCGTTTTCGGGTGATAAGCGTCTGGTGCTTTCGGACTTGGAAATTGAGCAAGGTGATTATCGAGGCTCCTATGTGTTCTTGATGGGGCTCAAGGAAAAATTCCCGGATATCAACTTCCGCTTGCTCACGGGTGCCGACACTTACGAAGGCATTCCGCATTGGCGCGATCCCTTGAACTTTTACGGTACGAACTATAATGGCCATTTGCTGTTGCGCGATATTGAACTGATTGTATTTGCTCGCAATGGGTATCCGCAACCGGATATTGAACAACACAACCGTAACGGCTATGCTCCGCTCTTTTGGCTTGGTCCGGAACAGGGCTTTAACGGAGTCTATTCCAGTACGGCAATCCGCAGGTCGTTGCTAGTCAATCGCAATGTATGCCCGCAGGGTCTTGAACAGTCTGTTTACGACTACATCATCAAGCACGATTTGTACAGGGAATAAAGATGGGTAAGGCTCCTTCAGATATGTTCTTTGAAAGCGAAGTTCGTCCGGAATACGAAGGACGCCTTCTGCTGGATTCTCTTTGCGACCGTTTTACGTACCACAGCCGCGAAGACTGGATTGACCGCCTGACTCGTGGCCTTGTGACGATCAACGGTTGCGTGGCGAACGTCTCGACCATTGCGCATCGAGGAGACAAGGTCGTCTATCACGTCGAAAACTACAGCGAACCCGAAGTTCCCACCGATTTTGAAACGGTTTTTGAAGACGATGAATTTATTCTAGTCGCAAAGCCGGCTGGCGTTCCGGTACACCATACGGGACGCATCTTCTACAATACGTTTGCAGCGATTATCCGCCGCGAATTCGATTCCGAGACGGCAACGCCGATGCACCGCCTGGACCGCGATACGGGTGGACTTATCTTATTTGCAAGGTATGGCGAAACGGCTGCACGTTTTCAGAAAAATCTTGACCGCATTCTGCTCCGCAAGTATTATCTGGCGGTTGTCCGTGGACGATTCCCCGAGGGCGAAGTCGATTGCAAAATGCCTTTGCGCGAAGACCCCGAAGATCCGATTCGTTTGCGTATGCACCATTTCGAAGATGGCAAGGAATGCCATACTCGTTTTAAGCTTATCCGCCAACTGAGCTGCCCTGAAATTGGTCCTGAGCTTTCGCTTGTCGAAGCTGAACTTTTGACTGGCCGTAAACATCAGATCCGTGCGCATCTTTCCGAAATGGGTTACCCGATTGTGGGCGACCGTCTCTATTATCGCAACGGAATTTATTACGAGAAACTTTCTCGTGGACTTACGTTGTCTGACGAGGAGTACAAGGAACTTGGGGCGCACAACCAGATGCTGTTTGCTTACAAGGTAGAACTCCAGTTGCCTTATTGGGATAAGCCGCGCGTCTTTGAAAGCCACGCATACCCCGAAGACATGAGAAAACTCCTCGCGGAATAAAGCGTCGGCCACAACCTTAAAAGGCGAGTGCCGCGACCAAGGTCATCCTGACGCCCTCCTATTACGTCATCCTCGACCGTCAGGGAGGGGATCCATAATTTCCTGAACGTCTTTTAAGCTCAAAATGGCGAAAAAAGTCGTTTTTTACATAAATTTGCCTAGTTTGCAAAAATTTCATCGCTACATCTTTGTATTTTATGCACATGAAATTTTCATTCCTTCCTAAAGTATTGTTGTGTCTGGGGCTTTCTGGCGTTTTTGCTATGGCCCAAGAAACGGTTGAAAGCGTTCGTCGCCAAATCAAGACGGTCGAGGCCGAAACCGCCCGCGAAAAATCTATGCACGAAGCCGAAAAGAAGCGCCATGCCGAATTCGTCGAAGTCGGTCGCAAAAAGGTGCAGAACCTCTCGGCTCAGAACAAGTCCTTGAAAGCCGAAATCGATTCGCTCAAGGTCGAACTCAAGAAAATTTCAGCGGCCCGCTCCAAGACGAACGGCTCGATCCGCTACTTCGAAAACCGCAAGACGAAGTACGCCGATTCTCTTGCAACGGTTATCGATTCTCTCGTGCCGTTCTTTGAAGCAGACTTTCCGTACCGCACGGACGAAGCTGTCAAGAACATCCAGGAAATCGCAAGCATGTTGCACAAGGGCCTGATCGAAACTGACGACGCCCTGAACCGCACGATGGAAGTCTTTTACGACCGCATCCGCCTAGGGTACACCACCGAAGTTTGGAAGGGCTTTTTGCAGGTGGACGCTCGCAACGTGGCCGGAACGTATTTGCGCTACGGTGCAGTCGCCTCGATTTTTGTCAGCAATGACGGTAACGATGTCTTGTTCCTCACTCGTAACGGCCTCGGTTACTCCTGGAAGAACGTTTCCGAAGACCTCACGATGCGCACGGTCCTCAAGGACGTGATGAAGGTTGCCGAAGGCAAGACCGCTCCGAGACTTGTGACTATCCCAGTATCTTTCCCGAAGGAGGCTAACTAATGAGCTTCCGTAATTTTACCGCATTTGTATTTGCCGCGAGCCTCGTGGCGCTCACGCCGACCGCATCCCTTGCTCAGCAGAACGTGACGGTTGATGCTGTCAAGAAGCGAGCCGAACTCAACAGCGCTAAGGCAGACCTCGAAGAAGCCCGCCGCAAGCGCGACATGGCTGTCGCCGCCCGCTGGAAGGACCGCGAAACGTTCAACAAGGAACGTGAACTCTTCAATGAAAAGTATCAGCTCGGCAAGGAACGCGTAGACGCCTTGATGTCCGAACGCACCCGCTTGCTCGAAGACGTGCGCGTGGCTCGCGAAGACTTGGCACAGGTCAAGCTCCAGGCCGAAAAGGCCCGTGCCGAATACCTCTCGCTCGCTGCTGGTCCGGAACGCTTGGAAATGCTTGCCAAGTTCCAGGAACAGGGCGTGCCGTTCAAGGTTGCTGATCGCGTCGAAGCGCAGAATAAGGTCAAGAAAGAGATGGGGCTCTACCGCGATGACCCGCTCCGCATTGCCCGCGCGATGCTTGACGTCGCCAAGAAAGAAATGAAGTTTACGCGTGAAGTCCGCACCGAAAAGGCTGACCTCATGTTCGGTAGCTCGGTTGCCGAAGGCGACCGTATGCGCTTGGGCGGCCTCTTTGCGATGCAGATGGCGAAGGTCTCCGACATCAACGGTTTCCACCCGTCGGCTTTGATGCTCCCGGTGGCAGGCGAAAAGAAGCGTGTCTATAGCTGGCAAGAAAATCTCTCTCCCGAAACGCGTAAGGACGTGGCAAAAGCTTTTGCTGGCGCTAACGATTCTGCTTTCGTGATGGTGCCGGTTGATGTGCTCCTCAGTACCGAACTTTCGAGCGAACTTGCAAACCACCAGGAAACCACGTGGAAAGAAGACTTTGCTGAATTCTTCCATAATGGTGGCATCCTGATGTACCCGATTGCAACGCTCTTTATCCTCGGTCTTATCATCTTCCTCGTGCGCCTCGTTTGGCTCCTCATCCTCGGCTTTGGTGGCCGTGGTGCTCGCAATGCTGCAAAGGCTCTCGCGAACCGCGACCTCCGCCTTGCAACTGCTGAATCCCAGAAGGCTCATGGCGAAGTGGGCAAGGTGTTGCGCTCTGTGCTTGGCAAGAATTTCAAGGACCGCGCGAGTGCTGAAAAGTCTCTCGAAGTCCTGTTTGCAGGCGAAGTTCCCAAGCTCGAAATGGGTCTCAGCTGGATTTCCGTATTTGCCTCGACGGCTCCGCTCCTCGGTCTCTTGGGTACTGTTATGGGTATGATTGAACTTTTCAATGTCATCACTATGCACGGCACGAGCGACCCGAAACTTTTGGCCGGCGGTATTTCCATCGCCCTTGTGACGACGGAAGCTGGCCTTATCGTGGCTATCCCGCTCCAGCTCTTGCACACGCTTCTCGTGAACATCTCGGATTCTGTCCGTACCCGCATGGAAAAGACGGGCCTTGCTGTCCTCAACGCTATCTGGATTAAGGAAAAGTAATGGACGAATATTCCGTCATCGAAGCGACCATGAGCATCCTGCTGCGCGGCGGCTGGGTGTTGCTCCCGCTATTCCTGATTGGGTGGCTGGGCTGGTTCTTGATGTTTGAACGATACGGCTATTATTTTATGCTGAAAGGCACTTCGACCTCGAAGTTCTTCAAGGACTTGGACACGGTGGGCGAGGAGGCTGCATTTGCAAAGCTTCGCAAGCGTCGTTTTGGCTACTTCTTGGCTCTGGTCGAAAATGTGCGCAAGTACCGTAAAGATGGCCCTGTGGCTGTGCGCAATGCGATGCTCGCGACGCGTCACGAACTGGACGTGAGCCTTTCCAAGTCGCTCAAGACGATTGTGACTTGTGCCTCGATTGCTCCGCTCCTTGGACTTTTGGGAACGGTTTCTGGTATGGTGCATACGTTCGAGACGATTAAGCAATTTGGCTTTGGAAACCCGGTGCTCTTGGCCGACGGCATTTCCGAAGCGCTCCTCACGACGCAGGCGGGCTTGCTTGTCGCGTTCCCGTTGATGCTTGTGTATAACTATCTCGAAAGTCGAGTAGATTCTATTGGTGATTTTGCCTGGGGCGAAGCGCTCAAGTTCGAAGAACGTTGCTTTGCCAAGGAGGTTGAATGAGTTTTATCCGTAAGCGTTCGAAAAGCGGTGGAGGCATTGATGTCTCTCCGATGCTCGACATGGTGTTCATCCTTTTGATCTTCTTCATCGTGACTTCGACGTTCACGCGCGAAACTGGCGTGGATGTGACGAAGCCGAAGGCGAGTACCGCAAAGGAACTCGCCAAGGAAAGCATTTTGATTGGTGTCACCCGTCAGGGGACCATCCATATCAACGAGACGCAGGTGAACCTCTCGACTTTGCAGACAGTGCTCCGCCAGATGATGGCCGAAGCGCCGGACCGCCCGGTGATTATCGTGAGTGACCGTGACGCCCCCAACGGAGTCGTGGTCGATATCCTCGATGAATGCAACTTGGCGAAGGTGAGAAAAGTCTCCATTTCCGCGAATAAGGAGGAGTGAGCTTAGTTACTAGTTATTAGTTGCTAGTTACTAGTTACTAGAGGTGTCATCCTGAGCGGAGTGCGTAGCACGAAGTCGAAGGATCCAGTTAATTTTATTGTTTGAATTGATTGATGATTGACTTTATAGCGAAATATTTCCGATTCCCGGTGGCGTTTGTGCTCTCGTTTGTCGTGGGCGCAGTGTTCTTTCTTGCGATCCCGGTCATCAACGTGTTGTTCTTCGATAAAGGCGTAAAGTCCGAAAAAGTTCTCGAAGAAGTGACCGAAGTTGAAGTTCTCGTGAGTGAGAAAAAGCCCGAAGTGAAGCAGAAGGTCATCCGTACGGTGGCGACTCCGAACACGTTCAAGGTTTCGGCGCACATGGGCGTATCCCGTAGCCAGAATTTCCAGATGGATTTGTCTCTTGCCCGTGGTGCCGCTGGTGATGGCGTTGCGGTGGATGCGGGCTCGATGGAAAACGTAATTTACGAGGCTGGCGAAGTGGATGAACAGGCGCAGGTGTTGCGTGAAATCCAGCCGAAGTTCCCGGAACGCGCTAAGAAAATGGGCGTCTCGGGTTACGTGAAAGTATTTATTGTGATTGATGTGAACGGTGACGTGGCTCAGGCTCAGGTGCTGACGCAGGACCCGGCAGGCTATGGCTTTGATATCGAAGCGCTCAAGGCTATTCGCCAGTGGAAGTTCTCTCCGGCGCAGTTACGCGGCTTCCCAGTAGCACAAAAAGCTACAAAGGAGTTCCGTTTTGTTAAGTAATTTTAATTACAAATCTGTGAACTTTTTGTGTGCTGCAAGTGCGCGTCATTCTGAGGCGAAAGCCGAAGAATCCAGTGCTATTTCTATTAAGAAACACATTGTATTTCCTGCACTCTGCTTTTTACTTCTCTTCTTCTTTGCTATCCCTCTCCACGCTGCGGATGATTTCTTCTTCAAGGCGAATGAGCTTTACGATCAGGGGCGTTACAAGGAATCGGTGAAGTATTACCGTGCCGCGATTGACGATGGTCGTTACGAACCGTTTGCGTGGTTCAACTTGGGCAATGCTCTTGTGCAGCTCGGCAAAAAAGAAGTCGCGATGGTTGCGTATAAGCGTACTGTTGAACTCCTTCCGGACTTTGTGAAGGCTTGGATGCTTCTTGGTGATTTGTATTACCTCGCTGAATCTCCGAGTGATGCTATTGTCGCCTACAACCGTGCGATTGAACTTGGGACGGAAACCGACCATATCCATTTTGCCCTTGCGGAATGTTATATGAAGGGGAGCGATTGGACGCTTGCGCAAAAGCATTTTGAACGTGCTCTGGCGTTGAACCCGGACCGCATGGATGCTTGGTACGGCCTTGCCGAAGTCTATGAAAAGCTTGGCGATTACGAATATGCTGTCAAGACGCTAAAGAATGCGCTCCAGATGACGGCAACCGCTGGCGCCGACGTGCATTACACGCTCTCGTATTACTACCGCAGCATGGATTCTACGCGGCTCGCGCTCAATGAAATGGAAAACGGCATTATGATGGATCCCGAAAACGTTTCCGCTCGCCGCTATCTCGCACAGATGTATGTCAAGAACGAATCCCCGTGGATGGCGATTTTCACGCTCGAAGAAGGCCTCCGCCACAAGAAGGGAATTGCAGACTTGAATCTTGATTTAGGGCAGATTTACTTTACGCAAAAGCGTTATGATGAAGCCTTTGAATGCTACATGAAGGCTTGGCGTGCTGGCAATTCTCAGGGCCGCATTGGCGCTGAAAACGTCGGTCATATCTTCTCGAACGCCGGCGATACCGAAAAAGCCGAAGCCCTCTACGCCCGCATCCGCGATAAGAAATAAATGAAGAAAAACTTCCCGTTTACTCTGCGAGTCTTCGTATTTTTTATTGCGTATTTGCTGTTTGCCGTTGTAGCGACTGCTGTTGGAGTAGCCTTTAAATTTGGGTATGCTGAAACTGCGCTGTGGCTATACCCGCCTCTTGCAGTTCCAATGCTATGGCTGCTATTAGCAGTTTTTGTATTTGAATTAATCAGGATGTTTTGGAATAAACAAAACACTCCGAACTCGGAAGTTGAATTGCGACAAAAGCATTTTAACACCGTCGTTGTTAAAGTACTTAATACTGTTGCCGTAGTTTTCTTTACGCTTGTTGTGGCGTTTACGTTTTAATGTTCTTTTAAGTAATTTTACCCTTTCTTTCGGTCTTGCCAGACGCTTTGATTGAACAGCTGGCCTTCGGAAAGTCCGTACTTTTCTTCGACACCTGCTTTTGAAATGGCGGTGTCAATGTCGAGCTTGCCGCGGATGGCTTGCGTATAAATGTCAATCTTGCGGTGGACGGATTCAGGTTCTTCGTCCAAAAGTTCTAGGCGGTAGCTGCTCACGTTTTGTGCGATGAGTCTTGGCAAAAGCTTGAGAGCGGATTGCGGCTTGCCGACAAAGAGCGTGTTGCGGCATTCGGCATCGGATTGCAAAAAGTGGCGTTCGCCCTTGTGGTCCAAAATTTCGACTTTATGCTGTGTGCAAATCTTTTTGCATTCAGGGAAGCGGCGGCCGGTTGTGAGGGCGCGTGCGAAGGCACAGTATTCCGAATGGAATGCGGGCATGTACTGGTGCAATGCGAGTTCCAGGCGGCTTCCGTCGATGTTCTTGAGCAAGTCAAAAAGCTGGGTGCTGTTGAGGTCCCACGACGGGTGCAATCGTTCGAGGCCTTGCGACAAAAGCCAATCGTAGCTCGCGCTGTTGGTGGCGTTCAGGCTGTAGTCGCCGACCATCGGAATTCCAGAATCCTTGAGGAGCGCGAGCGAACCGAGGTTTCGCACGAGTGCAAATTCCGGCATGAGCGTGAGAATTTGTTTGATGTAATGGTTTTCGCTCGGCTTATGGATGCGGAGCGTGGCGATGCCTGCTTCAAAACCGAGTTTGTGGATGCGTTCGAGCGGTTCGTCGTATTTGACGCCCCAGTCAAAATCCATGACGACTTTGTCTATATCGAGACCTTGCAGTGCGTCAATTTGTTCGGGGCGGCGAACGAGAACGGTAATGTTCATGCGTTTCGACTTTTCGCTGCTGGAACTGCCCGCGACTTGTGCGACATGGTGCAAAAATTCCCTGCCGTTTTCTGCAGAGGGTGCAAGTTCCTTCCACTGCAAGCGTTTTTCATCCAAGGCTTGCACGGCATCTTGGCGCAAGGTGCGTAAAATCTTGCCGGGGAGGAATGCGTTTGCAGGCAACTTGATTTCGAGCTTGTCGAGAACGTAGGCCGTAGCAGAAAGTGCCGAAAGTTCTTTCTTGGCGATGGCTTGGATGGTTTCGGGAGCGACTTCGTTGCGGGAGGCTTCGAGGACAGCACCTTCGACGGTGACCGCGCAGTTATCTGATGCTGAAATCGTGAGTTTGAGCGGGTCACCGATTTTCCCTTCGAGCGTCATGCAAACAGGAATGTGCTTGGCGAAACTCTTGTCCGTAAAAGTCTTGTGGAGTTCTTTTTCGAGAGCAGGGGAGTCGTTGCGGTATGCCTTCATACCATACGAGACTTTGCGCAAGTTGAATTCGCGACCGAATTCCAGACGAACTTGCGATTTCCCGGCATTTCCGCGCGCATTTTCTCTTGCGTTCTTGGCGCTTCTTGTGTCGTGCGCCGAAGCACTCCAAGTTGCTTTGTACAGGCGGCTTCCTGTTTGGCGCGGTTCCGGCTCTGCCCTATATTCCTCAAATAAAATCCCGTCGCCCGGCAATAAAGTGCATGGAACAGGCTTGTCTTCAAGTTCTACAATCACGCCGTTGCGGTCTACCTGAACGACAGTTCCGATAAATTCACCGTGATGGTTAGAGAACGAGCCATCGACGAGTTCCTGATGGTTCACGCCATCGAGCCAGCCCGTATTGAGACCGCGCGAGAACAAGACTTCTAGCGGTTCCAGGTCCTGCGCAGTAAGGCGGCTTTTTTCCAGCGCCTTGCGGTACGCGTGCGAAACTGCGGCCACGTATTCCGGGCTCTTCAAACGTCCTTCGACTTTGAGCGATTCCACGCCAATTTCCTTGAGTTCTTCAAGCTTCGGGAGCGCACAAAGGTCTCGCGTGCTGAACAAGTAACGCGCCTTCGGGTCTTTCCATTCCTTGCCGTCCACAAAAATGCGATAGGGAAGGCGGCAGCTTTGGGCGCACTGCCCGCGGTTTGCCGAGCGCCCGCCAAAGTTTTCGCTGGTGAGGCACTGGCCCGAGTACGAGACGCAAAGCGCCCCGTGGATGAAAACTTCCAGTTCCAGGTCGGTGAGGCTCTTGATTTGTGCAATCTGCTTTGCAGAAAGTTCGCGAGCTAAGACCGCTCTTGAAAATCCGATGTCCTTGACCAAGTTCACAGCTTCGGAACTCGCGAGCGTCATTTGCGTACTCGCGTGAATTTCCTGCTCCGGGCTAATCGCCTTGATGAGCCTTGCAAGTCCGATGTCCTGGATGATGAATGCGTCCGGCTTTAACGCAATCAAGCGTTCCAAAAATTCCGGCAATTCCTGAATTTCGCGCTCGAAGATGAGGATGTTCATTGCAAGGTACGTCTTTACGCCGCGAAGCCTTGCATAGCGGATCATTTCTTCGACATCTTCAAATGAAAAATCTTCGGTTCTACCGCGTGCGTTCCAGTGGGGCACACCATAGTAAACCGCATCCGCCCCGTTGTTGATGGCGGATTCCAGCATGTCGCGCGTACCGACAGGCAAAAGAAGTTCAGGATTGTTCATACCCGCAAAAATAGAATTTACACTTCGTCTAAATTGTAGCCGAATTGCACAATGGCGCCGGTATGGGCTTCGCGGAAAATGCGCAAGTGGGCGAGCCCGTCTAAAATTGCATTGTCCAGCTCATCCTTGTTGGCCTTAGGATCATTCCCGATAGCTATGGTTGGCAAGTCCAGCCTGCCATTGTAGCCCTCGTGGATGACCTTTACGTAAGTGTACTCCGGATCCATTTCAAGGACTGCGTCGTGGATATGCTTGTCGTTAAAGCCCGGATCGCTCTCGAATGATCGCTCGGAACGGCTGCGGATCGTAAGCGAACCGCAATAGCCGTCCTTTTTGAATTTCAACCATTTCTGTCCGTGCTGCATAAATCCTCGTGTTAACTTTGCAAAAATAATTCTAATTTTGGGACATGTTCAAGAAATCCCTTATTTTGTCGTCTTTTGTTTGCATTTCTTTGCTGGGTCTTGTAGGCTGCTCCAACCAGGAGGCTGAGTACAAAATTGCAACTCTTACCGAAGAAAATGCCCGTCTGGCACGTCAAGTCCTTGTTCTCAAGGCCACATTGGATTCCTTGAACGCTCATAAAGAGGCTATGGATAACTCTCTCAAGTCTCTTGACATGAAGTAACCGTTTGTGGAAATGGATCTGGCGCGAAAAAACTTTCATTTTCCGCACAATTCTCTCCCAAATCTGCTTTTGACACCAAATTTTTTTCTAAATTTGCGCTCGTGACTGGCCCCGGTTTGTCGCCAAGGCGAAAACCAATACTGCTTCCCACGTGAAGCCTTTCGACCGTCAAGTCTCCAAGGAGGCGCTAGTAAGATGGTCTTTAATTAACCCACACATTCCAGTCACCCCGCTTGCAGGTTATTTTCCAGCCTGCACGTGCGGTTCAACCCTTACTTTATGAGGTGCCCCGAATGGAATACATCGCTCTCGCACTTTCACTTGTTGCAGTGATTCTGTGCATTGTTATCTTGGCTAAGGTGAACAAGCTCCTTACGATGCTTCGTACTCCGATT
Organism: Fibrobacter sp.; assembly: GCA_045224895.1. Taxonomy (GTDB): domain Bacteria; phylum Fibrobacterota; class Fibrobacteria; order Fibrobacterales; family Fibrobacteraceae; genus Fibrobacter. The sequence continues at coordinate 26,969 of JBGVAT010000150.1, forward strand.
TTCAAGAAGCTCACCCCGGATATGAACTTGAAGCCGTCTGCTCGTCGCCCGATCAGCGCTCAGGAAATGGCTCAGCGTGGTGGCAACAACAAGGAAAATCGCCAGAACAAGGAACGTCCGGCCAACAACAATAACAACAAGGAAAATCGCAACCAGCAGGCTGCTCCGGCTCCTGCAAATCGCGAACGCAACGAACAACATCAGCGTCCGGAACGTGGCCCGCGCCGCGAACGCCGTCCGGAACGCCCGCATCGTGAAGCTAACGCTGAAGCTCCTGTTACTGAACAGGCCGCTCCGGTTGCACCGGCTGCAGAAGCTCCGGTCGCCGAAGCTCGTCGCCCGCTCGCTCCGCGCATCCCGGTTGAAACTCCGGCCGCTCCGGCTGTCGAAGCTGCCCCGGTCGCTCCGGTTGCTGAAGCCCCGGCTGAAGCTGCTGCCGAAACCGTTTTTGATCCGTCCAAGGTCCGCTATGGCCGCCGCAACGTGATCAAGAAGGCTCCGGAACTCTCCGAAGAAGCTTAATTCTCACGAAAATTGCTTTTGCAAAAAAAATTCCCAGTCCAACCGGACTGGGAATTTTTTGTATGCTTAAAACAGCCAGTAGAGGTATTCTTGCCACGCTTGTTCGGGAAATGCCATTTTAGCCATTTTCCATTGCCTCCAATTCTTCCATAGTCTTCACAATACCTTTCCCAGCATTGAGCTGTTCGATGCCTCTTTTGAGAGCCTCGATGTCGGTTGCTTTTGCGTTGTAACGTGCTATGGGTTCGCGGACTTCGAACGGAATGCGGTGTTCGTTGATGACGCTTTTGATGAACATGTTGATGGCTGCGGATGCGGACAAACCAACATTGTTGCAGAACTCGTCAAAACGTTCTTTGTCTTTGCTGTCGATTCGTGCGGAAACTGTTGCCTGTGCCATAATAACGCTCCTTTCTTTAATATCCAATATATGAAAAATGACTGCAAAATGCAACAGAATGGATTTAAATATATGCGAAATAGTGCATAATGCATTGATTTGCGGTGTTTTGAATTGCTTGTTGATGTCAATATTGCAACCATCGATTCTAAATTTATCTTCTGATTGTACCTATAAAAAGGCGACCCCGCAACAGAGTGCGGGGTGACAATTCGCTGGATCCCGTTGCGTTTTACAAACGCTCCAGGATGACTATTCTATTGACTACGGACTAATAAATCCGTTTACTTCGACAGCTTTTCTGTAAGGCCCATGAGCATGTTCAAGCCAACAGCATCCATGGCTGTGCTTGCGCCGCCCTTGGAGTCGCCGGTCATCATGATTTCCGGGACGAGCGGATGTGCGGACTTGGCGAGAGCTTCAGCAACACCGACTTTGGTCTTGTAGTCCCATTCGGCGCGTTCTTGCGGAGTCAAACCGGCGCTGACGAGAGCCCTGTTGGCGGCTGCTTCAGCTTCCTTTTCGGCCTTGATTTTCTTTGCGACTTCGAGTGCCCTCAGAGCTTCGAGGCGGGCAACTTCTTGTTCCTTCTGAGCCTGGAGAACGGCCACGTCGCGTTCCTTTTCGGCCTGCGTCACAGCCTTGATTTTTTCTACTTCCTGGTCGGCCTTGGCCTGGGCGATACGAGCTTTACCTTCGGCTTCGGCGGTGATGGCGGCCTGCTTTGCCGTTTCTGCTGCCGTGGCGTTAGACACGCGCTTCATTTCGCGGTCCTTCACGATGTCGAGCTGCTGTTGTGCTTTCTGGTCGAGGCGGACGTTCTGGATTTCGAACTGCACGACCTTGATGCCATAAAGTCGGAGTGCGGACGGCTTTGTCAAGACGCGGTTGCCGTTCTTGTCGAGCTTCAGCTTTGTGACCTTGTATTCCTGCGTTTCAGCCTTCTTGATGATCTTGCCTTCGGAATCATATTCGTCATCGCCGGCCTTTTCGGTAAGCACTTCGATCGTGGTGAGGTATTCGCCTTCCGTGAGCTGGTCTTCGGCGATTCTTCTGAATTCAGCAATCTTTGTCACCTTGGCTTCTTCGGCGGTGAAGAGCGGTGCGGTCTTTCTAACGGCAGAAAGTACGGAGTTTCTGACAAGGTCGTGCTTGAGCTTCTTGTCGGAGCGCTGTTCGCGGTGGATCTTCACGAGGTCTTCGCAGTCCGTGGGGAGCTGGTATTTGAGGTAGCCGCTGATTTCGGCGTTTGCATTTCGGGACAAGGTAACGGAGATGTCGTCTTCGTCATCGTCGCCGCCTTCCCAGCCTTCGCCCTTTACCTTATCGGTAGAGGAGTTGAAGTAGAAGTCCTTGGTTCTGTCGTAAGAGTAGATGCTCGCGAATCCCTTGAAGTAGAAACCGGCGTGGTCGATGCAGGAGAGCGTTCCAAACGGAGACTGCTTCACGAGAAGCTGTGTTGCGCTATTGTAACCGATATTGCATTTGAGCAAAACGAGTGCAATGATGGCGATTGCTGCAAAGAATATAACTTTAGCGTACTTTTTGGGGGAGGGTATTTCCATTGTTTTTTCCTTCTTTTGTTTATGCAATAAATATAGTTATTGCATAAGGCTTGTCAGGGAGAGCGCTGCCGTTCTTTCGGTGCTGCTCTTGACAATGTCCGCAATAGTTCGGCGGGCTTCTTCACCTTCGGGGGCGGGGTAGAGAGGGAACACGTGTCCCAATTCTTCGCCGACGTGGAGCGTTACGGAAACACCTGATGCCTTCATTCTTTCACCGCAATTGATGATGTCGGGATAGAAAACTTCCCAGGTGCCGACGAAGATGTCGGTGGGCGGGAGCCCTTGCATATTGCCATAGAGTGGCGATACCATCGGTGCGTGCGGATCGAGGTCGTTTGCCCAAGAAAGACCAAATTGATGTAGCTCGTCGATATGAAGCCAGTTGTCGTATTCTTCGATGGATTTGTCGCCGCCAGTGATGTCGACCCAGGGTGAAATCAGGATGAGGTGCATTGGCGAGGGGAGGGACTGCTCCTGGATTTCTTCGGCGAGCGCTAGCGAAAAACCGCCGCCGGCACTGTCTCCCATGATGATGATTTTGCTGGCGGGGATGCGTTTCAAGAGTTCGCTGTAGAGCTTTAATACGAGAGTGTGGGCTTCGAGCGCTGTGTGTTCCGGCAAAAGAGGGTAGTCCGGCATGACCCAACCGCATCCTGTTGCCTTTGAAATTTCAGAAAGAATTTTCCAGTGGGATGGAGTAAAGCCTTGCCTGTAGCCACCGCCGTGGAGGTAGAGGATGACAGGCTTGGTTTCGTCGGCTGCCGCCATTTCAAAAACTTGCATCCCTTCAATCTGGTATTCTTTTACGGGGCGCTTGAAGACGTCAGCCAATGGGACTATAGCTACGAGTGCGAGCAATAAACAGGGCAAGAATATCTTTGCAAACTTCATACGAGGGGGCGATTCACCAAAGTTCTCGACAATATACTTTTTCTCGCGTGAAAACTCAAGTAAAAAAATAAACCCATCTCTGTATAAAAAAGGCGACCCCGGCACAGTGGCCAGGGTGACATTGCGTGCGACGACGTCGCTAAATTAGAATTCGATGAGGCCCTTGGCTTCGTCAGCGAGGATGACCTTCGTTGCCATACCGATGAAGAGTCCGTGTCCGACGATACCCACGATGTGTTCCAGATCACGGGCGAGCTTGTCCGGGTCTGCGATGGGGGCGAACTTCGCGTCGGCGATGAGGTTACCGCTGTCGCTAATCACCGGACCGTCCTTGCCCGGAGCGCCCATGCGCACCTTCAGGTCGCC
>JBGVAT010000151.1:0-2648 GCA_045224895.1 Fibrobacter sp.
GAGTTTTAAAACTAGAGGATTAAAATGACTAAGATTACTCACATCACCGAACGCCCGGGTTACGCTCCGCGTACTGATAGCATTTACGTTGCTCTCCCCGGCGAACGTTACACCCCGTTTTCACTCGCCAAGAAGCTCGGCGCAAAGGCCATCTTCGAATCGGCTAGCTTTGACCACGGTCGCAGCCGCTATTCGACCTTGATGGTGGACGAAGGTTTCCGCCTGCGCCAGAACGACAAGAACGTGAGCATTGTCGTGGACGGCAAGGAAAGCGAATTCCTGGCTGAAGGTGATGGCGATATTCTCGACGCCTTGCTCAAGATTTCTGCCGAAAATACGGTGCCGCCCAACCAGATTCCTATCCCGTCTTCGGGCGTGGGCTACCTCGGCTACGAATTCTGCGCCCGCTGCGATACGATTCGCCTCGCCCCGCAGGTGGACGAGCTCAACATTCCCGAAGCCGAATTTTTGGTCGGCCATATTTACATTGTTTTTGACCACTTCACCGAAAAGCTTCACTTGTTCGCCCTGAACTACGAAGAACACCAGATCGACCTGAAGGCCGCTATTGAAAAGGTCAAGGCTCGCCTCGCCGACCTCGACTTCAGCTACCTCGCTCCGGAAAAGCAGTACGGCAAGGGCATCACGATGACCGACCTCGAACAGTCCCGCAGGGAATATGTGGAAAAGGTCGCCGCATTGCAGAAGCACATCATCGCAGGCAACATCGTTCAGGCCGTTCCGTCTCGCCGCATCCAGTTTGCAAGCGACATCGAAGCCCTCGACATTTACCGTCGCCTCCGCACGGTGAACCCGTCTCCGTACATGTTCTTCCTGGATTACGGCACGCACCAGTTCATCGGCGCATCGCCGGAGAGCTTGATCCGCGTGCGTGAAGGCATCGCCACCATCCACCCGATTGCAGGTACCCGCCGCCGTGGCAAGGATGACATGGAAGACGAAGCTTTGATGAAGAACCTGAAGGGTGACCCGAAGGAACGCGCAGAACACTTGATGCTCGTAGACCTCGCCCGCAACGACCTTGGCCGCGTTTGCGAAGCCGGTACGGTCGAAACCACCAAGTACATGGAATGCGAAAAGTTCAGCCACGTGATCCACTTGGTCTCTGATGTGCAGGGTCGCGTGTCCAAGAACAAGAAGGCTATTGAAGTATTGCGCTCCAGCTTCCCGGCAGGTACGGTGAGCGGCGCTCCGAAAATCAGCGCCATTGAAATTCTTTCTGGCCTCGAAAAAATCAAGCGTCGTTTCTACGCTGGCGCTGTGGGTTACATTGAATCGGACGGCGACTTGGATTTCTGCATCGCTATCCGTTGCTGCTTGAAGCAGGGCAAGACCATCAGCCTCCAGGCCGGTGGCGGCATTGTCGCGGCATCGAACGCTGACCGCGAATTTGAAGAAACGAATGAAAAGCTCGGAGCGATCAGGGCTGTACTGGAGGGTGACAACTAGATTGCTTCGGCTTTCAGCCTCGCAATGACGTAACGCCCCAAAACTTTAAAAAAGAGATTACAACCATGATTATCATCATCGACAACTACGATTCTTTTACTTATAACGTTTATCAGGCTTTAGCCAAGATTACCACCGAAGAAATCCGCGTACTCCGTAGCCGCGAATGCACCATTGCTGACATCGAAAAGTTGAATCCAAGCCGCCTCATCGTGAGTCCGGGTCCGGGTCGTCCGGAAGATGCCGGCATCTCTGTGGACGCCATCAAGCACTTTGCAGGCAAGCTCCCGATTTTGGGCGTGTGCCTCGGCCACCAGGCTATCGGTTACGCCTTCGGTGCAAAGATTGTGCAGGCCAAGTTCATCAAGCACGGCATCGCTGAAGAAATCGACCTCGACGGCAAGGGACTTTTCCGCACCATCGGAAAGAAAAACATCTTCACGCGTTACCACAGCTTGGTCATCGACGAATCTACGCTCCCGGGCGATTTCGAAGTGACCGCCCGCGCCACAGACGGCGACATCATGGGCATTCGCCACAAGACGCTCCCGATTGAAGGCGTGCAGTTCCACCCGGAATCCATCGCTAGCGGCCGCGCTGACGAATTCTTCAAGGCATTCCTCAACTACCGTCGTGAACCGCTCGACATTCGCGGAATTTTGAACACGCTCACCGCAGGCAAGGACTTGAGCCGCGAAACCGCTGAAATGTTCATGGAAGACTTGACCGACGGTATCATGGACGAACGCCAAATGGCAGCCATCCTTACCGCACTTTCTAGCAAGGGCCCCGTGACCGAAGAAATTGCAGGCTGCGCCAAGGTCTTGAGCAGCAAGAAGCGCAAGTTCCCCTACAGCGGTGACGAGCTTACCGACATCGTGGGTACCGGTGGCGATGGCAAGGGTAGCTTCAACGTGAGTTCTCTTTCTGGCCTTATCGCAGCTAGCTGCGGCGCCAAGGTGGCAAAGCACGGCAACCGCGCCGTTTCGAGCAAGTCCGGCGCTGCCGATTTCTACACGGCAGCAGGCTTCAAGCTTGACATGACCCCGGAAAAGGCAGCAAGCGTCATCGATAAAACAAATTTCGTGTTTCTCATGGCTCCGGTCTACCACAGCGCTATGCGTTTTGCAGGCCCTGTGCGTGGCGCTCTCGGCGTGAAGACTATCATGAACTTGCTT
>JBGVAT010000152.1:0-8859 GCA_045224895.1 Fibrobacter sp.
TTCAACAGCGCCGATTCCTCCTGCGGAGTCAGCGTAGGATACCTATTCAAGTCACGAAAATAAAGAGCTTCGTTAAAATCACTCATAGAAATACAACACCTTCTTGTCCCGAGCAAAACGCTACAGACTCTACTAAATATGGTTTTTTATGCTGATTTCGTCAATTCCTTGAGTTTATCGTATGGGTAAATTCCTGAACGATGGCCATCACTAAAGGAAAGTCCTGCGGCATAGCGACCAATCGACTGTATTTTTTCGAGTTTTACATCCAAGGGAACGGTAGAATCGTCCAAAATCTTTTCGCCGGTGTGTTCATCAACACAAAGTGCGCACGGACAAGCTAAACGGAGCGTGCGGACATCGCATACGCCACGCGTTCCGTCATTCCACTCGAAACCGAGCTTTCCATCTTTTGTCCTGAAAACTTTCTTTGGCTGGATCATGCATCCTCCACAGGCAGTTGTTCGAAATCGTAGTTGAAGTTCTTGAGAACGCCATCGCCTTCGGATTCGAATACGGCGAGCGTACGGACCATCGTTTCGGCGGTTTCCATGAATACTTTAGCCGACTCGGAATTCGGATAACGGAGTACTGCGGGAGTCCCTTCGTCGCCGCAACCGGCAACGGCCGGTTCCAGTGGAATCTTTCCGATGAGGGGGACGCCCCACTTTTCGGCAATCTTCTGACCACCACCGGCAGGGAAGATATTATGACGCTTGCCGCACTCATCGCAAATGAAATAGCTCATATTTTCGACAACCCCGATCACAGGAACGCCCACGTTGTCGAACATGGCAAGCCCCTTGCGGCAGTCGGCGAGAGCCACCTCTTGCGGAGTCGTCACGACGACGGCGCCTGCCATCGGGCAGTTCTGCGTAAGCGTGAGCTGGATATCGCCCGTTCCAGGAGGAAAGTCCACGAGGAGATAGTCAAGCTTGCCCCAGCGCACGTGATGGATGAAGTGCTGGATCATCTGCGAGACCATCGGTCCGCGCCAGATGGTCGCCTTGTCGGAATCCGCAAACATGCACATAGAGACGATGCTGATGCCGCCCTTCGCTTCGACGGGGGCAATCGTATTGTCCTCGAAAACTTCCGGCGCCTTGTCGATCCCGAACATGAGTCCCATAGAGGGACCGTAGATGTCGGCGTCGAGAATACCTACGCGGGCACCGGAAAGGCTGAGCGCCATAGCAAGGTTCGCCGTCACGGTCGATTTACCCACACCACCCTTGCCACTGGCAACGGCAACCACGTGCGCCACTTCGCCGATGTGAGAATTCTGCGGAGCCTTGGCAGCAGAATTATCTTCGCCCACGCGTCCCTGCGATGACGTAAGCGATACTTCGACTTCTGTAGCCCCAAGGCTTTTGACGATGGCGATGCACTGGTCCTTGAAGCGGTCGCGAATCGGGCAAGCCGGAGTCGTGAGGCGCAAATCAAAGGAAACCTTCGTGCCTTCAATTTTTAGGTTTTGAACAAAGTTTAGTTCTACAATATTCTTGTGCAAGTCCGGATCCTGGACCGCACGCAAGGCACTTAAAATGTTTTGTTCATTCAGTTGCATTTTTACAGCTCGGCTCTACGAGCCTTTGGGCTATGGGGTCGCTCGCAAGCTCGCTTTGAGGTATGGTTATTTGTTTTTTAATTTAATAAATCGCGGGTGAGCGCGCCCATTACCGATTGTAACCCATCAAGTAAATTCCACCGGCGCAGGCGGCTATGCCAAGCACAAAGCTTGCAAGCGCGTAAGCTATGAACATCCCGATTTTTCCGCTTTGCAAAAGCGCCAAGTTTTCATTGGCAAAAGTGCTGAACGTCGTAAAGCCTCCGCAAAAGCCAGTCACTAAAAAGAGTTTGAGGTTCGGCGAAAGGCTATCGCACTTGAGGAAGAGTCCCGAGAAAATTCCGATGCAAAGGCAACCCAGGACGTTTGCGACAAAGGTCGGCCACGGGAACCCGGCGACCTTCGGAATCACAAGCGAAAGAAAGTAGCGAAGTACGCTACCGAGAGCACCGCCAAGAGCAACGAATACGTAAGACATGAGTAGTGGTTAGTGATTAGTGGTGAGTGATTAGGAGCTAACCCAGCGAGAATTTCGGCATACGGAGGAGATGCGTCATGCAGGGCGGCCATTCTTCTTCGTAGTGGCTGACCATGATGAGCGTCGTTTCCGTCGAAAGCAGTTGCAACAGGTGGAACAACTTTTCGCGATACTCGCCCTTGAGACCTTGCGTCGGTTCGTCGAGCAAAAGGACTTTCGGCGGGCGGATTGCGGCACGGGCCATCAGCACTAGGCGCTTGTCAATCGGCGAAACCTTGCGGATAGAAACCGACGTGTCTTCAAAGCCCAAGTACGTGAGCCAATCACGAGCTTTTGCCTTCTCTTCCCACGTGATGTTCTCGGCGCGGCAGAGGTTCGGCGTGAATCCCGTACAAAGCACATCCAAAAGGCTCAAGTCTTCGCGATACTGGAGAGCCAGTTCCGGCGAGAAGAACCCGAGTTTTGCCTTGTGGTCCCAAATGTTGAGGCCATGCCCCGGACGTTCACCGAGCAACGTAATGTCGTTGTTGTAAATCTGCGGATGGTCAGCGGTAAGCATACCGAGGAGCGTACTCTTGCCCGCACCGTTCTCGCCCATCACGGCCCAATGTTCGCCCTTGCGAACCGTCCAGTTCAAATCCTTGAGCACATCCGTATCGCCAAAGCGAACATTTACGTGCTTAAGGTCGAAAAGGATTTCTCCACTATTGTCATTCCCGTTCGTTTCGGCAGGCTCAACGAACTTATCAAGGTCCCTGAGCCCAGTCGAAGGGCCGCGCAAATCAACGATTTCATAATCCTTGAGTTCTGCCTTTTTGAACTTCGGAGTGGCGGCGGCTTTCGGGAGTTCACCAGCGTACTGCGTGAACGTCTTGTCCGCATAAACGAACGCCGGAATTTCCGGGAGCAGTTCATCTTCACGAGCGAGGCGCACCACGACTTTCAAGCCCGGACGTTTGGCGAGGTCAGCCACGCAACCCGCCAAATGCGCACGGTACTCCGGATCGAGCCCGCCGAACAAGTCATTGAAATAAACCCATTCCGGCTTTTCCATCCACATGCGAGCCAAAAGCACTCGGCGCAGTTCACCGTTCGAAAGACTCAACAACTTGCGGTCAAGAATCCCTTCGGCAAGGTCAGCAATGTTCAAAGCCTCGCCAAGCTTTTCCGGATCGGTCAGCGGCCACGCCATATCGTCAATGTAGCGGTCCGTCTGCAAAAAGAACTTCTTGTCCAAAAGCAGGTTACGCACCAGCGGAGCCTCTGCATCGTGCAAGCTGATAAAACGCTGCTGGAAGAACGGGGCCAACGCCTGCTGGATTTTACGTTGCATCGCCTCCGACATCGTGGAGACATTTTCACGTTGATTCAAAAAATGAGTAACGACTCGGTCAAGATCTTCGCCCTCGGTGCTGAAAATCTGCACCTGCGGAAACATCTCGATCAGAGCTTCAAAGCGCTTGAATTCCATGCGCCCAAAGATAGAAAAAAGGGGGATAATTATTCTTTCTTTTTGGGGCGCCGCCTCGCGTTCAAACGCTTATAGGGATCATACGGTTCCTTGCATTCTTCATATTTTTCAAGTTTATCGTTCGAATAGACAATCCGCCACATTGCAAACGGAAAACTATACCGTATCGCCCGATTTTCATCTTCGCTTTCATCCGTTATCGATTTTATGCGTCCGGTCTCATCATAATCAAACACAAGCCTTCCGACTTCGTTCCTTGATTTTAAACTGGCAGGAACAAAAATGAACGGAATCACTTTCCCATAAGATTCCTGAATTTGTTCATAAGACTTGAGTTTTCCATTTTCGCCATATTCGTGTTTTATGATAAATGCATGAGGATCAAACCGCAATCCCGGGAAAAAGGTTTCTTCATAGACTGCAGAATCCAGCACCTCGTTGCCCGCAGGATCAAACATCTTCACCCTAAAATTCACAGACTCATAAAACGATATTTTTTCCGAAGTTTCCTTAATCAATTTTCCATTTTCGTAATATCGGGTAATTTCCGTTTCAGAGCGATCGGTCCCGTATTTGACGATTTCACGATTTTTCTTAAGCGTTCTCTTGTAAAAGCCGACTTTCCGTCCCGCTTCATCCAATATGTTCACCTTATAGTTTGCCGTATCGTTCGAAGAATATTCATAGCGAAAAACCTGGTCGCCAAATTCATACTTTACAAGGCGTTGCAAGCTATCAAACATCATTGCATCCGCATAGAACTCATTGCCTACAGACAAGGTCCCTTCGACATATGTTTCTCGTGTCCTAGAAGTATAACCGATCAGTTTTCCAGAAACAGAATCCAATTCCATTTTACCTTCGCTAATCACCTCGTCGCAATGTCCGTCACGCCACTTGCAGGCAACACATTCTGTCACCATCCCATTCTTGCGTTTTCCCACATATAAAACAGAACCCCCGGAAAAACCGGTTTTCAACATAACAACAGAATCCGCAGATTCCACCTGAATCACTTTTGCAACCCGGAAACAACTATCGTCTTTTGAATACTGCGTAATTACGGTTCCCTCGCCCCACCTTGAACGGAGTTCGCCTTCCAGAGAATCCTTCTCGTATCGTTGCGAGAATTCATATCTAGTGCGATTTCCAGACCTATCATATGGCCTGACTAAATAATCCGCCGCGGCGCCAATTTCCAAGAACGCATTCGGATCAAGATCATACGCTCTCAAATAGTCCGGCAAAGCTCTACATACGATTCCCTGCGGCAAGGTCTTCGAAAATTGCAACATACTCAATGCACTTTCCGGACCACCGGAACCATCGCCCGACAAGTAAACGCCCGATTCCAAGGAGTGTGCTCGATAAATGTGATAGCCGCAAAACGCGGCGACAAACAAAAGCGGGGCCGCAACAATCAGAAGAATTTTCTGGGACTTTTTCATATAAGGCATACAAATGAATTTTCCCTAAAATACCATTTTGAAATGGTCGAAAAAAAATTTTCCCCCTGATTTTTTCGTTTTTTTACATCAAAAAACCCCCGGCCGAAACCGGGAGCTGATGTGAGGATGTTAATTATACTTTAGAACTTGCTGAAGAAATCCCAGGTGGTCTTCGGTACCCAAGACTGGTTCGAGCCCGGATCCTTGTGGTCCCAGATGTGTCCGCCGTTCTGCGTACACCAGCGAACCGGGAAGCGTTCTTCGACAGTCGTATAGTCGTAGCACACGTGCGGACCGTTGCCGCCGTATTCCTGAGCACGCTCGTTCTTGGCCTTGCCACCTTCGGAGTTGAGTTCCAAAATGATGTCGCGAGCAGCGCGGCCCATGACCGGAGTGCAGAGGTTGTCCTGCAAGCCAAGCACGCCCATCCAGCCAATGCCCATCTGCTTGCGCTGCGGGAGCCAAATGTTGCGTTCGGCAGTTTCGTACACGGCAACGGCGCGGAGAACGTCCTGATGGTTCCAGGAAAGTCCGTTAGAGAACATCGAGCCGTAGCTAAAGCCGGTCGAGAACACGCGGGAAGAGTCAATGCAGAAGGAGCTTTCGAGCATGGAGAGGAGTTCGTCAAAGAGGGTGTAGTCATCCTGACCCCACGGGGCCTGATTGCCATTACCTTCCGGAGCGACGAAGATGGCGGTTTCTTCGGTATCGAGCGGTTTCAGACCATAGTAGCCTTCGTCCTGCACGCCACCGGCCCAGCCGCCCATGCACTGCATTCCGAAAATAAGTTTGTACGGTTTGTTCTTGTCGTAGCTCTTCGGGACGTCAATACGCACGGTACGCGTACCCTTGCTCCACTTAAATTCAATGTACGGCTTGTCGCCACGGTACTTGTAATCGAGCTTGGCGTCCTTACCGCAACCGCGCGTCGGCACAGGAGCGTTCTTGAGGCCCCAACCGTAAGGATATTCCGGTTCCTTGACGGTCTTGTTGAGCTTGAGCGTGACATTTGTATCCAAGTTGCTGAGTGCAACGGTCAATGTATCGAAATCTTCCGCAATCACGCGGAGGCTATCGCCATCGCCTTCCTTGGCAAGACCGCGAGCAACGGCTTCGCCAAACGAAGCCTTGTAATTTCCGTTAGAGGTAAAACGGAAAGAACTCTGAGCGCTGCCCACGCTGACGCGGGCGAAATATGAGCCCTGCGAACGCACGACCGATTGAAGGTCCAACGTACCCTTGCCCTGGAGCGTTTCGTTCAAAACGCGGGAACCCACGGCATCAAAAATCTGCACGCGGACCGGTTCATTCGTACTCTGCGAATACGACAGAACGCCATTCACCACGCTCACATAACCGATAGACGGTCTGACCGCATGGATGGCATCAGAAATTTCTTCCTTGTAAATTTTGAATTCGCCTTTGGAGTCGGTCGTAGCCTTGAGACCTTCCTTCAAAAGTTCGACGGAGGCTTTTTCGATAGCCTTGTCGCTCTCGTCAACGACTTTACCCGTAAGGGTAAAGGCTTCTGCAGACGCTGCGACAGCAAGCGCCAATGCAGCACACTTCATTCCAAGATGTTTCATACTTGATCTCCTGTTGTATCTTCCTAACTCTTTATCCCAAAAGGATAAGTCCTCCAAACTGATTTGATACACGCAAGGAGATACGCCACGCCACAGCGTGGTTCTACAAAACCAAGCATGAACACACCAGTGTTCTACCTAACTAAACCCATTTGTAATATATCCTCGTCCGTGAGCCAAATCACGAACCTTAATAGCAGTATCGTGGACAATTAGTCCATGAACAACTTTACTATAATTACAAGCAATGAATTCCTTGTTAAATAAAGCAATCGCTCAAGAGCGTCTCACGCCAGCCGAAGGGCTCGAAATCTTGAAGAACGTCCCCTGGACCGAAGTCGTCGAGGCCGCCGACACCGTGCGTAAAGCCAAGCTCCCCGGAAACCGCGTGGGCTATACGGCATTCCGCATCGTGAACTACACGAACGTGTGCGAAGTGACTTGCAGCTTTTGCAGTTTTTGCCGTCCAGCCAAACACCCCGAAGCCTACGTTTTGAGTTTAGACGAAATCTGCCAAAAGACGCTTGAGGCAAAAGCCAAAGGCGCCGACCAGATTTTTCTGCAAGGTGGCGTCAACAAGGAAATTCCGCTCAGCTATTACACCGACGTACTGAAAATGCTCACGCAAGAATTGGGCGTCAAGGTGCGCGGATTCTCGCCGGTTGAACTTGTCCGCATTGCGGAGTTTAACAACATAACGCTTGACGAGCTGCTTGACATTTTCAAGGATGCAGGCCTCAGTTCCGTCCCGGGCGCAGGCGCCGAAATTCTCTCCGACCGTATGCGTCAAATCCTGAGCCCCAAAAAGCTCCCCGCACAGCAGTGGTGCGACACGCTTGCCGCCTGCCACAAAAAGGGACTCCCCGGCAGCGCGAACATCGTCATCGGCAGCGCCGAATCCGCCGAAGAAGTCATCGAACATCTGGAATACGTGCGCAAGACGCAGGACATCGCAGGCGGTTTCAAGAGCTTTGTCGTGTGGACGTTCCAGCCGCAGACCGACAAGTTCCCGATCCGCCACGTGCGCGGCGACGAATACCTCAAGTTGCTCGCCCTCAGCCGCCTGTACCTCGACAACGTCCCGCATATCGAAGTTTCGCTCCTTGGTATGGGTCTTTCGCTCGGTGAACTCGGGCTGCACGCCGGCGCCGACGACATCAACAGCATCGTCATCGAAGAGAACGTGCTCCAAAACCACGGGCTCACGACCATCGAACAGGCTGAAAACTTCATCAAAAACGCAGGATTTACGCCGTACAGACGAAGCTTAAACTTTGACTAAGTTTTTTGGACTATTTCAGCTCAAAATTATAGGCTTATTCGCCAGTTTTTTGTTTAAATTAAAGGAGATGCCCTCCCGGAACGAGGTCCGGGACGGGCATGACAAACTCACTTAAAGAAGGAGATTCTTATGAGCTGGGAATGTAAATACCTCAACGAAACGTTTTGCGAAAAACGCAAACAGGAATGCGACCCGGGGGCAAAAGGTTGCGTTCTTCAGGGGCGATTCAGCTTTCCGCTGAAGGAAAAGGGAAAAGCTGAAAAGAAAGGCAAATAAGGGAGATGCCCGCTCGGAGGCGGGCATGACAATACAAAAAAAAGACCCTCTTTCGAGAGTCTTTAAAAGCCGAGGCTTCGCGGCGACCCGCCAGCGTCCCACTTAAATGAGGCGCAAGATTTCCTGGGCAGTCTGTTCGGCAAATGCATTGTCCTGCACAAAGCGACGTACTTCCGTCGGGTTGATGCGTGCGTATTCGGACAGTGCGCGGCCGATTCCGTTACGGATATAATAGTCATCGTCCTTAGCACAGGTCAAGCAGAACTGACGCAAAAGCGGCCAGTCCGTGCGGTCCTTGTACTGCACCTGGAAGATAATTGCGCTACGGCGCACCCAAATGTTCGGGTCGCGGATCCATGATGCAATCTTGGTACGGAGAGCCGGAAGACGCAAAGCAAGATCGCCCAGAACGCAAGATGCGAGGGTATCGACCGTATCGCGCCAGGCTCTGGTCTTGATGAGCTTTTTCAAAAAACTAAGGTGCTGGCCACCGAGAAGCACACGATGACGGAACAGGTAGTCACAAGCCGCGTACTGGAATTCCCTATACGGCTGAGACCACATATCCTCAACTCTTGCAACAAGTTCGTCCCCGTCCTTTGGCGGGTACTTGTCAAAAAT
This sequence comes from Fibrobacter sp., assembly GCA_045224895.1. Classification (GTDB taxonomy): domain Bacteria; phylum Fibrobacterota; class Fibrobacteria; order Fibrobacterales; family Fibrobacteraceae; genus Fibrobacter. Next base: position 8,730 of record JBGVAT010000152.1, read on the forward strand.
AGGGTACGTGACTTCACGACGGGGAACCAACCTGATTCCGAGGAATTCAAATTGCTCCCTAGCCTTCTTAGACATTTCATGCGACTCTTCTTCATTAGCGATAGAGCGCAGAGCGAGAGATATTTCTTGT
>JBGVAT010000153.1:0-11189 GCA_045224895.1 Fibrobacter sp.
CGTTCTCGACATCATCCTGAACAAGCAGGTGAACCTCATCATCAATACGCCGTGGGCAAAGCGCGACGCCATCAAGGACGAAAGCGCAATCCGTAAGGCCGCCATCAAGTACAAGGTGCCTTACATCACGACCCTCGCCGGTGCGTACAACACCGTCAAGGGCATCGCCGCCGCCCGCAACGGCCACGGCGCCGTGAAGTCTCTCCAAGAGTACCACGCAAGCATCGAAGAGGTGTAACGCCTAAAGTGTCACCCCGGGCCTGTGCCGGGGTCGCCTTTAAAAATGCGTCAAAACATTCAAAGGACTGCAGTAATGCAGTCCTTTTTGCATATCATCTATCCTAATTTACCACCCATCTCTTTTATCTATATTTTGCGTGGTTTAACGAGTGGTATTTTGTACATTTATCCAATGTCCTTGTTTTCTCGTATATTTTCTTTGTTAGTGTTCCTTGCTGCATTTGCGGGAGCGGTTGAAGTGCAGGTCATAGATGGCGATAGCCGTGGCCCGCGTGACCTTTCTGCAAAAAAGCTGAAGGCCATGGCGACGGTCTATTTGGCTGAATTGGGTTATGTTCCCAGCCGTCATTTTGAAAAGGTTGGGGTTTCTTTTTCGTCGTCGAATCCTGTGATGCACCTTATACGGATGAAAAAGTTCTTGGCGGATGGCCGAATCGAAACGGATTCTTCTGTGGTCGCAGAAGTGGATGACGTTGACAGTGCCGTGGAAACCATGCTCAAGATGTCTTTTGGTAAGGCACCCAAGATTTACAAAGGCGAAAAACCGTCCGAAGTATATTTTATGGATCCCGTGTTTGTAGATGTTGAAGACCGCAAGGCGAATCTTGCAACTCAAAGGGCTGAATCGGCTCTTGAAATGCTTGGGTATAAGCTTTCCGAAAATAGCGACAAGGTCAATGTTCAACTGTTCCTGATAAAATTGAAAGATTATTATTGGGCGGGGATGGTGCGCTTGCACGGTTCAAAGATCGTCAAGGGTGTCCATAAAAAGTTCACTCAGGATGACAACGTCCAGTCCGTCGTTTATTCGTTGACGAGCCTGGTTATGGATCTGGATGTGGAACCCGATAGTCCCGATACCGAAGTGGTGGATTACTCCAATACCCATGAGGCGAGGTGCCGCGCCACGCAATCTATGACGGAATCCGGGGCTGCCGTTGGTGAAGTCGTTTCCGGTCTTTTCTTCGATCTGTTGTGCTATCTTTCTGATTATGGTGGAATAGAAGTGGGTGCTGGAGGCAAGGACCTTTATGGCAAATGGTATCCGAATTTGCGCTTTGCCTTGGTGTGGGGCTTTTCGGATTATCATTCCTGGCTATGGGAACTGGATTATGCGGGCACCATGGGACAGACCCAATCTAGATGGGCGTTTGAATCGGTCCACAGATTCTCGCAGCGTAAGGGACTCTTTGTCGATTTCGTTTGGGGTGGCGCCTACGATAGATCGTATAAAGGCTGGTTCATGGGTGGCGATATCGGGTATAACCTTTTAGCGTCTAGTTCCAAGTCTCATTGGCTCTCGTTGATGTTACGCTACGATTGGACTTTGGGGCAGTCTTTTTCGAGTTCTGGCCGAATTTCGGTCAACTTGGTTTACGACCTTCGCGGTTATTACAGCGATTGACGCTTGCGGCCCAAGTCCATGGGCCGCTTCGTTTTCGGGTCAGATTTTTTCGCAGTCGGAGATGGCTGTATTGGACATCTCGGTTTCGAGTGCGTCAAAGCTGACGGAATCGTCCATATAGGTACAGGTGACGTTGATGGATCCGTTCTCGTCGCACCCTTCGGCGTTGTTCTTGATTTCGACTTCGGACGGGCATGCTTCTTTGAACTTGTTGAATATCGTTGCGCAAGATGTGCCGAAGTTGTCCATCGTTAATGTTTTTTCGATAACGTTATTCGAGAACTGGCTGATTTCGGTCCGGTATTTTTTTGTTTCGTCGTTGCAATAGGCGATGACGGAATTTGTTTTTCTGGATTCGGAACCGCTGGGGGTGTCTACGGCCGGCGTCGCTCCGCTGGAAGATGTTGCTGTTGGGCCTGAATTTACAGTTTCCGAGGCGACGTAACTGATGTACGCCTTTACGATGGTCACCTCGCTGTCATTGCTTTTTATGATGTCGGTGCTTTCAACGACTTTGACTCCCGAAGAAGAAAGTTCTTCGGAGGTTCCTGCGATTGACGAACTGCTTTCGGGATCGGAATAGGCCATGGCGGGCGGATCTATGCTTGCGCCGGCGTTCTCGGCGGTACAGGCACATAGAGCGAGTAGGGATATGCTCCAGAGGGCGACAAGGTTCTTGTTAAGCATGCTTTTTATCCTTTATCTTGTCCGTGCATGGAAAAAGTTGAAAATTGACTCGGTAGACTTGTTCCAGGTTCTTGTATTCGCTTGCGATGGAAACGATTTTTTTGCAACAGGTCGAAAGTTCCTCGATGATTCTGCAGTAGGCTTCTTCGGTGACGCCTAGCGTGACTCCCGTGAAGAACCTCTCCTTTGTGGTGTACCTGTCTACGGCGCGGGAGGCCATGTTCGCCATTTCCTTGTGCATGGCGCGGATGGCGATGGGGAGGGCTTCCTTGGAACCGATGACGGTCTGTTCGGTTTGCGAGTATGTCTTGTCGCCTTCTTTCTTGAGGAAGCCCGCCTTGACGAGGAAGCTCAGGATGTCGCGGACTTCTTCGGCCGAGACGTATTCCTTGCATTCTTCGGCGAGGTCGCGCGGGTTCGCTCCAGGCATCATCGGGGCGAGTTCCCTGATGACCGGGTATTTCCACGATTCGTAATACTGGAATGTTTCGCTGTCGATGACTCGAATCTTGTGTTCCTGGGCGATCTTTTCCATTGCGAGGAGCGCTTCCTTTTTGGAAGAGTCGTCCGCCGCATTGCAAAATGCGACGAGCTGCTTGAAGTATTCTTCTTCGTAACCGACAAGTCCCATTGCCTTGGCAACATTGGGAGATTTAATCTTGCTCAGTTTGCTTTGACCCATGCAGACGAGCTTCATGTAGTTCGGCGATGAGAATCCGGCGATTTTGCAGAATTCGCGCCAAGAGAACGCCCCGCAACGCTTGCGTTCGTCGTAAAAATCTTGCAGATAGAGTCGGTAATCTTTGTATTCGAGAATGGACTTCATGCCTATAAAATACGTTTACGGATTTGCAGGGTCAATGTTTTTACTATACGGAAACCTTTAAATTATGTTAAAAATGACGTTTTTAGGGTCTATTTGTTGAAAAGGAAATCCTATATAATAGTTTTTGTATTATATAGGATTCCCAAAGCCTTGACGCTCCGGCGTCGCGCTTACCGTTGCCTGTAGAACTCCTCGTAGCTGACGAGCCCGCATTGGTTGGATCCGTTAGGCGTCGTGTTCATTACGATTTTAGTCTGGTCGGTCAGTTCACCGCAGAACGAGAACAAGAAGCCGACATATAGATCGAATGGGCTATGTTCGTAATCGCAGTTGTCAAAGATGTTCTCGACGGTGAGTGAATCGCTTGTGATGCTGGTGAGAATATGCCATGCGGGCGAGGATTCCTTGATGTTCAGCACGTAAACCGAGCATCCTTCCGTATAGACTTCTTTAAGTTTGTTCCCGAACTTTTCTGTGGTCAAGGGGAAGATGGGCTTGATATGATCGAAGTCTTCAGACGCAATTTTATGCAGGCCCAAGGTCCTGAATTCTGCGGTCTTCGAATTATTTTCGGAGCAAGTCTTTTCGGACGGGTTGCATTCTTCGTAGGTCTTGTTGAAGCCGAATACGCTTTCGGCAAATGTGATTTCGGGCATCCCGGTCTTGTAGACATAGATGTTCAGGAAGTTGTTGTCGGGATTGCCTATGGGTTCGGACTTGCTGCTGCTGGAGGGGTTGACGATGATGTACGACTGGGACGACGAGGATGGGGCTCCGATGATGTGGATGGAACTGTCCGGTCTTCCGCTGGGGGCGCCTGAATGGCCGTCTCCGGGATCTACAGGGATGATGGACGGGTCTTTTCCTGTTGAACTTTCGCTGGAGCTGCTTTCAATTTCGGCTTCGCTGGAACTGCTTTCGGTTTCAGAGTCGCTAGAGGCTGGCCCTATGTTGCCGGAGACGTCACCTGCGTTTGCCGATTGGTTGCGTTCTTCGGCAGTGCCCGTCAAATAACCTGGGTTTGGATCGGTACAGGCGGAGGCAAAAAATGATGCAATCGCAAGAATGCTTGGTATGCAAAGCTTATCGAATAGCTTATTCATGGCTATTCTCCTTGGTGTTGCGGGTGAGCGGGAAAAGCTGCAAATTGAGTCTGTAAACTTGGTTGATGTTCTTGTCGCCAGCGGCGATGCTGATGACTTTACGGCGGCACTCGTCGAGTTCCTTGACGATTTGCTCGTAGGAGTCCTTGGAAATTCCCATCGTGACGCCACTGAAGTTTCTTTCGGCTTTGGCAAGGTCGAGCGAGCTTGCCGCAATTTTTGCCATTTCGCGGTGCATGTCGCGGATGGCGAGGCGTGTCGCTTCTGGCGACCCTGTGATGGATGTTTCGTTTTGGACGAACGTGTTCTCGGCGGTCTTCTTGAGGAATCCGGCGTTTGTCAAAAAGTCTAGAGTCTGCTTGACTTCGACGGCCGAAATCTTGGGATAGCAGTTCCTTGCGATTTCGCCTGGTGTGGCGCCCGGCATCATTGGGGCGAGTTCGCGGATCACGGGATTTTTCCAGGATTCGTAAAAATCGAACAATTCGCCTTCGACGACCCTCACTTTGTGCGTCTTTGCGATGGTGAGCATTTCTTCGTAGGCGGTCCTCTTTTTTTCGTCGGACGTTTCTTGCCCAAAGTTGACCATCGCCCTGAAATAGTCCATCTCGAATCCGACAAGTCCCATGGCTTGCCCAGTACGTTCGATTCCGATGCGGCTCAAGTTGCTTTTGCCGTCGCAAACGACTTTCATGTATGAGGACGAAGTGAAACCCGCGCTTTTCGAAAATTCTCGCCACGAAAAAACATGGCGCAATTTGCGTTCCTCGTAGAAATCCAGCATATACTTGCGGAAATCTGTATATTCGATAATGGGTTTCATTTGTTGCTAAAAGTCTATCTGCTAATATAAATTAAAAATATACAAAATGCAAATTGCATGAAACGTATTGTTAATAATCTTTTAAAAAACGAATATTTGTGAATAGGAATTATTGATAAATGTTCCTATATGCAACAAAAGAAAATTGCCGGAAAATGGAAAATTTAAAGGATTTTTTCCATATAGGTACACTGGAACGTGTCGTGGTGCGCGTGCCCGTTCTCGTTGGCCTCATAACCCTGCTTTCTGTAAAAGTCTTCGACCCCGACCCGGCTGGAAATGGTGGATTTCAGGATTCCCTGTTCGCGCATCCATTTTTCGGCCTCGGCGACGACTTTTTGCCCAAGGTGCTGGCCCCTGTATTCCGGGAGGACGACGACGCGCCCAATTTCTGCCGTTTTTTCGTCAATTTTGAACCATCGGCACGTGGCCACGGGGTAAATGTCGTCTAAAGCGAGGATATAATTGCAGTTTTCGCCATCTTTTGCGTCAATTTCGGCATCGAGGGGAATTTTGTGCTTGCGGGCCATGGCTTGGATTCTTACATAATAGGCTCCGGCGCGTTCAAATTCTTTTGTAACTCTGATGATTTTCATATTTTGGCGAAATAAGGTTGAACTTTGGGCATATAAAATATAATTTCCTACCTATGAGTGTCTATGTATTTTATGCCGAAGTCAATATCGCATGTATTTGCGTTTTGCTGCTTTTGCAGTATAGCATAATAAGTCTCCCGACACCACAGCTGAAATACACCCTTTTCCATAAATTGGTGTTTTGGCATATCATTTATTTTTTGAACGATTCGATCTGGGCGCTGGTGTACGATGGCATCTTTGTCAAGAACACGTTTAGCGCTCTCGCGGTCAATTATCTCAATGCGATCATAGCGGCGGTCCTGTTCTATAGTTGTTTTATCTATGCCGAAATGAGTACCCGGCCGGATATGACAAAGCAGCAAATTCAAAGGCTGCAGTCGATATTGCGGATACCCATTATAATCGAGGCCGTTGTATTGCTTGTCTTTTTTGTGCTGGATCCTGAATTCTGGCTTGATGAGAATCTGGAACCGTGCAATCTCTATTATTTTGTCCTGGCGTTCCTCCCTTGCCTTTACATTTTGACCGTGACGGCACGTGGGCTGATTCGCGGATTTGCATTGCATGACCGGCGCAGGCTCACGACCTACCTGATTGTGGCCAGCTATACTCCGGGAGCGATTTGTGCGGCAGGTGGGCAGATTTTCTTTTCGATGACCTCTCCGTTGTTCTGCTTCTGGTGTACGCTTGTCATCTTGTTTGTCTACCTGTATTCGCAAAACCAGCTGATTTCGACGGATCCGCTGACGATGCTCAACAACCGTAACTGCCTGGACCGCTACTTGTACCAGTTGCGCGATGTGAAGAATTCGTATGTGGTTATGCTGGATGTTGACCACTTTAAGCAAATCAACGACACTTATGGCCATGTCGAAGGCGATCGTGCGCTCGTTCTTGTTTCGCAGGCGTTAAAACGCGCTTGCGGTAGGCTTAAGTGCCCTGTCTTCCTTTGCCGTTACGGTGGTGATGAATTCTTGATGATTACCCGGACGGTGGCTCCTGAAACGGTCGAATCTACGATTCATGAATGCTTGCGCGAAGAATCGCTCAAGCGTGACAATATGCCTTACTCGATTGGTGTCAGCGTTGGCTGGGCCGTTTGGGATGGCGATGTCCACGACTTCAAGAAGAGTATGATGCTTGCCGACGAGAATATGTACGAGAAGAAGCGTGCCGTGTCGAATCGATGAAAGATGAAGGAACATTCTTCGTCTTTCGTTTCTGAATTCGTTTTTTAACCTTCCAGCTTGTTCTTTAAATAGTGCTTTGCCGTGTAGGTCAGGTATATGATGTCGGCAAGGACTAGTGCGATGGCGCAGGCAAAAAATACCTGCTGATGCATACCGAAGTAGTTGGCCATGGCGCCGCCTGTGAGGATCCCCGTTCCGATACCGATGTCCCAGCCCGAGAGGTAGGTGCTGTTTGCCGTGCCGCGTTGATTGTGGCGGGCAAGGTTCACGCACATAGTCTGGTAGCCGGGGAAGATGAGCCCGAGGCTTGTGCCGATAAGGAAAGCTGCAAGGAAGAATGTGATGGGTCCGTGGCTGAATGCCAATATGAAGTATGCAACAACGTTCAGCGTCATTCCGGTGCCGACGAGATGGACGAGGTAGCCTCTGTCGATGAGACGTCCGGTCATGATGCGGTTCATGATGAGTCCGGCAGCGATGAGGGCGTAGAACCAGCCTGTTCCGCCAATTCCAAGTTCCTTGGCGTAAAGCGCGATGTAGTTGGTGACGGGGCCGTAGGCGAATCCGACAAAGATGAAGTTTGCAAATTGCGGAACGGCTCGCGTGAGGAAAAAGCGGTCGAGCGAAAGGGGTGCGCACTGTTTCTTTTCGCGGGGCCTGACCTTCAAAGTCTGGACAAGAACAAGTCCGATGACGCAAAGGGCGATGGATGTCGCGAATACGATGGAGTCGCCCAATGCTTCGTAAAGGAACATTCCTGTCATAGGGCCTGTCGCAAAAGCGAGGTTTACGCTGATGCCGAAGTACCCGATGCCTTCGCCACGACGGCTTGCGGGGAGGGCGTCAATCGCGACGGTGTTGCTTGCCGTACTCGAAATGCCGAAGAATAGACCGTGTGCAAAACGTACAACGGCAAGGATGGGCAAAAGTCCGACGACCTTGTACCCGACAAAGCAGACGGTAAATGCAAAGAATGTCCAGAAATACAAGGGTTTTCGGCTGAGCGTGTCCACAAGGAAACCTGCGAACGGACGGCAGGCGAGTGCGCCGATCGTGTATAGTGAAATGATGATGCCAGCGGTGGCGTTGTCGGTCTGAAATTTGTCGATGATGTACAACGGCAAAATAGGCAATAGCTGGTAAAAGCTAAAGAATAGCAGAAAGTTTGCTGCAGCGACCGTCACGAACGTGCGAGTCCAAAGTCTGTTGTCAGATGTAGTTTCTTGTGTTGCCATGCGAAATATGAAAATAGTATATTTTATTTATGTACAAGGCACTGCGTTTTTTGATACCTCTTGTTTTATTGGCTTTTTGGGGAATTGGTTGTACGGCGGATAATCCGAGCGAGTCCTATTTTTTAGTCCATGAGGACGAAAGCATTGCCGAAGGGATGTTCAGGGTCAAGGCTCATGGCCAAAGAGTTATTCTAGGAACGAACGATGCTTCTGCCAAGATGGTAGAACGCCCCCAAATGAATGTTTCTTTTACGTATGACTTTTTTATGGGCGGCCATGAGGTTATTTGCAAGGACTTTAATGAGGTCATGGGGGGTGTGACGGGCTTGAAGGTTGCTTGCCCGCAAGATTCCATCCCTGCCGCCAATGTCACTTTTTTTGATGCGGTCTTGTACGCCAATGCGATGAGCAGAAAGTACGGTGTTGATAGCGCTTATGTGTTTTCGTCGGCGGAGCTGGATGGCGAAAAGCATTGCGTCAAGATGAAAAACTTTAAGTTCAACGCCGAGTCCAACGGGTTCCGCTTGCCGACGGAAGCGGAATGGGTCTTTGTCGCCTCTATGTTCTGGCACCCTGAGCTGGGCTGGAATGCGGAAAACTCCGGATCTGTCGCCCATCCGGTTTGTTCCTCTGGCGATACGTTCGGAAACTTCTGCGACTTTTCTGGAAATATGCTGGAACTGGTGAACGACTGGTTCGTCACATTCAAGGATTCTTCGGTGACGAATTTCGTGGGTTCTGTCGATGGGGATGCGCTTGGATCTTGCGTTGTGAAGGGCGGAAATTTTTACGGTTCGCCGTCATCTGTTACGTTGTACAACCGCGGTGATACTTACCCCATCCTGAATTCGACTCGGGGCGATTACATCGGATTCCGTTTGGCGTATGGCGCCATTCCGGATGCGGTGTGGTTCTCGAATAAAGGGGATGTGGTCGCCGCTCCGGTGGTGCCGTTGATGGAAGCTTCCGAAGTCCGGAAAATCACGGATTCGTATTGGGCAAAACTGGCGCTCAGGAATGATGTAACCGGCAATTTAGTCTATGTGGATTTTGCCAAGTCGGCGAGAGTTGTGCAAATCGAAGATTCTATACAGGTGTTCCATCCTGAAATTTCGCCGGACGGAAAGCATGTCGCTTTTTGTACGTCCATGGAAGGTTCTTCGCAACCGTCGATGGTTTATGTTCGGGACTTGAATGAAATAGGAAGCAATCTGGTGGCGTTGCCAGTCGAAAATGCGGCCGTGCCGAGGTGGCGCGTCAATTCCAATGGTGATACGGTGATTGTCTACGTTTCTTCTGCGGCAAACAACAAGGGCGAACAGTTTAAGCACGAAAGTACGTGGCAGGTGAAGTTTGAAAATGGCGCGTTTGGTGTTCCTGAAAAGCTCTTTGATGGAGCTTATCATGGCGGCGTTTCGAGTGATAACCGTTTGGCGATTTCTTCGTCGACCTTGCTCCGTGCGAATTTGTCCAAGGATGGCGTTGCTTACGAAGATGAAGTTTGGTATAATGGGGAGCAGGCTTGCAATGCCTCGCTTTCCAAGGATGGGAGTAACCGCACGTTGTTCCTTGATTTTGGCGGAAGCCTGGGACGCGAATTTACAGGAACGAAGTATGGCGTCCATAAAATGATGCTCCTTGTAGATGATTCGGGCAAATTGATCCACTCGGTGGCGGCCCCCTCAACTTTTGAATTTGACCATACCGAATGGGCTGGCGGAATTCTAAAGGATTCGCTTAGTAATCTGGTCGTGGCAACGCTTGCTAATGTCAATGGTGCGCATCAGCAGATCGTCCTGGTCAATTTGAATGATGGAAGCATCTCTCCGCTTGTCGAAGGCGAAGAATTGTGGCATCCCAGCTTGTGGGTTTGGCAGGAACGTCTGGGACAACCGAAATTGACTGTGGATATCGACAGTGCTGGCGTCTATTTTGATTATGAAATGGATTCTCCGGTGGCGTTTATGTCGGTTGAACTGGGCATGAGACTGCAATCGTTCTGGAAAAAAAGTGATGAGGTCGAAGCCGTTGCTCTAGGGAGTTCCACGATTTTGAACTCCGTTATTGAAGATTCGATAAAGTCGTGCAAAATGTTGAACATGGCCGTGACGATGAGCGATGGCTATCTCTTTGATTATTTGATAAGGCATTATATTTTGCCGTACGCTCCTAAAATTAAGTACCTTGTCGTGGAACTTTCGCCGGCTTTCCTTTATAGGAGTTTTGATGAAGCGACAGGCCTCCTTATCTATGTCTCTCCAGGAATTCAGTACGATGCGGCGCATTTGTCGCCGGAAACCAAAGATGAAATTGCAGAACTGAGTCTCGATCAGGAATATTCAAAAGTCCTGCTGGCGCAGCAATATATCGAAAATACGTTCCTGTTACCGATTGGCGGTTGGAGCGGAGCCTTTATGCATGAGGGCGTCGAAAATCTTTCCTTTGATTCGCCTCATTTGAAGCGTAGCCTGAAGATGTTCGAAGCGCTGAAACGCACCGCAGATTCCTGCGGAGTGCAGTTGATTGCCGCCATTACGCCACGCAATCCGTTGTATAAAAATACGCCTGTGTTCGGTCCGTATGGGCCGAGATGGGAAGTGGCACACCAGATTATTGACGAAATCGCCAATATGGGCATTTTAATCTTCGATGAATATAAAGACGGTAATCACGACTATACCGAAGAAATGGCCTACAATCCCAATCATGTAAGCTATCTTGGGGCGGCGCAATTCTCCGTCAGGCTTGATGCCTTCTTGAAAACGCTGGAATAGATTACTTTCTTTCGAGGGCGATGAGCGTTTCGAGGTGCGGTGTGCCCGGGAACAAATCCATCGGCAACACTTCCTTGACGCGGTAACCGTAACGTTCCCATTCGGCGAGGGCGCCCGGGATTTCGTCGGTGCCGCAGAAAATGTGAAGTACGCGTACGGGCTTGCGCATCGCGAGAGCCCGGATGACGCCCGGTTCAGTTCCCTTGCGCGGCGGGTCCAGCAAAATGCGTTCCGGTTCGCCAGGGATCGGCCGCGGAAGTCTCATTTGCACAAACGTCTCGTCAATCTTGCCGGCGATGAACTTGTA
>JBGVAT010000154.1:0-2939 GCA_045224895.1 Fibrobacter sp.
TATAAGGTTCGAGGAACGATTTAAAATTTTATAACTTTACTCACGTAATCAAATAACGGACGATGACACAGTTTGATTTACACTCCCTGATAGTAAACTAATCCGAGGTCACTCAAGGACTTCGGATGTTTTTTTTCATTGATTCTGCCGCTTGCGACTGTGGCAATTTGTTGTCAAAATCCTTGACAATTTCATTGGTATAGCTATATTTTGTTCGTGCTGTTTTTGTTCTTACAAAACACTTATTTATGCCGTTTTGTTAAAAGTTTAATCAAAAGGAACAATAACATGAAATCCAGAACCCAAAAGATGCTAGTCGCGATTGCAGGAGCGTTGTCTGCAACGGCTCTTTTGACCTCTTGCGGTGAAGAACTCGCTCAACTTACAAATTCCGACTTAAATACGGTCGCATCGCTTAAGGACCTGGGCGATTGTAATTCTAAAAACAAAGGTCGTATGGTTTATGTTGATAGTTCCGATGCTATTTACTTTTGTGCCGATAGCGCCTGGAAAGAGGTGAGCCTCTCGGAAGCCAAGGGTGTTGACGGCAAGGATGGTAAAAACGGCGCCGATGGCAAGGACGGGGCTGATGGTAAAGATGGTTCTAATGGCAAGGATGGTGTCAATGGTAAAAACGGTAAGGATGGTGCCGATGGAACATCCTGTATCGTCGAGGCTCTGAAAGACGGCTCTGGGTATGACGTGCTATGCGCTGGCAAAAAGGTCGGGACGATTACGAACGGCAAGGACGGTGCAAAAGGTGCCGACGGCAAGAATGGCACTAACGGCTCAAACGGCAAGTCTGCATACGAAATGGCCAAGGAAAACGGCTTCAAGGGTACAGAAGCTGAATGGCTTGCTTCGCTGACGGGTGCGCAGGGTTCAAGTTGTTCCATCAAAGCCAATGAAGAAAAGAACGGCTTTGATTTAGTTTGTGGCGATAAAATCGTTACGCTTACGAATGGAAACGACGGCAAAAGCGTTACCGGCCCTGCGGGTGAAAGTTGCTCGGCTAGGTCTATCGAAGGCAGCGTTGTAATTACCTGTGGCGATTCGGAACCGGTCGTCATCAAGAACGGCACGAACGGATTAGACGCAAGTGATGACGGCTGCAAGGTCGTTAGCGACAAGGGTGGTGTCGTTACGTTCGAGTGCCGCGAGGGCGAGGACGTTCGGACTAAAAAGCTCTACAAGGCCACTTGCAACAATGAACCTTTTGATCCGGAAACACATTTCTGCTATTTCGATGAAGATGAACATACGTTTTCTGTCGTGGAACTGTGCGGTGGAAGGACCTATATTCCAGGCGATGACCTCTGTGAAGAAGGTAAGCTGCAGAAGTTGTGCCATTTGGAATGTAATTCTGAGGGATGCACTTATCACCGTTATGATGTAGATGTCCAGTTCTGCTATGATATTGATTTGTATGACCTGTGCGACGGTAAGGATTACGATCCCACGATGTACAGGTGTACGAATAACAGGTTGGAAAAAATTGTTTGCGGAGGAAGCAAATTAGACCTGGAGAAGCAGTTCTGCGCAACGCGAGGCGGCGTGGAAGAACGTGCTTACAATATTGTGAAAATCGGCGAGCAGACCTGGATGGCCGAAAACCTGAACTATGAAACAGAGAACAGCTGGTGCGGCGGCGGAGTGGGAACGACTGAAGGCGATTGCGCGAAGTACGGCCGCGTGTATACTTGGGCTGCCGCTATGGGCAAGACTGAAGACGAATGTGGCGGTGATGAATCTTGCGACTTGGGTTTGGGCTACGTGCAGGGTGCATGCCCCGATGGCTGGCATCTGCCGAATACGGATGAGTTTAAGACTCTTGCTTCTAGCGTGGATCCGACTTTTACAGATTGGAGGGAAGATAACGAAGTCTGTAAGAATCTCAAGTCAAGCGAAGGCGGGGTGACTTATTTGTTCTCGGCTTTGCCTGCTGGCGCAAGAACCGACTTGGGGCGTTATGTAAACACAGATGACGGCGCGTACTTTTGGAGTACTTTAGAGTCTGGTTTTGGCAGCTATGTGCACTTTTTCAGTTTGTTCACTGGATCTGACAAGGGTACACTTGATGAATTGATCAAGAGTTATGCTATTTCGGTTCGCTGCTTGAAGGATGAACCGTAGGTTTTTACCGCAATCTCTCATAAAGGAATGATATTATGAATACGAAAACTAAAAAGTTGTTCATCTCGCTTGCGGGTGTAATTTCTGCAACGGCACTTTTGTCCGCTTGCGGTGAAGAACTTGACCAACTTACAAATGCCGATTTAAATACGGTTGCTTCGTTTAAAGACCTGGGCGATTGTAATTCCAAGAACAAAGGTCGTATGGTTTATGTTGATAGTTCCGATGCTATTTACTTCTGTGCCGACAGCGTCTGGAAAGAGGTGAATCTCTCTGAAGTCAAAGGTTCTGACGGTAAGGATGGAGCCAATGGCAAGGATGGCAAAAATGGAGCTGATGGCAAAGACGGCACTAACGGCAAGAATGGAGTTGATGGCAAAGACGGTAAGGATGGAACATCCTGTACTGTAGAGGCGCTGAAAGACGGTTCCGGGTATGACGTGCTATGTGGTGGCAAAAAGGTCGGAACTCTCACGAACGGCAAGGACGGCGCAAAAGGTGCTGATGGCAAAAACGGAACCAATGGCTCGAATGGCGCAAACGGCAAGTCTGCTTATGAAATCGCAAAGGAAAACGGTTTCAAGGGGACGGAAGCCGAGTGGATTGCTTCGTTGACGGGGGCGCAAGGGTCTGGCTGCACTATGAAAGTCAATGAAGAAAAGAATGGCTATGACTTGACTTGCGGTGATAAAACCGTTACGATTACGAATGGAAACGATGGCGAAAGCGTTACCGGCCCTGCGGGCGAAAGCTGCTCGACCAAGTCGGTCGAAGGCGGCGTTGAAATAACCTGTGGCAAATCCGAA
>JBGVAT010000155.1:0-2240 GCA_045224895.1 Fibrobacter sp.
GCAATCTTTGACCCGGATGGCGACCGTATCCGTTTCTACGACGGCACTCGCGAAATCGACATGAACCAGTTCGGTGCAATCGCGTTCCACTACATGGCAACCTGGCGCAAGGAACAGGGCTGCGTGGCTAAGTCCGTTGCTACTTCCAACTTCGTGAACATCATCGCTGAAAAGCTCGGCGTTCCTGTGATGGAAACTCCGGTGGGCTTCAAGAACTTCCGCCCGTGGCTCTCTCGCAATGCCAAGCAGAAGGCTCTCGTTGCATTCGAAGAATCTGACGGTATCTCCGGCCTCAACAACACGCTCGAAAAGGATGCCCAGTTCGGTCTCCTCATCGCTCTCGAAATTCTTGCAACAACTGGCAAGAACCTCGGCGAATACCTCGACGCTTTGTACGAAGAATACGGCCGCTTCTATCCGACCCGTTCTGGTTTCGAAGTCGATAAGTCCCTCGTTGGCGAACCGCTCAAGGCTAAGGTCAACGCTATTGCCGATATCGCCAAGCCGGGTGCAAAGGTCATGGTTGGCAACAACGAAAAGACCGTGAAGCAGCTCCTCACGCTCGATGGCGTGAAGGTCATCTTCGACGACGATTCCTGGATGCTCGTGCGTCCGTCCGGTACGGAACCGAAGGTCCGTATCTATACGGAATGCCGTAACCCGGATGAAAAGGATCCGATGTTCGAAGCCGCTAAGGCTTTGTTCTTCAAGAATTAAGAACAAACTAGCGGAGTGGATTAGGAAATGAAAAAAATTCTAACGGTCATCTTCCTTGCGTGTGCATTCGTGTTCGCGCAGGAAGGCTCTCTTAAGCCGGGATTCCAGGCTTTCTCTGGCGCTTTGATCAAGCTCAAGAAGGCTGAACACGGCTTCCACAAGTTCAGGCTCAGAGTCGATGTGGCTCCTTGGGCATTCCTTGCGGAAGGCGAGGTGCAGGCTCCCGGTGGAGATTCCGATGTCCTCATTACGGCTCTTTTCGATAGAGCACTCTATGCTGTGCTTGCCTACATACCGGACAAGATTGCTGCCGGTTCCGATGGCGAAGAATACAACGTGGGCTTCTTCGATATGATGCTTTACTATGACGAGGAACCGACTAGAATCCGTAACTTGTCCTTCAAGCTTTTGCCGCCTGCAAACGACAGCTGGGCTCAGAGCATCCTGGATGATGCACTCCAGTCTGGCTCGCTTTTGGGCAAAATCTGGAGCGGTAAGTACGAACGCGAAATTACTAAGGCTTCCGCCGTTCCTATAGACAAGGCAAAACTTGTCAATATGCAGCAAAAGCGTTTAGAGGCCAAGGCCGCCGCCGAAGCCGAACGTAAGGCTAGGGAAGAAGAAGAACGCAAGGCCAGGGCCGAATCCGAAAAGATTCGCCTCAAGTCCAAAAAGAAGGGCGACCTTGATTGCTCGAGTCCAAAGCTCACGGCTAAGCAGAAACGCCGCTGCAAGATGAACAATAAGTAGAACTTTTTTAAATTTAAGCAAAAACCAACTAGAGGTAAATTATGTCCGGTCACTCCAAATGGGCCACCACCAAACGCAAGAAAGCCAAAACCGACGTCGCTCGAGCCAAGGCTTGGAACAAGCTGATTAAGGAAATCTCCATCGCTGCTAAGCTCGGCGGCGGCAATCCTGACGCTAACCCGCGTCTCCGTGCTGCAATTCTCAAGTCCAAGAGCCAGAGCCTTCCGACCAAGAACATTGAAAGTGCTATTGCCAAGGGTACGGGTGCCAACTCCGGTACCGAAATGACGGAACCGCTGTACGAAGGACGCGGCCCGGCAGGCATTGCCATCATGGTGCAGTGCATGACCGACAACAAGGTCCGTACGGTTGCTGAAATCCGTAACATCTTCAACAAGAACAACGGTTCCATGGGCGAATCCGGTTCCGTTTCTTGGGCTTTCACCTACAAGGGCGTGATTGTCGTCGATGCTGAAAAGTATCCGGAAGATCAGATCATGGACCTCGTCCTCGAAGCTGGTGCCGAAGATATGAGCACCGAAGATGGCGTTCATGAAATCTCCACTTCTCCGGAAGCTTTCGATGCCGTTTCCAAGGCTCTCGAAAATGCTGGTATCGAAATGATGAGCGCTGAACTCAGCTACGTCCCGAATGACCCGGTCAAGCTCGGTCACGATGACGCTGTGAAGCTCCTCAAGCTCATCGACAAGTTCGAAGACCACGACGACGTTCAGGAAGTCTACCACAACGCCGAAATCGACGAAGCTGACATG
>JBGVAT010000156.1:0-11904 GCA_045224895.1 Fibrobacter sp.
GAACTCCCGTGCGAAGTGCCGGAATGTGACGGCGTGATGGTCGTAGACCCCGATAACAGCTACAAGCTCACCTGCGATAAGTGCGGGCATATTAAAGAGTAGGAAGTAGGCGGTAGGAAGTAGGCAGTGGTTAGTAAACAGGAATGACTTTAGTGGATAGTAAACAGTGGTTAGTGAGCAGGAACGTAAAAGGAACGTTCTTATTACAATCCTAACCACCAATCACTAATCACCAACCATTTTTAATTTAAAACCTAACCACTAAACACCAGCCACTAATCACTTAGAATGGTTCTAACGAATTTAAAAATCGAGTACCCGGAGCTTCCCGTTGTTGAACATCGGGAGGAGTTTTTTGAGCTTTTAGAAAAACATCAAGTAATAATCGTCAAGGCCGATACGGGTTCCGGCAAATCCACACAATTACCCAAATTTTTGCTTGAATGGTTTGTTGGTAAGACGAAAGACGAGGGACGAGAGACGAGAGAGGCTGCGGCCCATACCTCAGAGGGCGAAGCCCGTGCCCATACCCCACAGCCCTTCAAAATCGGTGTTACCGAGCCTCGTCGTTTGGCGGCAATTTCTATTGCCGACCGCTTGCGCGAAGAACTCAAGGACGAAGAACTCGTTTCGACGAAAATTCGTTTCTGGGAACAAGGTACAAATGAAGCCCCCATCAAGGTGATGACGGATGGTATCTTGTTGCAGGAGTTCCGCAAGGACCGCTTGTTCCGGCAGTACAACGCCATCATGATTGACGAAGCGCACGAACGCTCGTTGAACATTGACATTTTGCTTGGCATTTTCAAGACGGTACTTTCTCGTCGTCCGGACTTCAAGTTGATTGTTGCATCGGCAACGCTCGACGCAAAACTTTTTGAAGAATTTTATGACAACAGCTGCGTAATGGAGGCCGAAGGCCGCACGTACCCTGTGGATGTCGAGTATTACTTTTCGGAAAGTGCTTCGGCTAACGTACTCCGTGATATCTCGGGCAAGGGCGATTCGGGGCTGATTGAAGAAGCGCGCGATGCGATTCTCGATTTGGAAACACGCCACCGCGACCACTTGCTCTGCTTTTTGCCGACTGAACGCGACATTCAGGATTTGGCAAACGAACTGCACCACGAACTAGATGCGGCGACATTTGACATCTTGCCGCTCTATGGACGCATGAGTCCTGACGAACAACGACGCATTTTCAAGCATACGGGCAAGACCCGCGTGGTTTTGGCGACGAATATTGCCGAAACGTCGCTTACGATTCCGGGGATCGCTTACGTTGTCGATACGGGTATGGCCCGAATCTCGCGCTACAATGCGCAGGCGAGAATCCAGGGGCTTCCCGTCGAAGAAATTTCGAAGGCCAGCGCGCGGCAGCGCACTGGACGCGCAGGGCGCGTGAAGCCCGGCGTTTGCATTCGCCTTTACTCTCCCGAAAACTTTGAAAAGCGCGATGAATTTACGGAACCGGAAATCCGCCGTAGCAATCTCGCGAATGTGGTGCTTCAACTCCGCAGTCTTGGGCTCGAAATGGAATCGTTCCCGTTCTTGCAGTCGCCTCCGCATTCCGCTTTCCGCGGGGCTTACAAGACGTTATTTGAACTTGGGGCGCTCACGGCGGACAATTCTAGCGGGCATGTGACCAAGCTCGGTCGCGAAATGACACGCTTGCCGATGGACGTTTCGCTTTCGGCGGTGTTGCTCCGCGCTCGTGAATCGGGCGTGTTGCAGCCAGCACTTATCGTATGCTCTGCGCTCAGTATCCAGGACCCGCGTGTGGTGCCGAACGATGAACCGGAACGCACTCGCATCCGTCAGTTGCACCGCAAGTTCTGCGGTCACAAGAGCGATTTCCTCGTTTATGTGGCGATGTGGAATGCGTTCTGCGATGAATGGGATGGAAAGTCTTGGAACAAACTCCGCAAGTTCTGCGACAAGAACAGTATGCACTTTTTGCGCTTGCGTGAATGGGTGGATTTGTACGAACAGTTCAGCCGCATTCTCGATGTAAAGTTTGAAAATAAGATCTGTCCGTTCGATTCGTTCCACCGCGACAATTTGCACATTGCGCTCCTTTCTGGATTCTTGGGCGGTGTGGCCCATCGCGATATCGAAAACGGTTGTTACCGCTTGGTGAGCGGCCGCGAAACGCACGTGTTCCCGGGCAGCGACCTTTACGCGAAAAGCGTGGAATGGCTTTTCAGTGCCGAAGTGCGCGAAACGAGCCGAACCTTCCTCACAAAGGCTGCCGAAATCAGGCCGGAATGGATTATGCAGGTGGCAGAGCCGTTCTGCACGCGCCGCTGGTTTGAACCGACTTGGAACAAGGAACGCGGCTTTGTCGAAGCCGTCGAAGAAGTGAGCTTTAGGGGACTCGTGATTAGCCGTGGCCACCGCGTCGATTACGCCCGCGTAAATCCTGAAGACTGCGCCCAGATCTTTTGGCGCGAGGCTGTGGTGATGGGCGAGGTGGCGCGTCCGTTCTCGTTCATGACGCACAACGAGCGGGTTGTCGAAAATCTCCACGCTCTCGAAGCGCGTAAACGCCAGTTCGGTCTTGCTCCGAGTGAAGATGCGCTGGTGGAATACTACACACGAATTGCGGGTAAAGTAAACTCCATCAAGACGCTCAAGGATTACATTGCCGAACATACGGACCAGTTCCTTAAATTTGATGAGGATTACTGGCTGTCGATGAATGGCAATGGCGTTACCGGAACCACTTGGACAAGTGATGAAAAGGGTTTCAATCGCATTGTCATTCCGGGCTCCGTCCAGGAATCGCCTTCTCGACAAAGAAAGGGAAATCCCGATCAAGTCGGGATTGACAAGCGTGGGAATGCTCCAACCCCGTCTCTTGGCGGTAGCATCGAAAAATTCCGCATTGCCGACCGTTTGGTGGTGGGCGAAATGGTGTTTGACGCCACCCGCGATTGCGATGGCATTACGCTCAATTTACCATACGACCTTCTGACGGAAATTTCGCCTGCAAAGTTTGCGATGAGCATCCAGCAGTGGCGCGAATGGATGATCGAGTCGGTGATTCGCGAAATGCCCAAAAGCGTCAAGAAATCGCTTGAAGCCAAGCGTACTGCAATCGATGACGAGTTCTATGCGGCGCTTGAAAACTTCCCGCATAAGGCTCCGCTGTTGCTTCTGTACGAAGTTCTTTCGAATACAAAGGAACTCCGCTCTGGTGCAAACGGCGCAAGTATTGAAGTGCCGACGGTAAATCCCGACAAGGAAAATCACCTGCGCTTGCATTTGGTCGTTTCGAAGCCTGGATTCCAGGAACCTTACAAACTCGAAATTTCGCCGGAATGGGGCTCTTACCGGATGTTCCTTGCGGTGCGTCCTGCCGTTGTAAGCTTTGGCATTGACTTCCCGCTTGAAGAGATGCGTTTTGGCTGGCGTCTTGGTGAATCGGCTTTGATGCTTCCCGAAGAATCTCGCTTTTGGCAAGGTTTTCGCAAACGTCTGGAAAGTGGAAAATCTCAATTCTCGGAAGAAAAAAAACAACTCATCGCTGATCGCTTGAACTTGCTCGAAATGGGTGGCGTCTTTGCCGATGGCTTTGAAACGGCTCTGAAAATTTGGGTGGCGAAATCACTTGCGGCCGATGGCCTCGATGCAAACCGCTGTGTGCGTTTTTCGGGACTTGAATTTTCGCGTGGCAAAAAGATTCGTGACTTCAAGAGCCTGGCAGCCAATACTCGCAGCGAAGATGACGAAATCCGCCTGTCGCTTGTGCGTGCTGCGTACGAGTCCGGGCTCGTGAGTGCCGAAGCGTTTGTAAAATGCTGGAACCTGCTCAAGGAATTCAGCGTGAATATGCGCAACGTGGGCGAGAAAACCCTAAAAAATAAACCCACAACAGTTATCCATCAAACGTATCAAAAAGACATTACTTTGTTTGAACGTCTGCAGGTCGTTGCCGAAGTTTTGAATGTCGATCTCCCGATGGATGATTTTGGCGCTTCGCGTAATCTCGGTGAATCTGCCGGTAATGCTTCCCGCGAAAAGATGAACCTTACGGCCAATACTCTCCGCGAATATTTCCGCCCGTATCTGAAGGCTCGTTATCTCAAGGACCACGAGCTGAAAAATGCCCGTGAACTTCTCGGAAAAATTGACCGCACTCCGACTGACAACAAGGATTATGCTGAACTTTACCTCCAGGCGAAGGCTCTGTTGGAAGATTTTGAGATCCTGCGATACAAGCGCAAGGGGAATGATGCCGAAGATGTCGTGGAAGAGGATGCTTTAGCGAGGTTGAAAGGCCGTTTTGGAAGGCTTTAACTACTTTCGTGACATTGAATTTTCTAAATTTGAGCCGATGAAATCCCTTATTCGTATATTGCTTGTCGTGAGCCTGGTCTTGATGGCCGCCTGTAAGCTCGAAGATCCC
This sequence comes from Fibrobacter sp., assembly GCA_045224895.1. Lineage (GTDB taxonomy): Bacteria > Fibrobacterota > Fibrobacteria > Fibrobacterales > Fibrobacteraceae > Fibrobacter. The sequence continues at coordinate 4,412 of JBGVAT010000156.1, forward strand.
GTCATTGTTGCTGTGGGTGATTCCAAGTTGCGCCAGTCGGAGATTTATACGTATGCTCCGGATTGGGATTCTTGGGGCGACCATGAACGTATCCTGTTTTTGCAGCACTGGATCGATGAAGAACTCGTGTACCAGCAGGCTGTGAAAAACGGAGTGCTGAACGACTCTGCCCTGATCCGCATGATTGAACGCACGAGGCGCAAGCTTGTGGCCGATTACTACATGCAGACCTTCCTCGATACGATGATGGTGAGCGATGTCGAAAAAATTGACTTTTACAATAAGAATTCGAATCTTTACCTGAACGGTAAAACGACTGTTTCGGGGGCCATCCTTTCGTTTGCCGACTGGAAGTCTGCCGTGCTGTACTACAAGGAATTCAAGAATACCAAGTTTGAATCGATTCCGCCGAACCATCGTCTGATCAAGCGCATGAGAGAGTTCGATGGTGTCGACAGAACTCCGGATCCGTGTATGATTCCGTCCATTAGGCAGGCTTTGGTGGGCCGCATTACTCCGATGAAGGTTTGCGATGGCGCTGCGAAGATTGCCGTTGTGACGAACCGTCTGGACTCCGCCGACGCACGTCCGCTCGACGAAGTGATTGAAGATGTTTCTATGCAAGCCTGGGTCGAACACCAGAATATGGTAATCAAGCGTCTCAAGGACGAATGGAAAACCGGAATCCCTATAATTACGAAGACTAAGATTCTCAGTGAAAAGGAAAAATAATGACCAGTAATCGTATTGCCTCTTTTGTCTTTGCTCTGTGTACTGCCTGCTTTGCCGAACCTGTGTTGATGGAAGGTATTGCGGCTGTCGTCGATGGCAAGCCGATTATGCGCTCGGAGTTCATGAACAACCTTTATAGGTTCCAGGAAACTCCCGAAGCGGCGAATATGACTGAACAGCAACAGAAAGAAGCTGTTCTTGACCGCTTGATTGAAGAAAAGGTTTTGCTCAGCCGCATTGACCGTGACTCTATCGTCATCTCGGAATCCGAAGTGGACCAGCGTGTGACTTCGCACCTCCAGTCGATTGCCGCAAGCCAGAAGATCGATATGGCGACTCTTGAGAAGGCTGTGCGTGCGCAGCTGGGTCTTTCGATGATCCAGTATCGTGAACAGCTCGGTAAGCAGATCCGCAACCATATGGAAATTACCCGTGTGCGCCAGATGCATGTGGGCGCGATTCATCCGACCAAGAAAGAAGTGGACTTGTTCTACAAGGATTACAAGGATTCTCTGCCGCGTCAGTTCAACTGTGTGCTGTTGAGCCATATCCAGATTCCGGTCAAGCCCGATTCCATGATCGTGGACTCCGTGAAGCGTGTCGCAGAAGCTTTGATCGATAGCTTGAACCTCGGCATCAAATTTGAACTTTTGGCCAAGAACCATTCGCAGGATACGGCTGCCGCAAAGGGTGGTGACCTCGGTTACTTTAAGCGCGGTCTTTTGGATCCGGCGTTTGAACAGGCCATCTCTCGCTTGAAGAACGGTCACTACGCTTCGACTCCGGTCAAGACGGATTTGGGTTGGCATATTGCCCGCGTGCTTGGCCGTAAAGAAGATGGTGTCCGCTCGGCTCAGATTCTTTTGCGCACGATTCCGACCGCCAAGGATACCGCTGCGGTGTTGGCTCTCGCCGATTCCCTCCGCAAGAATATCAAGTCGAAGGAACAGTTTGCCGCTGCTGCCAAGCAGTATAGCGAAGACAAGTCCAGCAATTTCCAGGGTGGTTTGCTTGGCTGGTTCCAGCGTAACGAAATGGAACCTGCTTATGTGGATCCGGTCGCAAATTTGCAAGTTGGCGAAATCTCTGAACCGGTTGTTATTGATGGTGCTTATCACTTGTTCCGTTTGGATGATTCCCGCCAGGTGCGCGAACTCACGCTCGAAGAAGATTACGGCAAGATTGAAATGATGGCTGCCACGCACTTGGAAAATGAAAAGCTCCAGAAGCTCATCCAGAAGTGGCGCAAGGAAGTTCTCGTCGAAATCAGAATGACGGAATAATATGATCCATTTTACCCACGTCACGAAATCTTACGAAGCCAACTGGAAGGCGTTGAACAACGTCACCTTCCGCATCAACAAGGGCGAGTTTGTTTTCTTGACGGGGCATTCTGGTGCCGGTAAGTCTACGGTCTTGAAGCTCATCTATATGGATGAGCGTCCGGATGAACAGCGCGGTGGCCAGGTGATGGTCAAGTTTTCGGACAACGTCTTGTACGATAGCAAGAATACTCCGGACGATAGGATCCAGGCGCTTCGCCGTAAGATGGGAATTATTTTCCAGGACTTTAAGCTGTTGCCGGACCGCAATGTTTTCGAGAATGTGGCGCTTGCGCTCCGTATTGTGGGCACTCCGAGCAACAAGATTAACGCGGCTGTTTTTGATGCGCTTGCGCTCGTGGGCATTAGCCAAAAACGCTTTGCGATGCCTTACACGCTTTCGGGCGGTGAACAGCAGCGCGTAGCGATTGCCCGTGCGATGGTGCATAATCCGTACTTGCTTTTGGCGGACGAACCGACCGGTAACTTGGACCCGAAAAACGCTGAAGAAGTGTTCTGCATTTTCAAGGAAATCAACGCCCGCGGAACGACCATCCTCATGGCAACACATAACCCGGACTTTTATCTGAACAGCCCGTTCCGCCGTCTTGAACTCAGCCACGGCGAATTGCTTAACAGAGATATACTGTAAAAAGGCGATGCCCGCACCATTGTCACCCCGGATTCATTCCGGGGTCACCTCTTCTTTTAATAGTTATTTTGTGTGATATTAGGTGTCAAAGAATCCTCTGTATCTTATTAGCTTTCTATATTCTTCGTAATAGATTAACTTCACGAGAACTCATAATTTGTTTTTGGAGGAATGAAAATGCAAAATAATTGCATCAAAAGTCGTTCGTTGCTTTTTGTAGCACTTCTAGTCGTTTTTTTCTCGGCATGTTCCGACAACGGTTCGCAGGCTGAAGATGATAACGATTCGTCAAATGTTTCCTATGGAAAACTTATCGATGAACGTGACGGCCGTACTTACAAAACCGTGAAAATTGGCAACCAAGAATGGATGGCCGAAAATCTCAACTACAGATCTCCTTATAGTTACTGCTATGATAGGGATACAACTAATTGTACTAAGTATGGACGTTTTTATGGATGGAAGTCTAGTCAAGATGTTTGCCCTGCTGGGTGGCATTTGCCGGATAAACATGAATGGCAAGATTTGATTAATGTGGCTGGTGGTGATAAAATCGCAGGTAAGGCTTTAAAGTCGAAGAATGGCTGGGATGAATATGAAGAATCAAGTGGAAATGGAACGGATGATTATGGATTCTCAGTACTTCCTACGGGATTTATAGATGATAATGGATTTTTTGAGGGCATGAGACAATCAGCTTCTTTTTGGACATCTTCAACTTATTATGGTGGACAGTATATTTATGCTTATTTTGGTTACCACACCAATTATTATTCTGATGGTTGGACTGATGATAATCGTGGAAATGCCATTCGTTGTCTCAAGGATACGATCTCTGCTAAATCGTCTTCGTCTGCGATTTCTGCTGATAAACTTTTCAAGGATGAACGTGACGGACAAACATATAGGATTGTGACTATCGGTGAACAGACTTGGATGGCTGAGAATTTGAATTATGAAACGGAAGAAAGCTACTGTTATAAAATGGCTCCAGCCAAGTGCGAAAAGTATGGTAGGCTTTATTCATGGTATGATGCGATTAAAGCTTGCCCTGCAGGTTGGCATTTGCCTACAAAAGCGGAATGGGATACTCTGATTACTTTTGCTGGTGGGACTTCTCGAGCGGGCTACCGTCTTAGATCTTCAAATGGCTGGAATCATTATGGTGGACACTCTAAGGATTTTGAAGTTGGACATCAATATGGTGACGATTCTTATGGATTTACAGTGTTGGCTGCTGGGTTCCAGGATAATGATGCTTTCGACGATGATGGCGATGGTGCTTATTTTTGGACTTCTTCATGGACTACGAATCGTGCAACTGCTGTTGAATTCAAATGTGATTGGGATCGTGTTGGTGATTCCCGTGATCCAATGTATTTTGCAATGTCTGTTCGTTGCCTTAAGGGTGAATCTCCGGAACCAATTGATTTTGTAAGATCTAGTAGCAGTAAATCAGTATCGTCTTCTTCGGTTGTTTCGCCTTCGAGTGTTGTAAAAGGCTCGTTTGTAGATAAACGTGATGGAAAAAAATACAAGACTGTTAAAATTGGCGATCAAACTTGGATGGCCGAGAATTTGAATTTTGCCTATTTGCAACCTACGGATAGTTTGGATTCAAGCAGTTTTTGTTATTTAGATTCCCTTAGATTTTGTGATAAGTATGGACGGTTGTATTTGTGGAGTGCCGCTATGGACAGTGCGGGACTTTTCAGTACAAATGGCAAAGGATGTGGTGATGGTGTTAAGTGTACTCCAGCGGAACCTGTGCGTGGGGTTTGTCCAGAAGGCTGGCATCTTCCGCAATTTTCAGAGTGGAGCACTTTGATTTATGCGGTGGGTGGAACTACAAAGGCGAGCGTAGTTCTAGAATCTACAGAAGGCTGGGATGATACGGATGTTCTTGCCTATGGTACAGACGATTATGGTTTTAATGTTATTCCTGCAGGATCACGGGGTTGTCGAAATAAAGAAAATTACTGTGATATGGGAGAAGAAGCCGGTTATTGGACATCGACTATATCAATTTATGACCCAACTGGTTCTACTGAGTTGATTCCTTTTAGTAATAATGATGTGAGTATGCTTACTATTTCTGGACGGTCTTCTGGTTTTCCCGTCCGCTGCGTTAAGGATGATTAATTTTTTGTGTTGAATAAGAAATGCCCCGCTTCTGCGGGGCATAACTCATTAATTTCGTCATTGCGAGCCCCCTCGAATTGTCATTCCCGATTTAATCGGGAATCACCTTCTCGTCCTAAAAAAGGAGATGCCCGCACGGAGGCGGGCATGACATCAAAGCGGAGCTTTCTTTCTTAGAACAAGCTCGGGTCTTCGCTTTCGCTTGCATCGCCTTCGCCACTCCCGTCGCTAAACGGGTCTGCCGGCGAAATGCGGCTCACGCGCTTGATCTTCTTGGCGGTGAACTTGCTGCCGAGAGCCTTGTAGCCCTTGACTTCCGCAATTTCTGTCAAGTCGAGTTCTTCCTTCTGGACTTCGCGACCGACCTGGTATTCCATCAGTTCGCGGGCGTCATCTGTAGCAAAGAGTTCGATGAGCTTCGTGTCCTTGTGGTCGGAGACTACGCTGAATTCCGTCGTCATGGGGCAGCCTTCGAGGTTGAAGCGCTTGACCATGTAGTTGAAATTCGAGCCTTCGAAGTAGAGCACCGTAAAGACCTGAGCCGGGTCGTACTTGTGCAGATACTTGATGTTCGAACCGACGAGAATCGGGTCTGCCATATTGTGGACGCGAGCGCTACCATCTTGCTTGATGATGAGCAACTTGTCGTTTTCGCCAAATTCACCGAGGCAATCGCCCTTCTTCTGCGTTGAGACGATACCGCTCGGAGCATCGAAGTAAAGCACTCTTGCACCAAGCGTCGAAACGCCCTTGCGGAGTCTCTTGACTGTCTTGACCGGGTACTTCGAAACGATATTGCCAATGGCTCCACGGCCCTTGACTTCGACTTCGCTGAAGTCCACTTCAAAGTTCAGCTTGATGCGCGGACGCGGCTTCAAGATGACTTCGACCACTTCGGCTTCGCCGTTCATATTGCTAGACATGTAAAGAATCTTGCTACCGGGCTTGTTCTTGCCCATGTAGTAATCCTTGTCGCGAGTCACGCCGCCGACGTTGAAGCGCTTGATGTAAGCGTAGCCGTCCTTGCCGTCCTGGTGGATGACGTTATATATATGGCGTTCGTCGTCCTTGTTGAACTTTTCGACGAGAATGATATCCTTACCGACAAAGTCCTTGTCGCTGACCTTCACAACCTTGAAGCTGCCGTCGGCCTTGAACACGATCAAATCATCGTATTCCGACACGTCGAAGAGGTATTCTTCCTTCTTCATGCCCGTGCCAACGAAGCCTTCCTTGCGGTTCACGTAAAGCTTCTGGTTGGCAAGAGCCACATGCACGGCGTTCACCTTACCGAATTCAGCAATCTGCGTGCGGCGTTCCTTGCCTTCGCCGTACTTCTTCAAGATGTTCTTGAAGTGGTTCACGGCGTAATCGATAATGTGTTCCTGGTTGTACTTGCAGGTCGCGATGCTTTCTTCGAGTTCCTTCAAAAGCTGGTCGGCCTTTTCGCGATCGTAATGGCTTATGCGGCGGATCGGAATTTCAATGAGCTTGCCGATTTCGTCGTCCGTAACGGTCTGGCGGTGCAGACGCTTGAGGTACGGCGTGAGGCCTTCGCGAACGAGACGGATAATTTGTTCACGGTCCTTAGCCTTCTTGATGACCTCGTAAACTTCCTTCTCGATAAAGATTTTTTCGAGTGTGGTCATGTGCCACTTGTCTTCGAGGTGCTTGAGCTCGTTGGCGAGTTCCCATTCCAAAAGCTTCACGGTGTGTTCCGTGTTGAGCTTCAAAATGTCCGAGACGCCCACAAATTTCGGGTGCTTGTCGATAATGACGCAAGTGCACGGGGAGAGCGACTTTTCGCAGTCCGTAAAGGCATAGAGTGCGTCAATGGCCACCTGCGGGTCCGTCCCCGGCTGCAAGTGCACGAGAATTTCGACGCCCTGGCTCGTGTTGTCGTCCACGTGCTTAATCTTGATTTTGCCCTTGTCGTTTGCCTTGACAATGCTTTCAATCAAGCTTACGGTCGTGGTGCCGTACGGAATTTCGCGGATCGCGAGTGTCTTGTTGTCGACTTTTTCAATCTTCGCGCGGACTTTGACCTTGCCCCCGCGTTGACCGTCGTTGTAGTCCGACACGTCGATGATGCCGCCCGTGAAAAAGTCCGGGTAAAGCGTAAACTTCTTGCCGCGCAGGCAGGCGATGCTAGCCTCGCAGAGTTCGCGGAAGTTGTGGGGGAGGATGGAAGTCGAAAGACCGACTGCAATACCATCGACGCCTTGAGCCAAAAGCAACGGGAACTTGACCGGGAGCGTGACCGGTTCTTCGCTACGGCCATCGTAACTCGGGATCCATTCCGTCGTTTCGGGGTTGAACACGACATCGACAGCGAACGGCGTGAGGCGGCCTTCGATATAACGGGGGGCTGCAGCACGGTCGCCGGTAAAGGGGTTGCCCCAGTTACCCTGGGTGTCGATGAGCAAATTCTTCTGACCGAGGCCCACAAGTGCATCGCCAATGGAGGCGTCACCATGCGGGTGGTAAGCCATCGTTCGACCGACGATCGTTGCCACCTTCTGGTAGCGTCCGTCGTGGTTTTCGAACATAGAGTGCAAAATACGGCGCTGAACAGGCTTCAGGCCATCTTCAAAATACGGGACCGCACGGTCCAAAATCACATAGCTGGCGTAATCGAGGAACCA
>JBGVAT010000157.1:0-26990 GCA_045224895.1 Fibrobacter sp.
ATTGCCTTACCGGCGATGAGGCCAGCGACGTGAGAAATGTCAGCCATGGTGAGGGCGCCCACTTCGTCGGCGATTTCCTTGAAGCGCTTCCAGTCGAGGTTGCGGCTGTAGGCAGAGAAACCGGCGAGAATCATCTTCGGCTTTTCGCGGAGAGCGATTTCGCGGACCTTGTCCATGTCGATGCGGCCCGTTTCCTTGTCGACTTCGTACTGCACGAAGTTGTAGAGCATGCCGGAGAAATTCACCGGATGGCCGTGAGAAAGGTGTCCACCGTGGTCGAGCTTGAGGCCGAGGACCTTGTCACCCGGTTTGAGAACGGCGAAGTAAACAGCAGCGTTAGCCGGAGAACCGGAAAGCGGCTGGATGTTCACGTGGTCGCAACCAAAGAGCTTCTTGCAACGATCGATAGCGAGAGCTTCCATTTCGTCGATAACTTCGTTACCACCGTAGTAGCGCTTGCCAACGTAACCTTCACTGTACTTGTTGGTGAGGACGGAACCCATGGCTTCCATCACAGCCTTGGAAGTGTAGTTTTCAGAAGCGATAAGTTCGATGCCATATTCCTGGCGTTCGGCTTCCTTCTGGATGATGTTATAGATTTCCGGATCGGTCTGTTGCAATGTAGATTTAAGCATTATAGCTCCTTTAAAGTTCGCACCGCAAATATAGCAATTTTAGTAGGAAGTTAGAAGTAGGAAGTAGGAAGTCGTGCGGAGTTTTACCGGGGCCCGGCTTCGTTTTTCACACGGACGGCAAGTTCCACATCGGCAGCATCAACCGAAGCATTATACTCCGGCCTAAAGACCGTTTCATCCTGCAAATTTTCGCCACCAAGGCTAAACACGTTGTCCAACGCATAGACAAAGCCCCGAGTTGCCACGTCCGGCGCACCATCTTCACCATACAGGCGATACACCAAAATCGGAGCATCAATATTGAACACATTGTTTTCGACATAGCACATAGCCGAATCCGAGCATTCAATGCCCGCGAACTTTACGTCAGCGAAAAAGTTGTTATATGCGTGCAACTTTCCATGACGAGCCACAACGCCACGAGAATCCAAGTTTGCAAAGTAGTTGTGATGTAGCGTAAAGGTCTGGAGCGAATCCACAAAGATATCCGGTTCAAGCCCAAACAGAATCCCGGACTGCGCATTTTCAAAACGACTCCACGATACGGTCACTGCCTGCGAATTGCGTTTGATGTCCAACTCGATCAGCGGATATTCCTCAAATGTGCAATGGTCCACCCAGACATGGTGTGTCAAGTTATGGATTGAGAGCGCACGACGGCTCGACGTATCCTGAGCCGTTATGGACGGAGCCGTAAAGGTCAGGTTTTCAAAAATAAGGTTCGCCGACTCATTCGTCAGAATTCCCATACCCGTGATGCGGATATCGCGGCCACGCCCATCGATAGTCTTGTTGGACTTGATACGGAGCGGAGACTGCAAATTGTAGGAGCCGCTCTGTTCAAACAGGATCCAAGCCGCAGTATCCTTTTCAGCACACTCGCGGAATGAGCCCGGCGCTACAACCGTCTTCCTCACAATCTCGTCAGAATCCACTTCCGATGAATCGACAATATCGATAAAATCGTCCGTTGTCGTGACAACACAGATTTCGCCTTTTGCTTCCCTGATTTTTCCAGAGTGATCCGCAACACCAGCAGCACCTAAAGTGCCCACTGCAAAGCCTTCAATCTGCTTGAGCAAAGCTTCATGGGCTGTCCAGTCACTTTCGGGATACTCGCTAGCCACCGCAGTTTTCGACTTGGTGACCTTAATCGTCGCAGACGTATCAGATTCGTCGACAAACAGTGTATCACCGACATTCGTCTGAACAAGCGCCGAATGGACTTCGTCAGGATTGCCGATCTGCACTTCAAAACTTCCCGACGGAAGCGAATCAATCACAAAATGTCCTGTACTATCAGGAATGACATAGCGATCCAAGCCGACAACACGCACGACAGAAGTCCCTGAACCAAGAACAACATAACCTTCAATCGACGAAAGTTCACCAAGCTTAACCGTATCCGTTTTCGAATCAGCAATCTTCGAATCCATCGAGAGCGAAAGCACCGCCCCCGAAGCCACAGATTCATTTACAGATCTAGCTTCAATGGTATAACTTCCATTACGGACTTCAAACGAGACTTGTCCATTTTGATCCGTTTCGTTCCAAGCATTTTCAGCAGTTCCGTCCGAAAGGAAATTTCCCGGCAAGATGCGGACACGCGACATCGGAGCAGGTTTTCCATCCGCCAGCTGGATATACAACGCAATCGTCGATTCCGCTTCTGTTCCACCGGCCACCTTATCGTTGTGGCACGCCGCCAAAAGCATCGAAAGGCATACACCAGCCAACAGCAAAAGTCGAGGATGTGCAACAGAAATCCACTTATTCATGTCCACGCTCCTTTTCTTCGGCGGATTCGTCTTGCAGTTCCACGTTTGCATTCTGCATCTCGGCACCGCGAATACGACGTTTGCGGCCGCGCCTTTGCGGCGGCGGATACGGATCCGAAAGCGGGAACAGCTGCATTCCCAACTGGAAAACACGATTCGGCTTTTGGCACGATTGCACCTTAGCCAAGACTTCACGACGGAACCTGCGAACCATTTCGACAAGTTCGTTATAGGTCGTTTCGTCACAGCCAAACGCAAGCGTCGAAAGGTTGCGTTCACTGCGGTCAAAGCGGTCCATTGCAGTCTGCGCCACGTCCAGGTTCTGCTGGATGTAAGCGTTTACCGCAGTATTGTAAGATTCCAGGCCGCTCGAAACAAGCCCCTGCGTCTGCTCGTAGAATCCCGTTTCCTCATTTTTCTTGATCATCGAGAGACGTTCTAGCAGAGCAATCGAAGACTTCACCTGGCTTGCCGAAATCGGCGGGCGCACCATAAGTCCCAAGGCCGCATCGTCCCCCACATACGGGTAAAAAGTCACAAGTTCACGGACAACGGCATGATACCAATGGTCAAAATACTCAAACTGATCTTTTGCCAAGTCCTCAACTTTGCATTCCTTTGTCGCCACGAGCTTTTCCAAATACTGACGGCTTTCGGAATGAGTCTTTGCCTGGTTGAACGCCACCATGTTCGCAAAGTAAGACTTTTCACGGTCCCCGTTGCAAAAGATGGACGCAAAGATCTTGACCATACGGTCGGTCAAGTTGCGCTTTCCCTGCAAGATCTTATTGAACATCGATGAATCGAATCCCGCTTTTTCGGCAATAAAACGGTGACTAAAACGCCAATCACCAGCATGGCGTTCTTCGTACGCGTCCTTCAAAAAATCGCGGTAATTCAGATATTCAAAGATGTTGATCATTTTTTAGAGAGCGGTATTTTTAATTACAAAGGAAAAATTAAAAAATTTCAATACTGAAAATAGTAGCCTTTAGGGAGATGACGCAAGTCCGCGCGATTGTTCACGCCTTGAATCTTTTGTCCAAGCGCATTGACCGTAAAGCCCTTCTTTTGCGGAGCACGGGAAACCTTTTGGGCTGCAATCGATGTCGGCGGAACTTCCGCCTGTCTCAATTTAGCACATCCCGTGCGATAAACGTCCTTCATATCAAAAGCAATCATATCCACGTTCGGGCCACCATCAGATGTCGCCGATTGCAGAATCACCTTGAAGTCCAGGGCGTCCACCCATACATCATCAATGTAGACGGTATCCCATTTGTCCCAGCTACCGGTCGGCGGGAACGCAACATCATAAACGCCATTGTCAATCGTGATTTTCATATCGCGATTCGTCGTTCCTGCAAACGCATAGCGGATCATCACGCGGGCATTCGACGCCGACTGATCGGACGTGACCATATACGTTGCCTTGCTGTAAGCGGAATTTTCGAGATTGAAGAATCCCTTTCCGGTATAGTCTTCATGGTTAGATTCAGAGAAGCCATCGCCCATTTCGGGGGCATACGTTTCGATGACAGACGGCCAAGCCTGCGTTCCGGCATCAAGCGAGCAGAGATCCGAATCAAGATCCTTGACTTCGACTTCACCGCTGGAGCTACTGGAGCTTCCAGGACCATCTTCGTAAGCATCTTCGGTACCGTGCGTAATCGGTGAGCAAGCATCACCGCCCTTGAACATAGCCGTATAGGTAATGTCGCGGGCCTTCGTCTTGAAGCCGTAATAAATCATATCCGTCGAAAGTTCGTTACAGTCGTCATCGACCCACTTTTCAAACGTCTGACCGTTCGGCGTCACACGGAGCGTCATCGGAGAACCGGCCGGGAAATACTGAGTCTGCGTAATGAGACCGTTGTAGTTCGAAAGGTTCGTCTTGACCTTGATGGTGTAACGCTTCTTGATGGCCGAAACAAGAGTCGTGAGAGCCGCCTTGGCATCAGCCGAAAGCGTCGAATTGCTCTTGAGATTATCTTCAAGTTCTTCGCAAATCATTTGGGCGTGGCCCATCGAACCCATTTCCTGGAAGTGAGTCGTTCCGTCATTCACGCCATCCGGGAAATTTGGGTATTCGCCTTTTTGCAAGGACTTGTACAAGTAACGCGTCACATAATCCGGAATCGCCTTATACGTCGTGTTATACGTATTGTACGATTTCATATTCAAGTCTACAAACGGGATCTTGTTGTTTTTGGCAACCGTCTGCATCATGCCGCGCGCATCGTAATTTTTGTCACCCGTCGAAAACACATTGCGGCTTCCGTTCAGGTTCATCGGAGAAACGAGAATGACGTTCGCCCCTTTGGCCTGACCTGCATCCACGTACTTCTGGATGTAACCGGAGAACTGCGAAGGTTCCACATAGCGGGCGGCCTTGCTGTAGTCGCGGTCGTTATGGCCAAACTGCACGAACAGATAATCGCCCTTCTGGAGTTTACTCTTGACTTCGTCCAAACGGCCTTCTTCAATAAATGTCCTGGAGCTGCGGCCGCCAATAGCGTAATTGAGAACGTTCACGCGCGACGCATCAAAGAAGTAGCCAAGAACCTGTCCCCAGCCCGTCTGTGGGTAAACATTGTCCTTGTACGTCTGAACCGTAGAATCGCCCACCACGTAAATCGAGAACGACGTCGAGTCGCTCACGGCAACACCCGTAAACACGGCAGCAGCGAGAAAGATTTTTATAAACTTATTCATAGCAAATCCTTTTATTGTCATGCCCGATTCAGTCGGGCATCTCCTTCTTGTATTATGAAAGGTGATCCCCGCCTACGCGGGGATGACAATTTGCACCTATTTAACCTTTGCCCAAGTTGCGGCAAACTTTTTACCGCCTTGACGGACCGTCACACGATAAAGGCCGTTGGCACGCACAAGAGTAGACAAATCCACCTCGCCCGCCGATACTGTCTTGCGCACGACGAGACTTCCGTTCATATCGAACACGTTCACTTCAGCACGTTCCGTCAGCGAAAGCATATTGCCGTGAAGTCTTGCTCCAACTACGGCCTTAAAGCCCTGCAAGGACGTCGGCGGAATCTCTTCCTTGCAATCCACGCCTACGTGGCAAACGCCATCCAGGCTAAAGCCAAACGCATCGAGGTTTGGAGCACCATCAGACGTTAAAGACATAAACTTGAGCAAAGCCTCTCCTTCCGGAGCGTCCATAACAACATAAGCGGTGTCCCACTTATCCCAGCCACCCGTCGGAGGCGCACTCACATAATAGTCGTGATCGAGGTATGCATTGAACATACGGTCGCTCGAGCCACCATTAGCATAACGAACCGCAAGCGTCACATAACCTGCACCAGGGAACTTCATCTTATAACCGGCAAAAGATTCCTTGGTGTTATCCAAGTTGTAGTACCCATCGCCCGTAAATCCAGCCCATTCATTCTGAGACCAGCCAATTCCAGCCGTATCAGGAGTATAGGCATCGAAATACTTTTTGATGTCCTTATCAATCTGGACGTTCGTTTCTTCACTGCCTTCGATCGGCGTAAACGGCACAAAAGTCACATCGTCAAGACTCTTCGGAGTCGTCGTCGGGAAAGCAGTCAACGCCTTGCCATCGCCCTCGTACTTCTGGGCGGTTCCGCCCTCGTAAACAGCGGTGTACTGCGTTGCGGCATCCTTCATCGTGAACGTGTAGATGTACTGGGACTTGACCGTAGAAACAGCCTGTCCGCTCACCTTGTTGCCATTACCGTCATACCAGCCCAAGAACTTTTTGCCAGATTTCGGGATGGTCTTGAGCATCACCGTCATACCCTGCGGATAGTACGCATTGATGGAAGTCGCTTCGGCAGCGCCTTCCGGCGAGACCTTCACGCTCACCTGGTACATCGGAGCCATATAGTCGCCAAGCTTTTTCACCAGCGGATCCGAGTGGGCACGCATCTGTTCCGTGATGATTCGGCCAAAGGCATTCGCACCGTTCATCTGCAAATGCACCTGGTCAGCCTGATCACTCTTGAGGTTTGAATATTCAGCACTCGTCGCATAGTTAAAGACAAACTGCTGGGCATAATATTCGCCAACTGAAATCATATAGTTTGCGACCATTTCGCTCATATCAATGAACGGAATGTTCAAGGAATCGGCAATGGCCTTTGCACGTGCCGGGTAGCCACGATAACTGTTATGGATGGCCGTCGGAGAATCGAAATAGCAACGGCGAATCGGACTCATGATGATCGGGTAAGCGCCCTTTGCAGCAGCCTCCTTCACCATCGTACTCATCGCCACCGTGAACTTCGCTTCGTCACTCTTGCTCACGTCATTGATGCCAAACTGGATAACGGCATAGTCGCCCACCTGGAGCTTGTCGACAATGCAGTTCCCGGCAGAACAGCCGTGCTTCCAGAACATGTCGTAATAACCGTCAGCAGCCATGCCGCCCTGGCCGCGGTTCACGACCGCAGCCTTGTTGACATCGAACCAGTAATGGAAATCCTGGCCTTGCCCCTGCTTAGGGCAATAGCCGGCAGCCCAGTCCTGCATCGTGGAGTCACCGCACATATAAATCGTGACTTTCGCAAGCGCAAGCGGAGCGGCCAACATCGAAGCCACAACGGCACCCTGCCAAACCTTGCTAAACATTCCCATATTCAAACCTCTTACTTCGCAACGTTATGTATGGACTTCGAAATCACGCGGCCGTTCAGCTTCACGACCATCATGTAGGCGCCACGCGAGAGCATTTCTCGGTCGAACATGACCTTGGATGTTCCTGCGGCGACGTTACGAGAAAGACCGCTAACAAGCTTACCCGTCATATCGTATGCGTAGATTTCAGCAAAGCCCGCTTCACGAGCATTGAGGAGCCCCGTCACCGGATTGTAGACATTCGGCATAAACGACTGCGCAGCAATCGAAACCGGTTTCACTTCTTGAGTGCCATCGTAAAGTTCCACACCATCGATGCCGAAGGTAAACATGTCCACATTCGGGCCGCCGTCACTCGTCATCGAAGTGAGCTTGAGCGTGTTGACGCCAGCCTTCAAAGACACATCGATTTGCGCTTCTTTATACGTTGTCCAACCTGTAGCCGGGAAGCTTACCGTGCCCACCGACTTGCCGTTTACATAGACAGCCATGTTGCGGTCACCAGTGCCGCCATTTGCAAAGCGGATCGTGAGCGTCGTCTTGGCTTCTTTCTGCGAGAAGATTTCCCACACGCCATAGCTAGAGAGCGTATTCTCGAAATTGTAGTAACCATTTTCGAGGAATCCTTCGTTCGACGATTCGGTCCAGCCAGCACCTTCCTTCGGCGTAGAAGCATCAATAGTAGACTTGCCATCGTTCACGACAGGAGTCGTATCGACCGGGACTTCGACGTTTTCGCCGACAACATAAACATCCGGCTGCTTGAGCGACTTGACCATATCAGGCAAGTAGTAGCCCAAATGCGGCGGCTGGTTGTAAGCCGTATTTTCAGACGCCACTGCCGTACGGTAGGTGGCATCGTGCATCAGCGTATAGACGCGGTGTTCGCTTTCGACCGGAGTCGAAATGATGTACATCGTTGACGGATCCTTGTCAGAGCGAACTACAAGTTCTTCACGCCAGTCACCAAAGAGGTCTGCAACGAGGCTCGGAGTATTCTTCGTTCCATTGCAACCGGCCGCACCGAGAGCTGTCGGACCATCGAAATACGTTTCAGACTTCTTGGAGCTTGAATTGAACTTTGTTACAAAAGCACCGTCCAAAAGTTCGTCGTATTCGTCACCATCAAAGTAAATGCGGAAATTCGTAGAAACAGCAGGCGTTCCAATGAGTTTGCCCTTGGCGGTCTTCATTCCGCCACCCTTGCTGGACCACATTTCAAAGCCGCGATACTCGGAGTCAATGTCAGCCGCCATACCACGGCCATTGTCCACGCCACCGGAAGAAGGCTGCGGAGTTCCCCAAATAATCTTGCCATCATGAGCACGCATTTCTTCGGTGTACTTGGCATCAGTATGTTCGTGAACATCCCAGAGTTCAAGCCCCGGAAGATCCGGATCCAAATCAGAAATATGGTGAGCATCACCATGGCCAAGGCCCGTGCGGTAACGCAGTGTACCATCATGATTCAAGGCTGCTGCACCGAAAAAGATTTCGTCATAGCCGTCGCCATCAAGGTCAACGGCCTGAAGGCTGTGGTTACCTTCGCCATAAAGACCTTCGCCCGGATATTCGGACTTGTGGAGCCAGCGAAGTTTCAATTCCTTGCCATCAAAGTCGTAAGCCGCCACGTAAGAAGAACTGTAATAACCACGAGCAAAAATGGCACTTGGATGAACGCCATCCAGATAACCCGTTGCCGCCAAGTAACGTTCGCAACGGTTACCGTAGTTGTCGCCCCAGTAGCCATGGGCATCCTTGCCCTTCACATGCTGGTTGATATTACGGCTCGGGGTATATTCAATCGTCGAAACTGCAGCGCCATCAACGCCACGGAACACCGTCAAGTATTCAGGACCGTCAAGAATCGTTCCAGCCGTGCTACGATAATCCTTGGACTTGTCGCCAATCGCCTTGCCCGTACCGTCAATCGTACCGTCGGCAGTCTTCACGATCATTTCGGCCTTGCCGTCACCATCGTAGTCGTAAACCTGGAACTGCGTGTAGTGAGCGCCTGCGCGGATGTTCTTGCCAAGGTCAATGCGCCAAAGACGCGTGCCATCAAGCTTGTAAGCATCGATAAACACCGTGCCCGTATAACCCGTTTGCGAGTTATCGTGTGCGTTAGACGGATCCCACTTCAAAATGAGTTCGTATTCGCCGTCGCCATCAAGGTCGGCAACGCTCATATCGTTAGGGGTATAAGTACACTTTTCGCCATCGGGCATTGTCTGTGCCGCAGGGACCTCAAGTTTGAGCGTCTTGTACGGGAAAGATTTTCCGCTATTCGAGACGGTCTTGTCCAAAATAGCGGAAAGCGAGGACTTTGCCTGTTCCTTGCCGTCAACAACGGCAGCAACCGTGTACTTGGACGTCGTTTTCCCATCCTTGTCCAAGAAGTTCGTACCACCGGTTTTTCCGATAGAGGCAATTTTCGTACCATCGCGATAAAGATTGAATTCCGTTGCCGGGTCATCCGTACCGAGCAAACGCCAGCTCACGAGCATTCCGTTGCCCACATTTGCCGCAATAAGTCCACGGGTCAAGTTTTCCATTTGACGCGGAGCAGCAAATGCAGGAACAGCCAGTCCCGCAGCAAGCAAAGAACTGGCAAAAACAGTCTTAAAATTTTTGTGACATCCCATAAACAACTATCCTATTATATAGGTTCATATTACCCTTAATATAATCAAATTTTTATAAAAAAGTCCACATTGTTTATTACATTTATGTTCCTGTATTAACTGTTTTAGCGATATAAGTCCACAATCGTTACGATAAAATTGTCTACACTTTTTGAAATTTTCCGAGAAAAAAGTCCCTTTATACCAATTTTTAAGTGATTTGGATCACGTAAGCCGTTCCTTTAACTATATTTATAGTGATATGCCTCACTGGTGGAAAAATTTTTCGTGGGAATGGTTGTTCGATAATATCGCAGCCCGTTCTCCGACATTCGTAAAAATCATGGTTGTCACCGGGAAATCGTTCCTGTATTATCACGGAATGACGCGTGCGGCAGCATTGACCTACACGACCCTTGTGGCAGTCGTTCCGCTCCTCATCATGCTCACCTCCATCACGCTTGCGGTCGGATTCGGCAACTTCATTTCGGACTACCTCCCGATTGTCATCGACATGCTCAATCTGGACTGGCCGACCGAGCAGATCATGGATATCGTCGAAAACGCGGAACATATCCCCATACAAAAACTCGGGTTTATCGGTGCCGGCGGTCTTTTTGTCACGTTCATTCTCGCATTCGGCAGCCTAGAAACGAACTTCAATGTCGTCTGGGAGAACAAGACTTCGAGAACCCTGATCCATCAAATCAAAGTCTACACGCCGTTCCTCCTCATCGCCGCCCTTTTCTTCGGGATGTTCGCAGGATTCGTGAACCACATCCAGAAAGTCCTCTCGGTGATCATCGTCGACGGTTTCCATTTTTCGCCCGAAGTCATCAAGGCGATGATTTCGGCATTCTGGTACTCGGCATACCACATCACCATTCTCCTCGTCATTTTCCTGATGCTCTACAAGTTGCCCGCCCGCCCGGCAGGACAGAACAAGCACTACACCCGCAAGAAACTGATACTCGCCTCGATGCTTTCGACTTTGATTTCGTGGCTTGCCATCAACATCTACGTGAAAATCCTCATACTGATCCAGACCACGATGGTCACACGCATGTCCATTTTTTACGGTTCGCTCGCCTTTATCCCCCTTATCCTCTTTTTGCTCTTTGGCGTATGGTCCATCATCCTTTGCGGAAACAGCCTTGTCTGGACAATCTGTCACTGGCCGGCCGCAAGCACAAAGAACTGGAGATGGGAAGGAAAACTGGAGGACTTATAATGAAAGCTAATTTTTGGAAAACACTCCTTGCCGCACTCACACTGACTGTCGGCGCACACGCAGAACTCCAGGGTTCTGCCGATTACCAGCCTAAAGAAGAGGTTTCTTCTGACTGGAGCGCACTTTTGGGAGTCAGCGGCGGCAATTCCCTTATCGCCCGCGACGGAACGATTTTTATGAACCTCCGTATCGGTGTCGTTTTGAACCCGTACATCAGCCTGGGCGGTTACTTTTCGACCATCCTTAGCGACGTGAGGAACCCGAAAGTCCGCCACCCGCAAATGCTCGACTACCATTCTTACGGCATCTTCGCCGAACCGGTCGTTTACCGCAACGGCATTTTCTCCATTTCGCTCCCGGTCAGCATCGGTGGCGGCAGCGTGAACTTTTTGAACAAGGGCGACGAAGACGGATTCAAGTCTGACGACGCATTCTTCACTTCTGACTTTTCGGCACAGTTCAACTTCCGCGTGACAAAGCTCCTTGAAGTTTCTGTGGGCGGCGGTTACAGACTGTTCGCCGGCATCGAAGAAAACAACTTGAAGAACAAGGATTTCCGCACTCCGTTCGGCGAACTGAGATTCACGTTTAAGGAATAGCGGCAGAGCCGCAGTAGGAAGTAGACAGTAGACGGTAGGAAGGTCTACAGTCATCCTGGAGCATAGCGACGGGATCCATAATTAAAAAAACAGCCCGGCAGTGAGTGAACTGCACGGGCTTTTTAGTGGACTCCTGCGAGTCTTTACAGTTCATCCTTTAGGCAACGGACAGAATACACATCGCGTCTGGAGGAGTAGTCCCAACCCGCACCTTCATAAAAATGACTGAGAAAGACGCTATACGAGTCCGGGTCAGTGCGTTCATATTTAGTAGCAGTCCAGAATTCCACAAATTCTCCTTCATGCTCATATTTCCCCCTGCCGTCCCCATAACCAGCAGGCAGTGCCGAGAACAAGAATGCATCCGTACCGTCACCATCCTTAACCCAGCCATTTGTGGCCTTTAGCATTTTACCCGCAATCTTTTTTCCGCCAACAGCATCAATCAAAACTTGAAACTCATCCAATGTCGGCAAATGCCAACCCGAAGGGCACGATTCCATCGCAGCAGCCCAAGTGTACAAGCGACCATACTTGGAACAATTTGACGGATCATCGCCATAACAATAGCTGTTTTCCGTTTCAAAGTTCAGATTCTGCGCCATCCATGTCTGCGAGCCGATGGTTACCGTCTTGTATTTTTGACCATCGCGGGAGTCCGTTATATAGGAGATCCGTTCATCATCCGAATTATTCACTGAAGTTGACGAATCATTGCCGCAAGCAACAAGAAATAACGAGAGCAAAGAAGGAATAAGCAATTTCATAAAAGGTGCCTTTAGAATAAATTTTTTAGTATTTTTCTTTATTGTAAATATAGCTTTTCCACGCTTTATATTTAACATTTTAAACGATGTTTATTTTAGTCCTTGAGGCAACGGACTGAAAATCCGTAGTCCTTAAAATCCGCACTTAGCAAAGCTTTGTCGATATTGAAAAATAAGGTTACGTTGTATGCACGACTCTCATCGGCTTCCGTAGAACTCCAGAAGTATGCATTGAGTCCCTTACGGAAGAAACCTTTCACATACCAGATACCAGCAGGTAAAGCCGAGAACAAAAAGGGATCCGAGCCGAAGCCATCGTCCTTCCAACCCATTCGGGACTTGAGTTTCGCTCCTGTAGTTGATGTATCGCCGACAGCTTTGAACAAGGCATTCCACTCATCTTTGCTAGGCAAATGCCAGCCCTCCGGGCACACCCCGCGCACAGGGTATATCGGCAAGCACATCTTTTCATTACCACAGCCTTTGCCATGCGAGTTCCATAAACCAGCACTATCCATCGCTGCAGCCCAAGTGTACAAGCGACCATACTTGGAACAATTTGAAGGATCATCGTCATAACAATAACTGTTTTTCGTTTCGTAGTTCAGGTTCTGAGCCAGCCACGTCTGCGAGCCGATAGTTACAGTTTTATAGGTCTGACCGTCGCGGGAATCTATCATAGAACCGCTTCTTACTCTACTTCTCAAATGATTCGCCGAAGTCGGAGAATCACTGCCGCAAGCCATAAGAAACAACGCTAGCAAAGAAGAGATAAGCAATTTCATGACGAGCGCCTTTAGAATAAATATTTTGAAGATGATTTTATTATCGAGAATATAGCATTTCTACTCTTAATAGTTATCTTTTAAACGATGCTTGATTACATTTCAATTCGCGGTTGCAGACTCCATAATTTAAAGAATGTCAACGCCCAGTTTCCGCTGGGTAAAATTACGGTTGTGTGCGGACCGTCGGGTTGCGGAAAATCGACGCTCGTGATGGACACGCTCCACGGCGAAAGCAAACGCCGTTACCTCGAGACGCTATCGCCTTTTGCAGCCGATATGCTCGGTGGCAAGCGAAGCATTCCGCTCGACAGCGCCGAAGGGCTCCCGGCCAGTTTAGCGATTGCCGCCACGCGTGGAGAAGCTCCCGCAAAAGCATCTGCACTTTCGATTGCGGAATGCGACAACGCATTGAGAACATTGTTTGCCGCGTTTGCAAAGCCCGCCTGCCCCATTTGCGGCGCTCCGATGGTAAGCCAAAGTCGCGAAGAAATCATCCGCGAAATTGCGGGAATGCCCGTTGGGACAAAGCTACAGTTTTTGGCGAGAATCGAGACGGGTAATGCAGAAAAGGAGATTCCCGGTCAAGCCGGGAATGACAATAATGCAGGCGGGAATGACAAAAAGAAAACTCAGGGCAAGGGTTGCACGACGTTGGACAAGCTTTCGGCAGTGTTTTTGGCGCAAGGCTTTACACGCGCGATTGCCGATGGCACTATGTATTCGCTCGCAGACCTGCTCCCCGGCGAAAAAGTCTTGACGCCCAAGGAATTTTTCATCATCGTCGATAGAATCATCGTTCGCGAAAACACACGTACGCGAATCGCAGAAGCCGTTGACGGCACGTTAAAGCTCACGCATTCCGCAATAACACTTGACATTGCTGGCGAGCGCAAATTCTACAGCACAAAGCCGTGCTGCCCAAACGCAGGCGACGAGTTACACCA
Organism: Fibrobacter sp.; assembly: GCA_045224895.1. Taxonomy (GTDB): domain Bacteria; phylum Fibrobacterota; class Fibrobacteria; order Fibrobacterales; family Fibrobacteraceae; genus Fibrobacter. Next base: position 13,996 of record JBGVAT010000157.1, read on the forward strand.
ATCACAAAAGTCAAACGAAACCGTTGCGAGCCTTGACGCACGCGCATTCTCGCCATACAGCCGCACCAGCGTCTGCGAATACTGCGATGGCACGGGAATCGTTCAGGATATTGCAAAAGACAGTGCTAAAGGAAACAGTCGCAAAGGTCGCGCCGAATCCGATATCGAAATCGACGAAGACGAAAACACGGAATGCCCGCACTGCCACGGACTCCGCCTCAAAAAGACTTATCTGAACGCAACAATCGACGATGTCAGTTACAAGCAAATCCTCACGACAGAATTTGCAAAATTGCCCGCACTTTTGCACCAGATTTTTGACGATAAAATCGGGCAGAACTTAAAGGCGACATTCACTTCGCTTTTGGACCGTCTTGAAGCCATCAACGATTTGGGCATCGGCTACCTCACTCCGGGACGAGCCGGCAAAACGCTCTCGGGCGGAGAAATCCAACGCCTCAAACTGGCAAGCCTCAGCACAGGGCACCTGAATGGACTTTTGATCGCCCTCGACGAACCCGCCAGCGGCCTGCACGCATCCGATGTCAAATCGCTTTGGACAGTTCTTGAAAAAGTCCGTAAGCGCGGCAACACGCTCGTGCTCATCGAACACAATCCACAAATCATTAGCCGAGCAGACTACATCATTGAAATGGGTCCAGGCGCAGGCGAAAAGGGCGGCGAGATTTTATTCCAAGGCACTCGTGACGAAGTGCTTAACAATCCGGGATCGCCCACAGGGAAATGGATTCGAGAATTAGGAAGTAATTTAAAACGTCATTGCGAGGAGCAAAGCGACGCGGCAATCCAAGGGGTTCGAGAAGACGCAGCAATCCTCGTCGAGAACTTCGCGAAGTTCGACATGGCACCGGTGACAGCGGCCTTCCCCATCAACAAATTCAGCGTGATTACGGGGCCAAGCGGCAGCGGAAAATCAACGCTAATGTTCGAAAACATCGCCAAACGCGCCAAAGCCGATGAATTCAAGAACCTCGGCATTGAAGCCCTTTCGATTCTCACGACCGGAGATTTCCACGGAAGCAAACGCAGCACCGTCTTAAGCGCCATCGGGCTAGCCACATTGCTCCGCGACCTGTTCGCGAAGCTCCCCGAAAGCAAAGTACGCGGCTACACCGCCTCCAAATTCAGTATGCACGCCCCCGGCGGCCGCTGCGAAAACTGCAAAGGCGAAGGCGTCATCTACGATCCGCTCGGCTACGAAGAATCCGAATGCCCCGTGTGCCTCGGCAAGCGCTTTCGCGACGAAGTCCTGGAAGTCCGTTTCAAGTCGCTCTCCATCGCCGACATATTGGATATGGAAATTGGCAGTGCATACAAGCTATTCACAAACATGAAGCCGTTCGCCGAGAAGCTCAAACCGCTTGTCGATACAGGACTGGACTATCTGCGCCTTGGGCAGACAACAGCCCACCTCTCCGGCGGCGAACGCGCACGACTCCGCCTATCCATTACACTCGCACGCGCCAAAGCCCCGAACACGCTATTCCTCTTTGACGAACCCGCCCGTGGGCTGCATCAAAAAGACATCCAACAGTTGCTCGGCCTCATTCGCGGACTCTGCAACGCAGGCCATACCGTCATCGCCATTGAACACGCACAAGACTTTGTGAACGCCGCCGATTGCGTGGTGGAACTGAAAAGAAAATAGCGGGAAGAAGTTAGTTCCCCACCCCCTTGCCAATTATCTCTTACTTTAGTATAATTTGATAACGGTTATCAAATTTAAGATCAAGATGGGCACAATCAACTATAAAACCAAGCAGCAAGAACTACTGCTTTCTTGCTTCAAAGCAATGCAGGGCCGGCATTTTACAGCAGAAGACGTATCGGCTTATTTCCAGAAAAACAACATTTCTATCGGAATCGCGACAATCTACCGCCAAATCGAGAAGTTTGTAGCGCAAGGAGTTGTCCAAAAGTATTTTCTAGGTGAACAGAATGCCGCATGCTTCGAATACCTCGGCGACAAATGCCACAAGGAAGTATCACATTTCCATTTGAAGTGCGAAAAATGCGGCACGCTCATCCATCTCGAATGTCACGATCTTGAAAAACTCGGTTCGCACCTGATGGCCGAACACGGTTTTGCACTTGATCCATTCCGCACTGTTTTTTACGGACTTTGTCAGAACTGTCGCCTAGCGGGTTAAAGACATAGCTACATAATTTTTTAACAAAGGATTCTTATGAAAAAGAATAAGAAACCGGTGATTCTCATCACCGGGTATTTGGGCTCGGGTAAAACAACCCTTTTGAACAATCTTCTCAAGCAAGAAACGAGAAAAGTCGCCCTCATCGTAAACGATATGGGGAGCATCAATGTTGACGCCGAAATCTTGAAAAAGAACGGTTCAAACGTTACCGAATGTCCGATGTTCGAACTGCAAAATGGCTGCATTTGCTGCACCTTGCGAGACGAATTCATCCAGCAGATTGAAAAAATTTCCAACCTCAGCTCCGTCGAAGTCGTGTTCGTCGAAGCCTCCGGCATCAGCGATCCCGGTGCTGTCAGCGCAAGCTTCCTCGCTTACGAAGACGACAACCCCAATACGAATGTTTACTTGACCTCCATCGTCACGGTCGTCGACGCCGACAGGATCTACCGTGAATTCCTTAGCGACCTGAAGCAGAGAAAAGAAGTCAAGGACAGTCTTGCCGACAAATACGACCTCTCGCAAGAAGAAATTTCGACGCTCATCGTGGACCAGATTGAGTTCTGCAACTTCATCATTTTGAACAAGTGCGATTTACTCAGCGCAGACCAGCTCAAAGAAGTCGAATCCATCGTTCGTGATTTCCAACCGCGCGCACCAATCATTCACTCCGTCAACGGCGATATCGACATTGAAAAAATCATGACGACAAAACCGTTCAACTACGACCAAATCGATTCTTCCTCAGCAATTCAAAAGGCTACGGCAAGCCTCACGCAGCCGGGTCGCAAAAAAGAAGGCTGCGTTGACGAGTACGGAATTTCATCCTTCATTTTCGAGGCGAGAAAGCCGTTCAACAGAGACCGCTTTATGGAATTCGTCAACAACCGTTACCCATCTCAGCTTATCCGCTCCAAAGGATACATCTGGTTCTCGGATGCAAGCAGGGATGTGCAACTGTTTGAACAAGCCGGCCGCAACTCGTCTGTGATGCCGGTTTCTTACTGGATTGATGCAATGCGTGAAGACGTAAAACAAGCCTACCTTGCCGACAATCCCGAAGTTCAAGAAAACTGGGATTCACGTTTTGGCGACCGCGAAAATCAGGTGGTGTTTATCGGAAAGGGCTACAACAAAGACGACATTATGGTCGAACTTGAAAAATGCCTTGACGAAAGAGCATTCGCATAATCGCAAAAAGAACGAGCTAAAAAAACAGGGGCCTAAAGGCCCCTTTTACGTTTTAGAAAAACTCTTCGAAGGCTTTGGCGTTAGCGTAAACATCGTTGCCGCGCCAGTCAAAAAGTCCCGTGCCCCATGCGCCGCCGATTGTCGGTTCCCAAAAGAACGAGCCAATCCAACGGTTCATTTCGCGGACAGTTTCACGAGTCTTTTGGCGGGACTTATCAAAATTGTAGTGGTTATCAGAATCACCACCATTGTATTCCGCGACGATAAATTCCAGATTCGAATACTTTGTCGTAATCGTATTGAATAAATTTTTCCACTTATCGGGAGTGCCGTCGCCATAAGCCGTATAAGCCGAGAAGCCCATCACGTCAGCGGGGATTTTATAGTCGTCAAAGATGACGCCCATCCACCATTTTACGGTTTCTTCTTTGCGGATACTTTCAATGTGAAGCACGGTTTTCGTTGTCGGCGAAACTTCTTTAACAGCCTTGATGCCCGCATTGAAATATTTAGCGGCATTGGCCTTGCCCGCCGAGGTTCCCATATCGCCATTGACAGAAGTTGCGGCCTTATCGACGCCATTACCCCAGCAGTCCGTTTTGCTGTTCGGCTTGTGGATCAAAATGCCAGGAGTCGTTTCGTTGCCAATCTGCACCATATCCGGTGTTGCACCGGCATTCTTAAGCGCAATCATCAAATCTTTGGTGTATGCGTACACAGAATCTGCCATCGCATTGGCGTTGTTCACGCCACGCCAGCGTTCGGGGATAATCTGCTTGCCCGGATCCGCCCAGACATCGCTGTAATGGATATCCACGAGGAGCCCCATACCCGCCGCTCTGACTTTCTTGGCAAAAGCAACGACGTGTTCCTTGTCTCCATACGCTTCGGAATCGTGGCCGCAACCGCTTGCTGCATAGCCGTACTTTGCCTTGGGCGAAACGAACGTGCGCAAGCGAATGGAATTGAATCCGTGATTTTTCAGGATCGTGAAAATGTCACTTTCTTTTCCGTCGACATCATAAAACTTTGTGTTATTTCGTTCGTATTCCTGAACTTCAGAAATGTCGGCGCCATTGTAAAAGTCAATTTTTATAGGTTGAGCGGAAGATGAGCTTGGAGTTTCCGAAGAAGAACTAGATGCTTGCGATGACGAGGATTCTGCAGACGAAGATTCTATTGAAGAGGATGATTGCAACGCATTAGAAGACGACGAAAATTCCACCGCCGAAGACAGCGCTTCGGACGAAGAAGAATTCTGCACCGGTTCAGACGAAGTCGGTTCTACTGCAGACGATGCCGCTACGGACGAAGATGATTCCACATCAAATTCGGAACTGCTCGACGAGAGCACTTCGGAGAATGAGCTTGAAGACGACCAAGCCTCGGCAAAGGAGGAAGACGATTCAAAAACTGCCGACGGCGAAGAAGGATCGTCACCACAACCCAGCATAAACAGCGCCAACGACGCACTAGACACACACGTTGCAAGATTTTTCAAAGACTTCATACCAATCCAATCCTGTTCTTCCCTAAAAATACATCTTTATCACCAATCCCCCAAATTTTAAATTGTAAAATAACCCTTTAAAAAATTAAATTTCGTATATGTTCAACGCAGAACTTCTTACATCGGCAAAAGTCCAGAATTTTATCGAACTCGCGACCAAGAAAAAAATGGACGCGTTGCAGGTTTCTACGCATTTGGCCAAGGAATTCAGCAACGAAGAACGAGCCGCGATTATGGACTATATGGCACTCGTCCCCAAATTCAGGGATAAGTTTTTTGCCGAAAAAACAGGGAATTCCGCTAAAAATACACAAGCCGCCTTTTTGCTTTGCGACAAGCTCGCTCTGGAACAGAGTACCGCCCAGGACATCGGTCGTTGGAAATCTACGCTCTGGGAACGCGCTCGCCAAGCGAACAAGAACAGCATAGAAAGCGCCCCCGTCGTACACGACCTTTGTTGCGGAATGGGCGGCGATTCGTTCTACTTGCCCAGAGATTTTTTAGCCATTGGCGTAGACCTCGACGAAAACCGACTTGCGATGTACCGTTACAACAGTAGCGTGATGCGAGGAGTCTCGCTAGAATCCAGCCATGCGCACGCCATCCTCGGAGATGTACGCGAAATCGCCAAGGAAAATGATTCTGGAAGCACGGCTCTCGCCAGCCCCAAAGCGGACTACTTCACGATTGACCCGGCCCGTCGAGCGCTTGAAGGCGAGAACCAGCGCGACTTGCGCAATCTCACGCCCACATTCGAAGAAGTCATCGAGATTTCTAAGCATTACAAAGGCGGCATGGCCAAAATTCCGCCCGGCTACCCCATTTGCGAAATTCCGCGAGGCACGGAAATTCTGTACATCGGTTCCCGCACGGACTGCCGCGAATGCCTAGTGCTGTTCGGCGAACTCGCCCAGAACCCCGACCACGTGCGCGCCGTGATGGTCGATAAGACAGGCAACACCATCGCCGAATGGAACGAAGCGCGCGACGAAAAACGCGAAGCCCGCAACGAAAGCGAACAGTCGCAATACGACCACAACTACGAACTCGAAGGCCGCGACCGCGTCTACACCACAGCCAGTAGCGAATCCGACTTGCCGCTCGGAAACGTGTCCAAGTTCATTTCGGAACCTTCGCCCGTGCTGCTCCGCAGCCACCTCTTTGGCATAGTCGCTCTCGCCCACGACGAATCGACGCACCTGATTTCGCCGGGCATCGCCTACACGACTAGCGAAAAGCCGCTCCCCTCACCCGGTTTTGCAAACTTCGAAGTTCTCGATTCTGCCGAAATTTCAACCGGAGCCGTCCGCGCGATGCTCAAGGCCCACGACATCGGGAAGCTCACGCTCAAGCTGCGCGGCGTCAAGGTCGACCCCGACCAAGAAATCAAGCGCCTCAAGCCCAAAGGCAAGAATGCCGCGACGCTATTCTACACTCGTTTAAACGGTGAGAAAATCGCGATACTTACGAGGAGATTTGAGCAATGAGCACGCTCGCATACACTCGCTTTGAGGTCGGTCGCCTACGGCTCCCTCTGGGCATAACAATCGCGCCTACGGCGCCATACTTAAACCCCATACCCCATTACCTCACAACCCCATAGTCCTATGTCCGTCAAACTTGAAGAATCTTGGCTAAAACTGCTCGCCGACCAGTTCGAACAGCCGTATTTTAAGCAAATCAAGGCAAAGCTTTTGCAGGAACACGCGGAGCATCACGTAGTGTATCCTCCCGGACCGCAGATTTTTGCAGCCCTCGACTATTGCCCCGTCGATAAAGTCAAGGCTGTCATCATCGGACAAGACCCGTACCACAATCCGGGCCAAGCTCACGGGCTTTGCTTCTCGGTGCCGTTCGGAATCGAGCCGCCGCCCTCCCTCGTGAATATTTTCCAGGAACTCCACGACGATCTCGGCATCACGCCGCCGCCACACGGGAACTTGGAAGGCTGGGCTCACCAGGGAATTTTACTTTTAAACGCATCGCTCACGGTGCGCGCCCACATGGCGGCAAGTCACGCAGGCATTGGCTGGCAGCAGTTCACGGACACGATCATCCAACGACTTTCGCAAGTCCGCGAGAACCTTGTCTTTTTGCTCTGGGGCAGTTTCGCCATCAAAAAGCAAGTGCTCATCGCCCCCAATCGCGGCCACCTGATTCTCACCGCCCCGCACCCAAGCCCGCTTTCGGCATACCGCGGATTCTTCGGTTGCAAGCACTTCAGCAAGGCTAACAACTATCTTATCAGCAAAGGGCTCGAACCCATTGACTGGAGCATTAAGTAGAGTAGGAAGTTAGAAGTAGGAAGTAGGAAGTAGGAAGTAGACAGTAAAAGCTGCTGAAAGAAGACTGCAAAACTTTAGAAGGGAGAAAGTATGTCCAAAACGGAAACACTCAACAACATTGATAAAGAAGAAAACCGCAATAAGGTCATCGTCAAAACTAGCATTGTCGGGATTGTCACCAACGTCATTCTCGCGAGCGTCAAGGCGGTTATCGGTCTCATGGCTAATTCCATTGCCGTCGTTCTCGATGCCGTGAACAACCTCTCGGACGCACTCTCGTCCATCATCACGATTGTCGGCAACAAGCTCTCGCGAAAATTGCCCAACGAAAAGCACCCGCTCGGTTACGGTCGCATTGAATACCTGACCGCCATGGTCATCGCGTCCATCGTGATTTACGCGGGCATCACCTCTTGCGTGGAATCCGTCAAGAAAATCATCCACCCCGAAGCAGCCGACTACTCCACCGTTTCACTTGTCATCATCGCCATTGCCGTGGTCGTGAAAGTCATCCTCGGGCGTTACGTGAAATCGCAAGGCGAACGCGTGAATTCCGGTTCGCTCATCGCTTCCGGCTCCGATGCGCTCTTTGACGCCATCCTCTCCCTTTCCGTTCTCGCCTCGGCACTCATCTTTATTTTCACGGGACTCTCGTTCGAAGCTTACGTCGGCGTTCTGATTTCCATCTTCATCGTCAAAGCCGGCTTTGAAATGTTGAAGGACACCGTAAGCGACTTGCTCGGCAAGAAAAATGATAACGAACTCACCAAGCAAATCAAGAGCCTCATCCGCAGCGAAGAAGGCGTCCACGGAGCATACGATCTCGTCATCAACGATTACGGTCCCGAAAAGAAACTTGCCTCCGTGCACGTGGAACTCCCCGACACTATGACTGTCGCCGACCTGGATTCCCTCACGCGCAAGCTCGAAAAGAAGGTCTATCGCGAAACAGGCGTCATCCTCACCGCCATCGGCGTTTACTCTTATAACACTCAAAACGACGAATCCGCCAAAATCCGCGACACGATTTTAGACAAAGTCAAGTCACACGATTGGGCGCTCCAGATGCACGGTTTTTACGTGGACATCAAAGCCAAGGAAATGCGCTTTGACGTGGTCATCAAATTCGGTGTGAACGCCCAGGAAGCCCTCGAAACCATCAAGAGCGAAGCAGCTGAGCTTTACCCCGACTTCACGATACAGGTTTCACCCGATATCGATTTGGGATAATGAGATTATAGACGAGAGACGAGAGACGAGAGAAATACTATATTTGCGGGCATGACACACAAGAACTCACTAGGACGTCTCTTACTATTCATCTTTGTCGGTCTTATTTTAGGCGGCATCTTGAGCGAAGCTCTCGGAGCTTTGTTTGGCGAACTCGGAGTCCTCTTGAACGCGGGTGGCTACGATAACATTGTACACCACTTCTTTACAGCGGGTCCCGATTTCAGTATCGGCTTTTCTGGCGATACACCGCAGCCCGTCGTCATTGATTTGTACTTTGTCAAATTTGCACTTGGTTTAGGCTTCAAAGGGAATGCCTTAGGCCTTGTTGGCATGGTTTTAGCTATTTACATTATGAAATGGTCCGGAGAAAGATAATGCAGACTATTCAGGAACTTCAGGCTCAACTTGCTAACGGCAGCACCACTGCCGAAAAGCTCGCACAGGCCTCCCTCGAAAAAATTGAATCGACTAAGAATTTGAACGCCTACATCTCGGTGCTGAACGACCGCGCTCTCGAACGCGCTAAGGAAAGCGACAAGCGCCGCGCCGAAGGCAAGTCTCTGGGCGCCCTCGATGGCATCCCGGTCGCTGTGAAGGACAATATGTGCTTGACCGGCACACGCACCACGGCAGCCTCCAAGATTCTCGACAACTTTGTTGCTCCGTACACCGCAACGGCACTCGAAAAGCTCGAAGCCGCAGGCGCTATCATCGTCGGCAAGACGAACATGGACGAATTCGCCATGGGTTCCAGCAACGAAACCTCTTACTACGGTCCGGTCAAGAATCCGCTCGACGAATCCCGCGTTCCGGGTGGTTCCTCGGGTGGTTCCGCAGTCGCCGTCGCCTCTGGCACGGTTCCCTGCGCTCTCGGTTCCGACACGGGTGGATCTATCCGCCAGCCGGCTGCCTGCACGGGCGTCGTCGGTTTGAAGCCGACTTACGGTCGCGTTTCTCGTTACGGCCTCCTCGCCTACGCAAGCTCTCTCGACCAGATTGGTCCGTTCGGTGCAACCGTTCGTGACTGCGCAACGCTCCTCGGTGCCATCTGCGGCATTGACCCGCACGACAACACCACGAGCACTCGCCCGACAGAAGACTTTACCGCAAAACTCGGCACCGGCGTGAAGGGCAAGGTCATCGGCGTTCCGAAGGAATACTTTGGCGAAGGTCTCGATGCAGAATGCAAGGCTGCCATCGAAAACATGCTCAAGAAGATGGAAGCCGAAGGTGCCACGATTAAGGAAGTGAGCCTCCCGCACATCAGCTACGCAGTGTCCAGCTACTACATCATTGCAACGGCAGAAGCAAGCTCCAACCTCAGCCGCTATGACGGCGTACGTTACGGCTACCGCAGCCCCGAAGCCAAGAAGCTCTTCGATCTTTACGCCAAGTCCCGCAGTGAAGCATTCGGCAAGGAAGTCCAGCGCCGCATCCTCCTCGGAAGCTACGTTCTCTCCGCCGGTTTCTATGACGCTTACTATGTGCAGGCCCAGAAGGTCCGTCGCCTCATCACGGACGACTTCACCGAAGCCTTCAAGACTTGCGACGTGATTGCAAGCCCAACGATGCCGGGTCTCCCGCTCAAGTGCGGCATGAACGAATCCGATCCGATGGCAGTTTACCTCTCCGACATCTACACCGTTAGCTTGAACCTCGCCGGTCTCCCGGGCGTGAGCGTTCCGTGCGGTATGGCAGGCGGCCTCCCGGTTGGCCTCCAGTGGATTGGCAAGCCGTTCCAGGAAGCAGACTTGCTCGCCGTCGCCGAAGCAACTGAAAAGCTCGCCAAGTGAGAGTCGCGCAGTCAAATCTATTGACTGCATGACCGAACGCAGCAGCGGACGCCGTAGGCGTCAACGTTTGAACAAGTAAAAAAGCTCGGCCTTCAAAAAGCCGCGACTCATGCAAAAAACGACGCCCACCAAGGCGCCGTTTTTTGTCATCCCGGCCTTATGCCGGGATCAACTTACACACTTTCAATAACAGATACAATTTTAAAATTTCACATCAGCACGGTGTTCGTACAAATAAAGGTTCGCTTCCGGCACCGCCAAATCAGAACCTTTTAAAATCCATTCGTCATCGGTTCCGCTACGATACGTAACGACTACGCTGTAACTTTTTTCCGATTGCAAAATTTCTTTCGGAACAGCCCAGAAGTTTTCTGTCCCAACGACAAATTCAAGCGGATAAGTCTTATCGCCATCCAACTCGTTGAACACAATTTTGCGGACAGCATCTTTCGAGTTACGCACCTGGATAATGCTCCAGTACGTGCTAGCGCCTTCCTTGACCCAAATGGATGTGGAGTCGCCCCACACGCCTTCGACACCTTCGCAGCTCACGAATTCCCATTCACCGTAATAGCGACCGACCTGGATTCCCATGATGTCACTAGCGGGCGCACCGCCCAAATCCACGCCGCAGTTTGCATCCGGGCAACGGTCGGTAATACGCACAGTCACCTCTTTCCAGCCGTCCGGCGTCTTTGCCTTCACGTGGACGCAGCCGCCACAAGCCATGCCGCCATCCCACGGGCCTTTATCATCACCCGGAGAAACATTCACATGGATGGCCGCATAATATTGTATATTCGTCTGTCCGTAATTGCAGGCGCCACCAAGACTCGTTTCTTTCGCTGTGACGCTTCCGTAAGTTGTCACGGAACCCTTGCCTCCATTTTCAACAAGCACAGGATCCGCAGCCGTATAGCTATCGCAACTCGTGCAGACGCCACTATCCGACGATTCCACGGACTTCTCGGAAGAAGACGATTCTGCCGGTTTCTCTGAACTGGAACTTGCGGATGTCACCGAGCTAGAACTCGCCAGCATTTCAGAAGACGAAGACTCTTGCGAAGAAGAGGAGCCATCACCCACAGCAACCGGCGAACCATCAGACGAATCGCCACACGCCACAAAAGCAAACGAACCCGCGAACACCGCCGCCAACAACCAATTAGAACGAGACTTACTATTCATAATACACTCTCGTTCTTAATATACATCAAAAAACGCAGCCTGGCGAAGCTGCGTTTTCTTATTTAAAACTGCGCGATTGGAGTTTTATCAATCATATGCAGAATCAGGTCTCGTAAAACATTCTGCCAGTCATGTTCAATTACATTCTGGTCCGAACACTGGGATTCTTCCAGATAACCATAATCCAGCGATTTTCCGGTTTTCACCTCGTAAAAAGCGTACGAAGCCGATATATACACGCAATTATCATTTACGGTCGTTCCAACCATCATACCAACAGACTCCAAAGTTGTGACAGCCCCTTCCCTTACCTGGATATTGGACTTCAACTGGATACTATCCAAAACCATATAAACATCGGCACTATCAGACATAGATTTCAGCACAGGAACACGAAGTTTTTCGCCATCAGCATCTTTTTCAGAGTAAGAAACAAGATCCTTTGAAACTTCACTGATCTTGTAATGACTACTCGAATTGAACTTAAGCGTGTTATCGATATTGCTCAAGAACCACTCCGACATTTTTTTCATTTCATCGGGCAGCATGAGAGAATCCTTCTCACATATAGGTCCAAGATCTTTCCCAGGAAGAATCGAAGGGGTATAATACCAAGGGAACATCGGGCAATTATTCTTTGCCGAATCTACGACAACAGGTGCCGTGAACACCACCTGCAAATTCGAGGGTTTCGCTGTCCACGACGGATCTTTGTGCTGCTTCGAAGCCGAACAACCGGCAAAAACGAGGCCAAACAAAGCCAACACAACGAACAACTTCAGGTTTCTCATTTTCAACTCCTTCTTTTATATATAAGATTTTATTTATAAACAATATAAAAAATCTGCTGCAACTTGTATGCAACGGATTAAAGTTTTTGATAAGGTGACCCCGCATCAAGTGCGGGGTGACAGATGCAGAATAATACTTCCTACTGTCTACTTCCTACTTCCGACTAATCTCCAGTGCGGTAGTTCGGAGCTTCCTTCGTGATGGTCACATCATGCGGATGAGATTCACGGAGGCCAGCGCCCGTGATACGGACAAACGTTGCCTTCTTGTAAAGTTCTTCGAGGTTTGCTGCACCGGCATAACCCATAGCAGAGTGGATTCCGCCAATGAGCTGGTAAACGGTATCGCGGAGCGGTCCCTTGTACGGAACACGGCCTTCGATGCCTTCCGGAACGAACTTGCGAGGTTCCTGAACGCCACCCTGGAAGTAACGGTCTGCAGAGCCGGCCTTCATGGCACCGAGAGAGCCCATGCCGCGGTAGCTCTTGTAGCTACGGCCATCAGCGAGGATGACTTCGCCCGGAGCTTCTTCGGTACCGGCAAAGAGAGAGCCCACCATCACAGCGTGACCGCCAGCAGCGAGAGCCTTGACGATATCGCCAGAGAACTTAAGGCCACCGTCAGCGATAATCTTCACGCCGACCTTGCGAGCCATCTTGCCGCATTCCACGACAGCGGAGAACTGCGGGTAACCGACACCAGCAATGATACGGGTCGTGCAGATGGAACCCGGACCGATACCCACCTTGACGATGTTGGCACCGCACTTGGCGAGTTCTTCGACAGCTTCCGGCGTGCAAACGTTACCGGCGCAAATCGTGAGCTTCGG
>JBGVAT010000158.1:0-18915 GCA_045224895.1 Fibrobacter sp.
AAAATTATCTTCAAGGATACAACCATGAAACGTACACATAACTGCGGCCAGCTTCGCAAGGAAGATGTTGGCCAGACCGTAACACTCGCCGGTTGGGTGGATCGCCGCCGTGACCATGGTGGTGTGATTTTCGTTGACCTCCGCGACAAGTATGGCAAGACCCAGATCGTTTTCAATCCGGACTACAATGCCGATGTTTTGAAGACTGCCGAACAGCTCCGTAACGAATACGTTATTTACGTGACTGGTAAGGTCTACGCCCGCGAAGAAGGCAACACGAACGAAAAGCTCGCTACGGGTGAAATCGAAGTCAAGGCTGACAAGCTCGAAATTTTGAACGCCGCCCTCACTTCTCCGCTCGCCATTAACGACCCGAACGAAGAATGCAAGGAAAACGACGACCTCCGCTTGCAGTACCGCTATTTGGACCTCCGCCGTCCGTGGATCCAGAAGAAGCTCCTCCTCAAGAGCCGCTTCCTCAAGGCTGTGTACGACTTCTTCTATTCTAACGGTTTTGAAAACATCGAAACTCCGTGCCTTTGCAAGTCCACTCCGGAAGGCGCACGTGACTACCTCGTGCCGTCCCGCGTGAACCCGGGCAAGTTCTACGCCCTCCCGCAGTCTCCGCAGCAGTACAAGCAGCTCTTGATGATTGCTGGCATGGACCGCTACTTCCAGATCGCCAAGTGCTTCCGCGACGAAGACCTCCGCGCTGACCGTCAGCCGGAATTCACGCAGATCGACGTTGAAATGTCTTTCGTCAACCAGGACGAAGTCATGGAAATGTTCGACAAATTCGTGACTGAAGTTTTGGGCAAGGTTTGGAACTTCGAACCGCCGCGTCATATCCGCCGTATGAAGTGGGCAGAAGCTATGCTCAAGTACGGTTCCGACAAGCCGGACCTCCGCTTCGACCTCGAAATTCACGACGTGTCTGAAATCGGTGCTAAGTCTAACTTTGGCGTGTTCAAGAACTGCGTTGCCGCTGGAGGCAAGATCCGCGGTATCGCCGCCAAGGGTTGCGTTGACTTTACTCGTAAGCAGATCGACGAACTCACCGCTTACGTTGCCAAGTACGGTTCCAAGGGCCTCGTGTGGATGCGCGTCAAGGAAAATGACGAAGTTGAAACTCAGGTCGGCAAGTTCTTCACTACCGAACAACTTAACGAACTCCGCGACGCTGTTGGCGCTAAGTGCGGCGACATGATGTTCTTCATCGCAGGTCCGGAAAAGATTGCTGCTACGGCTATGGGCCAGCTCCGCTTGGAAGTCGCCCGTATCAAGGGTCTCCGCGATCCGAAGAAGCGTGAATTTGTGTGGATTACCGAATTCCCGATGTTCGAATACAGCGACACGGAAGGCCGCTACATGGCTATGCACCACCCGTTCACGAACCCGCTTCCGGAACACTTGGACATGATGCTCGGTGGCAACCTCAAGGATTGCAACGCCGAAGCTTATGACCTTGTTCTTAACGGTGTGGAAATCGGCGGTGGTTCTATCCGTATTCACAACCCGGAAGTTCAGGAAAAGGTGTTCCGCCTGTTGGGTCTCTCCGAAGAACAGGTGAAGACCAAGTTCGGCTTCTTCGTCGATGCATTCAAGTACGGTGCTCCTCCGCACGGTGGTCTCGCCTTCGGTCTCGACCGCGTTGTTGCTACCATGGAAGGTGAAGAATCTATCCGTGACTACATCGCATTCCCGAAGAACACGAGTGCTTCTAGCCCGATGGACCAGTGCCCGAGCGAAGTGGATCTCCAGCAGTTGCAGGACATCCACATCTCCGTGCAGATGCCTAAGGCAGCTAAGTAGACGAAAGGACGCTCGCAAGCTCGCTACAGACGAGAGAAAAGCCCCGCGGAAAACCGCGGGGTTTCTTTGTAAAGGGGATTCCCGCTCGGAGGCGGGAATGACAGTGCCACGGTGGCCGGAATGACATATTCGCGAGTGTTGCGACACTCAAAATTGTGAAAGAACCGTCGGTAGCGCTACCGGCGGTTCTTTGGGTTGGAAGGAGGAGGAGTCTTTCTATAAGTTCTTTTTCTGCTCTTTGTTTTCATCGACGTTACCGCAGGGTTTCAGATGGCGGTAAACGGCGGGATGCCCCGAGATACTGTCGATGGAAAGGTAATGCGAGGATTCTGACACGGCGACACCGAACAAATCAGATTGCCCCGTGAATAGGCTATTGATGTATCCCATATCGTTCTCCTACATTTTCAAATTTTTCAGGTAATCCGAGAGTGCCATATTCGCGGAGTAGTCCACCGGGCATTCGATGATGCAGGGCACGTCCTGACGGAAGGCATTCCTTAGCGTACTGATCAAATCCTCGGTACGTTCGATGCGATAGCCCTTCAAATGCATCGATTCGGCGTACTTCACGAAATCCGGGTTCGTAAAATTGACCGAGAAGCTATCACCGTAACGTTCTTCCTGTTTCCACTTGATAAGGCCGTAACTCCCATCGGTGAAAATCAGCGTCACGAACGGGATATGCTCGCGGTAGGCCGTTTCAAGTTCCTGGCTGTTCATCATAAAGCCACCGTCACCTGTAACGGCTAACACCTTCTTCTTTGGATTTAGGAGCTTAGCCGCAATCGCGCCAGGCACAGCAATACCCATTGTAGCAAATCCGTTGGATATGATGCAAGTGTTCGGATGATAGCAGCTGTACTGACGCGCGATCCACATCTTGTGTGCGCCCACGTCCGAAATCAAGATGTCATCTTCGTCCATCACCAAGCGGATGTCGTGCAGCACCTTCTGCGGCGTCGGCGGGAAGGACGTATCGTGATCGTAACGCGAATGGTCGGCAATCATCATTTCGCGGATTTGCAAGGCCCATTCCGGTTCCCAGGAATTCGGACAGACGCTGGCGAGGGCATCCAAGGATGCGGAGATGTCGCCGATGATTTCTTCTTCGGGCTGGTAGAACTTGTTCACATGGTTCGGCGTTTCGTCGATGTGAATAATCTTCTTGTCGCCATTCGGATTCCACTTGGCAGGCGCATATTCCACAACGTCATAGCCCACAGCGATCACAAGATCCGCCTGTTCCATGATGATGTTCGGGAAATCCCTTTGCGGCATACCGATACATCCCATAAAATACTTGTTATAGCAAGAGACGACGCCCTTAGCCATCATCGTGCAGACCACAGGAATCTTCGACGCTGTCGCAAAAGCGGTCAAAGCCTCGGACGCATGGTTACGCACCGCAGAGTGCCCCACGAGAACCACAGGGCGCTTGGCAGTCGCAAACACGCCACCGGCAGCAAGGATAGCATCGGTGCTGGCATACACCGTATTTTCTCGGTGGTGCTTTAGCGGAGTCTGAGCCACCTCGCCCTCAACATCCATTGCGGCAATGTTGCAAGGCAAGTCTATATGGCACGCACCGGGCTTTTCCATTTCGGCATACTTGAACGCAATGCGCACAATTTCGTTCACCGTATCCGGGCGAACGACCTGCTTACTGCGCTTGGTGATCGGCGTAAACATATTCACCAAGTCCAAATACTGATGGCTCGTCAAGTGCATACGTTCTGTACCCACCTGGCCCGTAATGGCAATCAACGGAGCTCCATCGGAGTTCGCATCGGCAACACCCGTGACAAGGTTCGTGGCCCCAGGTCCAAGAGTTGAAAGGCAGACACCCGCCTTCCCTGTCAAACGGCCATAGACGTCGGCCATAAACGCGGCGCCCTGCTCATGACGAACCGTAATGAACTTGATGGACGATTTGCGGATAGCCTCCATCAATTCGAGGGTTTCTTCACCGGGGATTCCAAAAATGTACTTGACGCCCTCACTTTCTAGGGACTTGATCAAAACTTCAGCTGTGGTCATAATGAATGGGTTTGAATTGTTTTTGCTCTAGTTAAGCGATAATCGTGCCAACTTAATCAATCTATGTAAAAAGACTCGCCATTTACCGATTTTTTTGATTCAGACACAGAAAAAAGCTTGTTCAGCCATAAATCAATCAATATAATTACAACAAAAATCTGTAATAATTACACAAACTGTAACAAAAACAGCCACAAAATACGTATAAATACACTGGCACATTTTTTGCGATTTATAGGGCATGGAATGTGTAGTCACTGAAGATTTTTTTATCAAATCCATTTCGGCCATGTCGAAAGTGGAATTTGAACACCGCTGCAGGCGTTTGCATAACGTCCTTGACGAGAACGATCTTTCGTCGAGCATGAGTTTTGGCCAAAAGAGAACCGACCCCCTCCCACTTGTGATTTCGACCGAAGACTGGAACACAATCGAGGCCGGAGTCGCCCAAAGGGCCAAACTTTACAACGCCTTGGCAAGCGACATTTATGGCGAGCAACGTCTTTGGAAAGAAGGCAAGTTGCCAGCGGCACTTTTGTTTGCGAATCCGGACTTTTTACAGGTTGTATGGAAAGTGCGGCCTGCTGGAGGTTTGTTCGTGAATTTAGCTTCCACGGACGTGGTGCGTCTAAAGGACGGATCGTTCGTAGCAGTCGCCGACCATTTGCAAGTGCCCGAAGGCTTGGGACGTGCGCTCGAAAACCGCATTGGCGTAAGCCGGGCATTCCCGGAACTATTCCGCAGCATGCGTACGGAACGTCTAGCCGTCTTCTTCAAGAAGTTGATGGACGGACTTGATGAAATGCACAAGGAAATTCACACACAAGGAGAACCAGAAAAAGTCGTACTTTTGGCATCAGGTCCCGAAAACCCGCGCCGCGCCGAAGACGCCGTGATAGCCCGTTACCTGGGCATTCCGCTTGTCGAGAATGACGATCTCGCCATTCGCAACATGCAGGTATATATGAAAACACTGATGGGCCTCAAAAAGATCGGAACGATTTTCCGAAGGGTCGAAGACGGTATGTGCGACCCACTGGAATTGCGTATCGATAGTGGCGAAGGGGCCGTCGGCTTGATCAGCACTGTCCGTGCAGGAAACGTCGCGATCGCAAACTTCTTGGGAACCGGCGTTCTAGAATCGCCGATGTTCAAGCCGTTCTTTCCAGAAATCTGCAAGGAACTCCTTGGCGAAGAACTGCTGTTGCCCAACGTGGAAACGCTTTGGCTTGGGAATGCGGACAATACAAAAAACGTCTTGGCAGAGCCCGAAAAATGGATTTTCAAGAAGGCTTTCAGGGATGCTGAAAGTTTAAAAGAAACAGAACCCAAGAGTTACGCCTCAATGACCACGACGGCACAGCTAGCGCTGTTGCAATCCATCGAAGAAGCGCCAGAACAATGGGTGGCCGAAAAATCGATCGACGTTTCAGCCGTTTACACCTACCGAGAGCCATCGCCGAACGCCGGCCCAGTGCATACGCATAGCGAAAGCCAAAAAGCGGACGGGCCGGAATTCACGCAAGCCGTTGCACGGATGAGGTTCTTCGCAGTCAACACGACGAACGCCAACTCGGGAAACGCCAATTCGACGAATGCAAATTCAGCAATCACCGAAACAACGGTCATGCCCGGCGGCCTTGGAATTTTGGACGATGGACTTGGAGAAAAGGACATTTGGGTGCTTTCGGAAAAGCCTGTCGCGAACTTTTCGCTTTTGGCTCCGGCGAGCCAGACGATTACGCCGTCGAGAGCGAGCGGAAACTTGCCGAGCCGTGCAGCCGAGAACTTGTTCAGGTTGGGGCGAGATCTTTCGGCCTCGAATATGATGGCTCGCATCGCAAGAGGCATTGCAGTCAGGCTTTCGGACGAATCGTGGATCGACATGCCGGAACTCCCGTGGATTCTGAAGGCTGGATTTTCGGACGAGTCGCAGTCGCGATTGGCGTTAGACCCGGAAAACGCACTTCGTTACTTTATCTTGCGCAAGGACAACAAGGACGGAATGCAGTGCATACTGACGGAGATTCGAGATCTCGGGATGCAGTTGCGCGACCGCATTTCAGAAGACCTATGGCTTTACCTGAACGGCTTTGGCATTGCCGAGATGCCGGCGGGGCCAGGTGCGGCGGCACTGTTGCCGTACTTGAAGGCGGTTCTTTCGGACAGTGCCGCAGTGGCCGGGCTTGCAGCAGATTCGATGACGCGAGGCCACGAATGGCGCTTTTTGGAACTGGGTCGAGAGATTGAAAGCGCCATCCGCACCTTGCAGCTGATCAAGGACTTGCTTTCGACAGTCCCTGACGACGAGATGACGAACTTGCGCTTGCTACAGGCGGTTCTTGAAATCGGCGACGGACTTATGACATATCACCGACGCTACGGCGGACGCTTGCAGATTGTGCCTGTCATTGACCTGCTGCTGTCCGACGAGTCGAACCCGCGAAGCGTCGCCTACCAGATTGCAAAACTGCGCGAAGCCTCGAAGCACTTGCCCGGCAACAACCAGAGCGAAGCGACATTCTCGCCGTTGGATCGAGAGCTGATGCGAGTGCTTGCGGAACTCCGCCTCGCAAACATTGAACAGCTTGCAGAAACAAAGAACAACAATAGGGAGAACCTCATAAGACTACTTGATGAACAGATAAGCTCTATCGAACGGATTGCCGAAATCGTCACTAGGCTCTACTTAAGCCATGCCCCGCGCGCCGGCGTCATCCACGCCACAACCACAAATATGTCGGAGGTTTAAGGTGCCTATTTACCAAATCGATCACGAAACGGTTTACGATTACAGCCTTCCTGTTCTTTACAGCAACCACCTGGCGCATATGCTCCCGCGAAGCGTCAGCCGACAGAAGTGGCTTAGCCACAGCATCGAAGTGGATCCAAATCCAACGATACGGCAAGAAAGGCTCGACATTTACGGGAACAAAGTTTTGGCATTCAGCATCGAGCAGGAACACAAGCACTTTAGATTCAAGACGACAGGGATTGTGGACGTGCAGGCCGAGGAACCGCCCAATCCCAGCGACACCATGCCCTGGGAACAGGTGGCAAAACTCCTGGAACGCCCGACAAGCACCGAAACGTTAGACGCCGCCATGTATGCGTACGCCTCACCATTCGCCAAATTCGAGGAGTCCGTCCGTAATTATGCACTCGAAAGTTTTGAGCCAAACCGCCCGATTTTCGACGCCGCTTACGAACTGATGACGCGCATTTACACGGATTGCACGTACACGCCGGGCGCAACAAGGATCGGAGCCCAGCCGCAAGAAATCTTGCGCGGTCGAAAAGGAGTCTGTCAGGATTTTGCGCACTTGATGATCGGTTGCATACGGTCGCTGCACCTCCCCTGCCGTTACGTGAGCGGGTACTTGCACACACACCCGTGCGAAGGGCAGCCCAAGCTTGTCGGTGCCGACGCAACGCACGCCTGGGTAAGCACCTACGTGCCCGGCCACGGATGGGTGGAACTCGACCCGACCAACAACGTTCTCGGCGGCGATGAACACATCATTCTCGCCTGGGGCAGGGACTTTGGCGATGTGAGTCCGCTGAAAGGCGTCATTACCGGCGGTGGTGAACACACCTTGAAAGTGTCCGTGAATGTGGACGTGAAGGAAGAGAGAACCGCGTAAGGTGATCCCGGCACAGCGGCCGGGATGACAGCCAGGAGCACCGTGTAAGGCGACCCCGGAATAAATCCGGGGTGACAGTTGGGGGTGCCGCGTAAGGTGATCCCGGCACGGAGGCCGGGATGACAGCCGGGTGAGCCGTGTAAGGTGATCCCGGAATAAATCCGGGGTGACAAAGAGGCCGGAATGACAGCTGGGTGTGACAGTAAGAGAACGTTTAACTTAAAAGCATAAGGAAACAGAATATGCAATTTGGAAACTACGATACCGAAGGCTTTTACGACGAGCTTTGCTTACCAGACGGGACGCCCCGTCCGGCGGCAGAACCGTTGTTTACGAAAATCAATGAGCTTCCCGAAGGAGAACTGCAACGCCGCCAGATAATCGCGGAATCCGCTTTTTACGATAACGGCATCACATTCGCTGTTTATGGCAACAAGGAAGGTAAGGACAAGATCATTCCCTTCGACGTCATCCCCCGTATTGTAAGCGCTGCCGACTGGAAGCACCTCGAAGCAGGCCTCAAGCAGCGCACCGATGCCTTGAACTGCTTTTTGACGGACATCTACAACGACCGCAAGATTCTGAGAGACAAGGTAGTCCCCGAAAGCCTCATCAACACCTGCACCGCTTACCGCCCGCAGATGGAAGGCTTTGTTCCGCCCAAAGGAATCTGGGCGCACATTACCGGTACCGACCTCGTACGCGATACCGACGGCACGTTCTATGTGCTTGAAGACAACATGCGTTGTCCGAGTGGCGTTTCGTACGTGCTGCAGAACCGCCAGATTCTAAAGCGTACATTCCCGCAAGTATTCTCCAACTGTTCCATTCGACCGGTAGACGAATACTGCACCCGCCTCCGCAAGGCGCTAGAATACTTGGCCGAACCCATCGCATCGCCCAAGGTCGTTGTTCTGTCGCCCGGCATCTATAATTCCGCATACTACGAACATTCCTATCTCGCACAGCAGATGGGCGTGGACCTGGTCACCGGAGACGACCTTGTCGTGCAGGACAAAAAGGTTTATGCCCGCACCACGCGCGGACTCAAGCAGGTTCACGTCATCTACCGCCGTGTCGACGACGAATTCCTGGATCCGAAGGTGTTCCGCCCGGATTCTTGCCTCGGCGTGCCCGGACTGATCGAAGCGTACAAGGCGGGTAACATAGCGCTTGCGAACGCGCCCGGTTGCGGTGTTGCCGACGACAAGGCAATTTACACCTACGTACCTCAGATCATCAAGTACTACCTGGGTCAAGAAGCCATCATCCCGAACGTGCCGACCTTCGTGTGCGAAAACCCGAAGCATATGCAGCATGTACTCGACCACATCCAGAATATGGTCGTCAAGGCAGCCAGCGAATCCGGCGGCTACGGTATGCTCGTGGGACCAAAATCGACGAAGGAAGAATGCGAAGCGTTCAAGAGCAAGATCATCGCGAACCCGCGTAACTACATCGCACAGCCCATGATTTCGCTCAGCCGCGTGCCCTGCATCGTAAACGGCGGTTTCGAGGGACGCCATGTGGATTTACGCCCCTACATTGTGCAAGGGCGCGAGACCTACATTCTCCCCGGCGGACTCACACGCGTGGCGCTCCGCAAGGGATCCATCGTGGTGAACAGTTCGCAGGGCGGCGGTTGCAAGGACACCTGGGTGATTGCCGAAAACGAAAAAGCGCCGGAACTTGGCCAAGCCAAGCTATGGATGGAACAGCAGCAACAACAACAGTAGACAGTAGGAAGTTAGAAGTAGGAAGTAGATTATGTTAAGTAGAGTCGCAAATTCCATTTATTGGCTAGCCCGTTACATTGAACGCGCCGAGAACGTGGCGCGAAGCATCGACGTGAACCTTCAACTCCAACTGGACTTACCCGGCGAAGTGCGCCCTTGGGAACCGGTCATCCAGATTGCGGGCAATGCGGACGATTTTTTCAAGAAATACGCACACGCCTCGTTCGAAAACGCCTTGATGTTCCTGACGTTTGACAAGGAAAATCCTAGCAGCATCATTTCGTGCGTCGCTTCGGCCCGTGAAAACGCCCGCTGCGTCCGCGAAAGGATCTCTTCGGAGCTATGGATCGCCATCAACCAGTTCTACCTGAAATTGAGCGATACCGAAATGCCCAAGCAGGCCCTGGCCGCGCCGCACGCGTTCTACAGCAGCGTAAAGGAGTTCAGCCAGCTTACGGCAGGCATCATCCAGGGCACGATGAGCCATGACGTCGCATGGAACTTCACGCACCTCGGGACTTTGCTCGAACGAGCCGACCAGACTTCGCGCATTCTGGACGTCAAGTACTACATTTTGCTTCCGGACGTGAGTATGGTCGGTATGGCGCTTGATACCGTGCAGTGGAACGCTGTCCTTAAGAGCGTCGGCGCTTACGAGATGTTCCACCGTCGCAATTCCAACGTGACGCCCCACAACGTAGCCGAATTCCTACTGCTTTCAGAGGATTTTCCGCGTTCCTTACGTTATTGCCTCGAAAAAGCGGAACTGTGCCTGAAAAACATCGCATTTCCCGTTAAGAGCAACGTAGAATCCATCCGTCTTTTGGGAAAGCTTCGTTCTGACATTTCGTTCACGACCATCGAAGAAATCATCGAACACGGGCTCCACGAGCAGATCGAAAAGGTTCAAATTCGACTAAACGAACTAGGCAACCAGATTTGGAAAGATTTCTTCTGCTAAAGAAGTCCGTTCAAAATGTGATATAAAACATACTTTTTCAAGTGTTTCGCTTATGCGGAACACTTTTTTGGGTAAATTCGTTTCAAAAAATTTGCAAACAAAGCAATTTTTACAACGGTATCCAAAAAAAAGCAATAAGTATCATCCGATATGCAAAAAAACACCCTATATTCGTATTTGGGTGTTGTGTATGATGCATTTTGCGAAGGATGTTTTTATATGCATGGAAAATCTTTAGTTTTTCCAGTCGTGATGTTTGGTCTATTGTTCTACGGTTGCTCTGGAGACAACGGAACAGACGCTGACTTTTTATCACAATACCCAAGCAGTAGTTCTGTTTCAGAACCAGACGACCCTGAAGACGCACCTTCGTCAGATTCGCAGGTAACACCAGCCCCTGTCAATTCGTATTCGTCTTCGTCTGTAAAGAACAACAGTTCGTCCGGAAATTCGGCTCCGGTCGACAATTCGAGTGAAGACGTTCCGAGCAGCTCAAGCGCGGGCGTTCAAAGCAGTTCCTCTGCCCAGGTCCCCGTTTCTAGCTCGGCCATCATCGCACAGAGCAGTTCGACCTTGATTGCATACAGCAGTTCGGCTTTTTCGAGTTCATCTGTCGCCTATGTCGTTTCTTCGTCCAGCGGACTCAAGGAATACGACGACAACCACAAGCCCAAGGATAGCGTTCTCCCCGCTGCAGGCTTTTATTCTAGCCTCACGATCAATCCGCTCACCCCGCAAAAGGGAGGCGAAATCCGTTGCACCTTTGACGGATCATTCCCCACACTGACTTCCGAGCAAATCACGGAAGCAAAGCCAATTACCGAAAATACCGTCATCCGTTGTTCTGAATTCGCGAACGGCCTGGCAATGGACACCACAACACAGACGTACTTCATCAACGAAAGCGTCTCGATGCCAGTCGTCGCACTCACGGTCAATCACCACGACATGTTCGATTCGACCGACGGTCTTTATGCGACCGGAAACCTGACTGGCGGCGGAATCGGCAGTGGATTTGGCAACTGGGGCAACATAGGCGGCGGCGGAAACGTCACCGACGACAACAACCCCAAATGCACCGAGCCCTGCAAGGGCGCAAACTTCTGGAGTGACAAGGAACTCCCCGTACATGTGGAATATTTCGAAAACGGAAGCTCCACAAAATCAAAGAACTGGGAAGTTGACGCGGGCATTTCCATCATCGGAAACTGGAGCCGCTACAAACCCAAGAAGAGCGTCGCCATCAAGATGGACAACGACATTTACGGTGACAAAGTCCTCAAATACTCCCTGTTCAAGACTCGCCCCGAAGCAAAAAAAATCAAGTCATTCAACCTGCGCAACAACGGCAACCGTTTCTGGACGGACTACATCGGTGACGCCATGATGACCGCACTTATGGAGGGTACCGACGTGGATTACCAGCGCAGCCGCCAGGTCGTCGTGTTCTACAACGGCGAATACTTCGGCATCCACGACTTGCGCGAACGCTTGAACAGGAACTTCGTCGAAACGAATTACGGCATCGATTCCAAGTCCATCAATATGATCAAGATTACGGGAACCGGCCTTGAAGCTAGTGGCACGAACGGAGCCTCCACTACGGAATACCAGCAGCTTTACAGCGAAGTCAGCAGCACCAACTACGCTGGCGAAAACAACCAGAAATACGAACAGGTAAAGAGCAAGCTCAATGTCAACAGTTTTGCACAATACATGTTCGCCGAAATGTACTTCCACAACGGTGACTGGCCGACCAACAACGTACGCGCCTGGGGCGGCAACGGACACCCGTTCAAGTTCGTCGCATTCGACACCGACCACGGCTTTGGATTTACGCCAGGCATCAGCGGCTTTGACGTGGATGGCCAAAATATGTTTGACTGGGTACTCGGCGCAAAGCAGAGTTCCACAGGCAATGGCGGCATGGGTGGATTCGGCGGTATGTGGGGCGGCGGCATGGGCGGATTCGGCGGCGGCGCGAGCGCAGGTCCCGGCACGATGCTCAGCAAGCTTCTTGAAAACCCCGACTTCAAGCGACTCTTCATCAATAACGCCTGCATCCTCCTCAATAGCTACTTGACCTACGAAAAGGTGCAAAGCACGGTGCAGTCGATGATGTCATCCATCCCCTCGTCTGAACGCAGCCGTGACGAAAAGAGATGGCCGCGCAATCAGTCCAACTTCACTTGGGATCCAACCGGAGACAAGCTGATTGCCTACGCCAAGAACCGCAGCGAAAAGATCAAGCAAGAAATGGTTGAACGTTTTGACCTTGAAAACGAAGTCTCCGTGACGATTGCTGCTAGCGGAAACGGCAAGATTCTTGTGGACGGAATGAACCTCCCGAACAAGAATTACCAGTGCAAGTTCTTCGGCAATAACAAGCTACAATTGACGGCCGTTGCAGAAAGCGGCGCCGTATTTACGGGCTGGTCCGACGGGAACACCGACAACCCGCGTTTGGTACAAGCGAGTGCAGGCCAGACATTTACGGCAGTGTTCAAGTAAACTAACACTCTTTTACAAACAGCCTCGCAGAAAACACTGCGAGGTTTTATTATTTTTATAAAATGCTGGAGAAAATAACTAAGTTCGCTCTAAAAAAATGGGTTTTCATAACTCTCATCGTCATTGAGATTTGCAGCATCGCTGTATTCTTTTGGGCAAAAGTAAAACGGAATTCGTACCCGTATAGGGGTTCCATCATTGACAACGAATTTTTGGACGCTCTCGCGATGAATGAATTTTACAAGGCGATTGAGCTAGCGTTGGTGGCGTTCATTTTGTTCTTCTTGACGGGTATAATTTTTTACGCAGTGGTATTCGTCAAATACAAAAGAGGCACATTCGTTCCTAAGGACAGAGGGGCTTTGCTCGGGACAGTCATGTTCTCGATAACTGCGGTGGCATTCACGATTCCGTTTATTTTTGACCTCCACTACAGAGGTTCCGACAGGCCTTTCGTGATGGTCGAAAACATTGTCGATAAGCAAATCGACTACTACAAGTCGGGGAAAGACTACTTTTTCGTTTTTACCAGCGGTTCTGACTACAAGGTTTCGAAAAACACATTTCCGTTGTATCAAATAGGAAGCACTTTCTACACGGTTTATCAAGGAAAGAGTCTTATACATATTTTCCCTGTCGGTCAGTATACTTTGAAGAAAGATTAGGTTTCTTGTAGATAAATACGGTCAATACAGTCATACCATTTAGTGAAGTAAAAACCAATATTATAAGGATATTGAATAACTATATTAGGGACATATCCCCCAAACAACAAAAATCTCCGTAACACTTGTGTTGCGGAGATTTTTTTGTAATGGTAGGTTTGGGGTAGCCAGATGGCTGCGCTCTGGCATTCTCGCCACCTTTGCCATCCCGGACCCTGTTCCGGGAGGGAATCTCCCTTGAACATCGGGGTAGCCAGATTGCCAAATCGTTCACTTCGTTATAATGCTTGGGGTAGCCAGATTGCTGCGCTGGCTTCGGTTTCGCTGCGCTCACTTCCCAGCTTGCCCTTCGGGCTTCACCTTCGGTGAAGCTGATCTGGCTACCTAAGATACATAAATGGCCTCCCACAAAGGGAGGCCTTTATGTATCGGGGTAGCCAGATTCGAACTGACGACATTCTGCTCCCAAAGCAGACGCTCTACCAGGCTGAGCTACACCCCGAAGTGTTCGCAAATATAGCAAAGATTATGCTAAAATGAACGTTTGGACAAAAAATTTTTCAAAAATCGCCGTCCAATCTCAACCATAAAATTACACAAGGCACATAGGTTCTATTTCATAACACAACGGACAGAATAGGCGTAATAGCCACGAATCAGCGATTCCTTGTCCAGTTCGTACTGTTTCGAAAGAATCCAACCGTAATAAAGCATACCGCTTTCGCCCCAGAAGTATGCTTTAGTCCCTTCCCCATCGTATTGGCCAGTCTTGGCCCTGTAACCAGACGGGAGTGCCGAGAACCCGCTCGCGTTGGTCGCGGAGACATTGTCTTCCCAAGCGCTTACGGCTCGCAACGGGGCGTTCGCATCGCTCACACCGTAATCCGCTTTCACTGTATTACGCAAAGCAGACCATTCTTCATCTGTGGGGATCCGCCAACCTTCGGGGCAAGCTTTGGCGGCATCGTCTTCTTGGTACAAGCGACCGTACTTTTCGCAGTAAGCAGGAACGTCATCATAGCAGAACGTCGAATCCAACATAACAGAACCATCCAAACTCTTGGAAAAGTTCAAATTTTCGGCCATCCAAGTTTTACCACCAATTTCAACGGTCTTGTAACTCTTGCCATCACGGGCATCTTGCAATGTTCCGAAATTCACGTTTGTGGATACCGACGAACTGGAATTCGAAGCATCGTTGCAACAAGGAACAGGAGGTTCGTAATCGCAAGGCGGCATATCGATTTCAATAAGAGCAGTGCCTTCGCACTTGTAATAGACTTGCAAATCATAGTTGTAATAAGTCAAGCTGTTCGGGCAGCCAATATTGACATTTTCAACGCTCTTGAGCGTGACCTTCGCCATACCATCTTTGTAGCATTGCATAGCGCTGCTCGACGTGGGCACGTTTTTCGCTTCGCTACTGCTTGACAGCAATTCACCATCGGAACTGGCTGGGGCTACGTACTGTGAGCTGCTCGATGGGTCTACCAAAACGTCAGGGCCGCTACTAGAACTGTCGTCGCAAGCAAGCATCATAATTGAAAGCCCCGCAGCAAAAGAACTCGCCAAAGACAATTTAAGAATATTCATACATTCTCCTTTGACATCCCATTATTAGGCGATAATATAAAAATTTGTCTGTACAGGCACCATTACTTTGAGCTAAAAATGGGAAAAAATAAAAAAACTTCACTTTTGTGCAGTGAAAATATTGACATTTGCCCAGTTGTGCATTATATTTTATATAGTATAGTTCCAGAACCCTTTATGACGAGAGGCAAAATATGGAAAAGTTCAATGAAAACCGCAAGGAAATGACGGCAAGGCAAGAAGAAATCTACGAATACATCAAGAAGTATTCCAAAGAAAACCATATGCCGCCTACGGTTCGCGAGATCGGCAACCACTTCGACATTTCTTCGACGAACGGCGTCCGTTCCATCCTCGCAGCCCTCATCAAGAAAGGTTACATCAACCGCTCTCCGCGCCTGAGCCGCGGTATCGAAATCGTCAACACCAAAGAAGATACGGCCGCCAAGGAAGCCCCGAGCAATACGATTGAAATCCCCATCGTCGGTCGCGTTGCCGCCGGTACGCCGATTCTTGCCGTGCAGAACCTCGAAGGTACGGTCACTATCGACAGAGACTTTTTGGCCTGCCGTAGCGACGTGTTCGCACTCCGCGTCAAGGGCGATTCCATGATCAACGCCGGCATCTTCGATGGCGACCTGATTTTTGCCCGTCAGCAGAAGACGGCCGACCTCGGCGAAATCGTCGTTGCGCAGATCGATAACGAAGCGACGGTCAAGTACTACCACCCGAGTTCCGACCACGTGGAACTGCGTCCGGCCAACCCGAAGTACAAGCCGATCATCGTGAACGACAAAAAGGACTTTTCGATTGCAGGCCGCGTCATCGGCGTAATGAGAAGAGTCAATTAGTTTATCAACAACAAACGATATCAAATAAAAACCGAGGTTCAATGCCTCGGTTTTTCATTTGTTTATTGGAGCCCGTCGCAAACGTAGTTACGAGAAATAATGGATTCCCTCACTTCGTTCGAGAATGACAGCGCCAGGATGACATATTAATCGTCGAAATCGGCAAGTTCTTCTTCAGCTTCCTTCAAGTCAGCTGCGTCCGGTCCTTCAAATTCATCATCATCTGCTTCGTCGAGGGAGTCACCACCCATGGCGCCCAGCTGGTATTCCACCTTGCGTGCTTCCTTGGACTGGCCCAAGTGCAAAATAGCGGCGCATTCTTCGCAGTAGCCGAGATGCTTGTCGACCCAGAATTCCGGAGACACAAGGTTCTTGTTGCAGCGAGTGCAAATCTGCGTTGCCGCTTCACGCGTGAACGCAGCGTTCTGTTCTTCGAGTTCCTTCAAGATGCGTTCCGTCAATTCTTCCTGCGTTTCTTCAGCAAGAGAAATCTTGTGGCGGATAGCGGAAGTCGGCTTCTTTTCGAGGTTCTTCATTTCAGAAGTCACCTTCTTCTTGTTGGCGCGTTCTTCCTGCTCATCAATTTCAACAAACATAATGAACTTGCAAGGCTTCTTACCGCCTTCAAGCAAAACAGCATACGGATAATCAGATTTCACAGCGGACTTTTTGGGTTCAGACTTTTCTACAACTTCAACTTTTTCAAGAACCTTTTCAGGAGCCTTTGCGACAGTCTCCTTAACCGGTTCCTTTTCGATTTTCTTTTCAACTTCCTTTACAGCTTCTTTTTCGACAACCTTTTTCGGAGCTACAGGAGCCTTAGCCTCGACTGCCGGTTCAACCTTCTTTTCGGGAGCTGGTTTCTTGGATGTTTCGGCAACAGCTTTTGCCGGAGCTGCCTTTGCAGGAGCCTTCGCCGGGGCGGCCTTCACCACTTTTGCGGGTTCCTTCTTTGCCGGAACATCCTTCTTTGCGACAGGCTTTTTGGCCGAAGCAGCCGGGGCAGCCTTTGCAGGCGCCTTCGCCGGCGCAGCCTTCTTTGCCGGAGCCGGAGCGGCCTTTGCTACAGGCTTTTTGGCCGGGGCCGCCTTTGCAGGAGCCTTCGCCGGCGCAGCTTTCTTTGCCGGTGCCGGAGCTGCCTTTGCTACAGGCTTTTTGGCCGGAGCGGCCTTTGCCGCTTTCTTTTCAGAAGTACTAGCCTTTGCAGGCGCTTTTGATGTCGCTTTTTTTGAACTCATATTTACTTCTTTTCCACAATTTTAATGTTTAAAATCGGATCGTTCAGGTCAATACGGCAGACAACATCATGTCCTTCGATAACCTTACCAAATACGGTATGATGGCCGTCCAAATGCGGCTGCGGGAGATGAGTGATGAAGAACTGAGAGCCGCCAGTATTCGGACCCTTGTTCGCCATAGAAATCACACCAGTCTCATGCTTAAGATCGTTTTTCTCATCGTCGATAGTGTAACCGGGACCGCCCGTTCCATCACCGTTCGGGTCGCCGCCCTGGATCATGAATCCCGGAACAACGCGGTGAAACACAAGACCATTGTAGAACCCCTGATTCGCAAGTTCAACAAAGTTCGCTACGGTATTCGGAGCGGCCTTAAAGTTCAAGTCCACCACAATTTTTCCCTCATGGGTTGTAATTTCAGCAAGAATCTGGGAAACACCCGTATAATCCTTGTTAAAAACTTTTCCCGCAGCAAAAGCATTTGCGGCAAGGCACAAGGCACTGCAAATAATGAGTTTTCTAAACAAAACTTAACTTCCGTCGTTATATCGTTCTAAAAGAACAAATTGTTAAACAAGAATATAGTTTTTTTTTAAAGGGTTCACAGCGAATTACAATAAACAGGCACAAGATTTCTATATTTATGCAAAAACTCTTCAACATCTTAATATGCCGCAAAACAACAATATCCGTAATTTTAGTATTATCGCCCACATCGATCACGGCAAATCCACCTTGGCCGACAGAATGATTGAACTGACCAAGACTGTCTCCAAAAACGAAATGATGAACCAGCTCCTGGACGACATGGATCTGGAACGCGAACGCGGCATTACCATCAAGGCTCACGCCATCCGCATGGTCTACGAAAAAGATGGTGAAGAATACATTTTAAACATGATCGATACGCCGGGGCACGTGGACTTCACTTACGAAGTCAGCCGTTCCCTCGCCGCATGCGAAGGCGCAATCCTCGTCGTGGACGCAAGCCAGGGCATTGAAGCCCAGACGCTTTCGAACCTCTACCTTGCGATTGAAAACGACCTTACGATCATCCCGGTTTTGAACAAAGTAGACCTTCCAGGTGCACAGCCCGATCACGTGGCACAGCTCGTCGGCGACCTACTCGGCTACGACCCGGACAAAATCCCGCGCATTTCCGCCAAGACGGGTCTCAACGTGGAACAGGTTCTCGACAAGATCGTCGATGAAATCCCGGCCCCGAAGGGCGATGCAGGCAAGCCACTCAAGGCCCTCATCTTCGACTCCGTTTACGATTCTTACCGAGGCGTGATCAACTACATCCGCATTGTCGAAGGCACACTCAAGGCGGGCATGAAAATCCACATGATGAAGACGGGCGGCGAATATGTGGTGACCGAAGTCGGTACATTCAGCATGCGCCGCGACCCGCGCCCGGAACTCACCGAAGGCATGGTCGGCTACGTGCTTGCAAACGTGAAGACGATTAGCGACGTGAAAATCGGTGACACGCTTACCGATGCCGCGAATCCGGCCGAAGAACCTCTCCCAGGCTACAAGGACGTGCTCCCGATGATTTACTCGGGTATCTACCCCATCGACCCGGAAGACTACAAGGATTTGCGCGAAGCCCTCGAAAAGCTCCGCTTGAACGACTCCGCCCTCTGCTGGGAACCGGAAACTTCCGAAGCGCTCGGCTTTGGCTTCCGCACGGGCTTCCTCGGACTTTTGCACATGGAAATCGTGCAAGAACGTTTGGACCGCGAATTCAACGTGGACATCATCACGACCGTGCCGAACGTGGAATACCACGTGTACATGAGCGACGGCTCCATGGTGAAAATCGAAAGCCCGTCCAAGCTCCCCGACGCTAGCCGCTACG
>JBGVAT010000159.1:0-3160 GCA_045224895.1 Fibrobacter sp.
AAAGCATAATGACCAACAACAAATAAGTAATTGTTATTGCATGGGAAATTAGTTATATTACAGACATACGATGAACCCGAAAAAAAAAGAAAATCATGATTACCGCCATTGCCCTTTCTGTGCTGTTTATCCTGGGTGACGCGGGCAAGCTCGTGCTCACGCCGCAAATCGGCGCAGTCGTGTATTTGGAATAAGTTGGGGCACATTATGGAATATACGCATCACTACGATTCTCCAATTGGCGGGATTACGATGGCGTCTGACGGCGAAGCATTGATCGGCTTGTGGTTTGACGGACAGAAATACTTCGCTGATGTACTGGATACGGAGCACGAAGAAAAAACGCTCCCGATATTTAAGCTGACCGACAGATGGCTCGATATCTATTTCAGCGGCAAAGATCCTGATTTTACGCCGCCGCTGAATATGAAAACGACCGCTTTTCGTAAAAGAGTATGGGAGATTATGCTGACAATCCCATTTGGAAAAACTATGACTTATGGTGAAATCGCAACTGTAATTGCGAAGGAACGAGGGCTTTCTCAGATGTCTGCACAGGCTGTCGGAGGAGCGGTCGGGCATAACTCTATATCTCTGATTATTCCTTGTCACCGAGTAGTAGGCACAAACGGAAGCCTGACAGGGTATGCGGGCGGTATCAATAAAAAAGTCCAACTTCTGCAATTGGAGAAGTCTGACATGAGCCGCTTCTTTATTCCTCCAAAAGAACCGCAGTGCATTTTGTGATTTCAAGGAAAACGCTCTGTTTATTCATTTTTACTCCTATAAACGCGAAAAAGGCCGCTCAGGAATCGGGCAAGCCCGTGCTCATGCCGCAAATCGGCGAAGTCGTGTATTTGGAATAAATTTACCGATCCTGTTGGGTCGGTTTCTTTTTATACGCACCTATGCTTAAAAGGCATAACAAGCCATAATAAATAAGTAATTGCTATTACATAACGGATTAGGTATATTATAACCATGCGAATAATTTTGTTCATGGTTTTTATCTTTTTAGCCGCTTGCTCAAGCGATGCGGCGTCTACCCCGACGCAAGTTGATTCGAAGGCCAATTCGGTGCAAACGGATAAATCATCAGCAACAACGGAATCTCCGATGAAACTAAAAATCCGCGTGAACGACACGACTTTTACGGCAACACTTGAAGACAACTCTTCGGCGAAGGCTTTGGCGGAATTCTTGCAACAGGGAGAAATGACTTTGGACATGCATGATTACGGCAGTTTTGAAAAAGTTGCCGACCTACCCAAAAGTTTTCCACGCAATGACAAGCAAATCGATACAGATGCAGGCGACATCATTCTGTATCAGGGAAATTCGATAACCATTTATTACGACAAGAATTCCTGGAACTTTACACGGCTTGGGAAAATTGACAATGTGAACAAAAAACGCCTCAAGGAAATTCTTGGCAAGGGGAATGTGACCGCGACATTCTTCGTGGAGTAACCATTATGAAAAACGTTCTAGTGATTTCGAGCAGTCTGCACAACAAGAGCAATTCCGAGGCGATGGCTCAGGAATTTGCGAAGGGAGCAAAAGAAGCCGGCAACAAGGTGGATTTCGTTTCGCTGCGTGGCAAGAAGATTGCGTTTTGCATGGGTTGCCTTGCTTGCCAAAAGAAGGGCAAGTGCGTCATCAACGACGATGCGAACGCCATCACTGCAAAGATGAAGAAAGCCGAAGTCATTGTTTTTGCGACGCCGATTTACTATTACGAAATGAGCGGTCAGCTCAAGACAATGCTCGATCGCGCCAATTCGCTTTACTCAAGCAATTACAAGTTCCGCGAGGTATATCTGCTCGTCTCCGCTGCCGATACGGACAAGAAGGCGATGAACATCGCAAAGCGCGGCATCAGCGGGCGGATCGCCTGTTTTGATGGCGTAAAGTACAAGGGCGGCATCTGCGCCACCGGTGCCGAGAATCCCGGTGATGTCAAGGAGCGCCCGGCATTCCTGAAAAAAGTTTATACGATGGGAAGCAAAGTTTAACAACAAGGGAGAAAATCATGAAATCCAAATTTTTAACCGCGGCGTTTGCCGTACTCACCGCAGGCACTTTGATGGCCTGCTGCCTCGAAAAAGAAAACAATGCTGCGCAAGGAGCAGTAAAGACGGTTGCACCAGCAACAGAAAACGCAGCAGCACAGTCCGCACAAGAAGCTGCAAAACCCGCACCGGAGAAAGATATGAACAAACTCACACTCACCACCGAATGGGACAAGGTTTTCCCGCTGAGCGAAAAGGTGGAACATTCCAAGGTCACCTTCAAGAATCATTTTGGCATTGAACTCGCCGCAGACCTTTACATTCCTAAGGACACGACACTCAAGGTAAATGGCAAGTTCCCGGCAATCGCTGTTTCGGGGCCATTCGGTGCCATCAAGGAACAGTCTTCGGGACTTTACGCGCAGCATATGGCTGAACGCGGATTCTTGACCGTCGCTTTTGACCCGTCGTTCACTGGCGAATCGGGTGGCGAACCGCGCTATATGAACAGCCCGGACATCAACACCGAAGATTTCATGGCATCTGTGGACTTCCTTTCGACTCGCGACGATGTCGACCCGGAACGCATTGGCATCATTGGCATTTGCGGCTGGGGCGGCATGGCAATCAATGCTGCCGGAATCGATACCCGCGTGAAGGCGACCGTCGCTTCAACCATGTACGACATGAGCCGCGTCACCGCCAATGGTTACTTTGAATCCGCCAACAGTGCAAAGGCACGCAACGAAATGCGCAAGGCTTTGATGGCACAGCGCACCAAGGAATTCAAGGAAGGCAAATACGAGCTCGCCGGCGGCGTGGTGGACCCGCTCCCGGCTGACGCCCCCTTCTTTGTGAAGGATTACTATGACTACTACAAGACTCCGCGTGGCTACCACAAGCGTTCGCTCAACAGCAACGGCGGCTGGATCAAATCGGCAGGCACATCACTCCTAAATACGAAACTGCTCGCCTACGCCAATGAAATCGAAAGCGCAGTTCTCGTGATTCACGGCGAAAAGGCCCACAGCCGCTACTTCAGCGAAGGCGCATTCGAAAAGATGACCGGCAAAAAGGTCAAGGTTCCCGCAAAACTCGATGCAAGCAAAAACTGGAGCATGACCGTCGGCAACAAGGAACTCCTGATT
>JBGVAT010000160.1:0-2021 GCA_045224895.1 Fibrobacter sp.
ACGTATTCGTCGAGGCTTACGAGAGCGTCGCCTTCGGTCTTGGTGCTTTCGAAACGGAGCAACTTCTTGAGTTCGTCAAGATGTTCCCAGTTCATGTAGAAGCCTTCCTTCAACACCATGCCGAGTTCACGCCACCAGGCGTTGTACTTGTCGGCTTCCTTGTCGGCCATGTTCTGCAAGGTGTCAAGCACCTTCTTGATCACGTGCTTACGGATGTTCGTGATAATCTTGTTGGACTGCAAAATTTCACGGGACACGTTCAACGGCAAGTCTTCGGAATCGACCACGCCGCGCACAAAGCGCAACCACGGCGGTAAGAGTTCCTTGCAGTCGTCCATGATGAAGACCTTCTTCACATAAAGCTTGAGGCCATGCAAAGCATCGTTGTGCCAAATGTTGAACGGAGCCTTCGACGGAATGTACACGAGGCTCCAGAATTCCTGGGAACCTTCGGCATGGCTGTGGCTCCAGGCGGCCGGTTCGTCGGCTTCGTGACCGATGACGTTGTAGAATTCCTTGTACTGTTCCGGAGTGATTTCCTTTTCGCTCTGGCGCCAAAGAGCCGTCTTGTCGTTCAAACGCTGCGGTTCCTTGGTTTCGAGTTCGCCCTTGTCGTTCTTGGTCGGTTCCGGGTGGAAGTAAATGCCGTAGCTGACAAAGCCGCTGTACTTCTGGACAATGTCCTTGACCTTCCATTCAGAAGTCCAGTCTTCGTCTTCTTCGCCGTCCTTGAGGTAAAGCGTAATTTTGGTGCCCACGTCGGTACGCGGAGCTTCGCTGATTTCGAATTCGCCCGTGCCGTCAGAAGACCAAAGGTAACCCTGTGTTTCGCCGGCCTTGAGAGTCAAGACTTCGACCTTCTTGGCGACCATGAACACGGAGTAGAAACCCACACCGAACTGGCCAATCAAATCGACGCTGCCCTTGTCGCCTTCCTTGAGGTTCTTGATGAAGTTCTTGGTACCGCTGCGGGCGATGGTGCCGAGGCAGTTGATCAAGTCGTCCTTGTTCATGCCGATACCGTTATCTTCGATAACGAGGCGCTTGCCTTCCTTGTTCACGGAAATGTCAATCTTGAGCTGAGTGCCTACCGGGAGGAGGCTTGCGTCGGAGAGCGAGAGGAAGCGGCGCTTGTCAAGTGCGTCCGCTGCGTTCGAAACGAGTTCGCGGAGGAAAATTTCCTTGTTGCTGTAAAGCGAATGAATCATCAAGTTCAGCATGTCGCGAACTTCAGTTTGGAATTCCATCTTCTCAGTTGCCATGTTTATCTCCTGTTAAATTTTTAAGCAATCCCGCAATCTCGATGTTTCAAAATGAAACTAAAACGCGGTTTTGTTCTGTTTTCGCGCTAGTATATGCAAGAACCGTGCCAATTGAGAGTAGAGACTAGAGATGAATGACGAGAGAGCGGGTATGAAACAGCTCTTTTTTATGAATAGGATAATGAGGGGGAGGTATCCCCCTCGCTTCTGCCGCTTGCGGCATACGCTACCCCTACTGCGGGTCTCAGACGCCGACCCGTAACGCCCGGCTTATCGTTTAATGCAGCTTAAAAAGATTCCCTATAGGACCAATTCAATGATTTTTTCAATTCTTTTTTATAATTTTCATAAAAATATACGCACCTACACCGCTTATAATTAAAATTCCCGGTAGGTAATGGTTTATATCTTCTAAAGGAATCGGAGTACTAGGAGTATTCCCTATACCAAAATAATTACAAAAAATATAGAGTCCCGACAAGAAAATGGTTAGAAATAGCCAAATAAAAAATTTTCTCATATACAAAGTTCCATATCATTTTGCAGATAGTTGGGATTTAACCCGCTTAAAAAGAGTCCCTATAAGACTTGAACGTTACTAGGTGCCATATACGCCAAACACAATAATAGAAAACGCGCCCAGAATAAACAAAGAACAAATACTCAACCAAAATTTTACAGGATAAGCTTTTTTGTGATAGAGATCGCCCAAAAAGCTAAAACGGCTTTCTGCAATACAAATAAAACCGTATAATATAG
>JBGVAT010000161.1:0-8998 GCA_045224895.1 Fibrobacter sp.
CGAATGGGCCGGTCTCGAAATCCGGAGTCTGTCACAGGACCGAGGGTTCGAATCCCTCTCTCTCCTTTGAAACGAAAAGCGAAGCCGCAAGGCTTCGCTTTTTGTTTCAAGTGTAATGAATGTGGATGAGAACCCTCGCAGAGGGTTCGACAAAACCCGCGAGAGCGAAGCGAACACGGCGGGTTTTGAGATTACGGCCTCCGGCCGTAACCCGAAGGGCAAGATGTGAAACGAAGTGAACATCTTGTCTAATCCCTCACTCTCCTTGGAGAGAGGGATGAAAGCGAAATGAAATGAGCTAGTTGTCTAATCCCACTCTCTCCTTGGGAGTGGGATTGCTTGTGAAACGAAGTGAACTTGCCGTCTAATCCCTCACTCTCCAAGAGTGAGTGGATGACATTCGAAACGAAGTGAGTTCGCAGTCTAATCCCTCTCTCGGATAGAGAGAGGAATATCTCTCGTTCGGCCTACACACCCTATTCTGTAAACATATTTTATCAATAAATGCGCGGAAAACCCTGGTCAAAACCTTGATAAATATGTAATTTAGGACAAAAATCCAGACAAAAAGACTAAAATTTAAAGAATTTTTTAATTTTTGTAATAAAAATGTATTCTTTATGAAAAATTTTAGTTATATTATCACTGTGAACGTATCAGAGGGGAGCTTTGATTGTTTGCGTTATAAAGCGAACTGCGAATAGCTGCTAACAGGTATGAACAGTGATAATCGGAAGCCGTAAAACGGTTTTTGGTGTATTTGGATTTATTCAGAAGACTCTCATTCCAACTCGTTAAATACTGCCGCCCTCATCCGAGGGCGGCTTCCCGTTTATAGGAACCGCGGAATTTTTTTACCCTGTGTCGCGGTTAAAAAAGAGGATCCGCTTTTCAGCGAATCCTTTTTATACCCGCTTTATCCGGTTTTGCTTGGGCGTAAAAAAAGAACCAGCTTTTCAGCTGGTTCCTTTATACCCCCAAGCGGTTTTGAACCGCTGTTGCGGGAATGAAAATCCCGAGTCCTAGGCCACTAGACGATAGGGGCGTTTTGTGAGGACAAATATAGGATTTTATTGAATAATGTCAAGGGTGGTTTTTAAAATTTTTTTGAATGGGGATGGGATCCTTTTTATACCCTTTAAAAGGTTTTGCTTGGGTATACAAAAAAGGATCCGCTTTTCAGCGAATCCTTTTTATACCCGCTTTATCCGGTTTTGCTTGGGCGTAAAAAAAAGAACCAACCTTTCGGTTAGTTCTTTTTATACCCCCAAGCGGTTTTGAACCGCTGTTGCGGGAATGAAAATCCCGAGTCCTAGGCCACTAGACGATAGGGGCGTTTTGTGTGCGCCAAATATAGATGTTTCCAGAAAATTGTCAAGGGTTTTTATCTAAATTTTTTATTTTTCCTTCCGTGAATCTAAAAAATAAGCTGAAACGGATGCTGTGGCGGGGTGTTTTTCGCTTTTTGCCTGTCGCGCTGCTCGCCAGTGCTGTCGATGCCGCGTTGCTTTGGGGCATTCGCTCGTTTATGGATATTCTCCAGGGCGGGGAGGTTCTTTCGCTTTCGCAGTGGCTGACTTTGATGATCGCGCTGACGGCTTCCCGGTTTGCCTTTTTCTTTTGGAAGCTGAACATTTCCGAGAAATGGCTTTACGGCACGGGTTCCTTTGTTATGGCGTGGTTCCTGCATACGCTCAGATCCTTGTCACCGCGGGTCTTCCATACGCTTGAAGGCGAGGCGAATGTCGAGGCTGCTTACGAATCGACTCAGGTTTTGCAGTCTAATGGCGGCGTCTTTTTCCAGGCGGTTCAGGCGGTACTCCAGCTTTTGGTATTCTTGCCGGTGCTGTTCTATATTTCGTGGCCGTTGACGTTATTCCTCTTTGTTGTCGTCGTTCCGCTGGTGAGCTGGATGCAGCGCAGCCTGCACAGAATGGGACCTGCCGAAGAAAAAATCCTGACGGAACGCTCGGATTTCCGCGGAAACCTTTACCATGTCCGCAAGCTTTTCCAGCGCTGGAGTTCTCGTTTTGAGCGCAAGGCGGTGTCGAATGAACTGATGGGTGGTGTGCGGAAGCTCAGGGACGATGGCCTTGCCGTATCGCTTCGCAAGGGCGTGCTTTCGCTTGTGACGGAATCGGTGTCGGTCTTGGCGATGGTCTTTGTGCTTGCTTTTTGCGCACTCCTGATTTCGAAAGGCTGGATGGACGGTGCGGGGCTTGTGCTGTATTGTTCGGCGGTACTCCTTTGTTACAAACCTGTCAAGGAGTGTGCGCGTGTGATGCCGCAGGCCCGTTCGGCGATGAGTGCGCTCCGTGTTCTTGAAAAATTCGGGAAATTGCCGTCTAAAAATTCAGATGCCGGATCCGTCCGTGTGAACAACGTTTTGGATTCCCGGGAATTTAAAATTGAGCACGGTGAGTTTGCGTACGAAGGCGCTTTTGCAACGTTGTTCGATGACTTTGCACTTTGCTGGAACGCTCAAAAACCGGTACTCGTGCGTGGCCGTAACGGAGTTGGCAAATCGACGCTGCTCCGCTTGATTGCTGGGCTCGAAGAATGGAACCGGAGTGAAATTTCTTGCGATTCCCGGTTGAAAAATAACGTGTTCTTTGTGGCTCAAGATCTGGAATTGCCGCCGATTCGCTTGTTTAAAAAACTCCTTGCGGAATCATCTGCGACTGTGACCGATTTTGCCCGGATGGCCCGTGTAGAACAAATTATTGCCAAAGAAGGGATGTCCGGCGGTGAGCGTGCCCGAGTGGCGTTGGCCTGGGCGCTAGCTTCGGACTCTCCGATGGTGCTTTTGGATGAACCGTTCGCGTCAGTTGCGCTTGTCAATCGTGAACCGCTTTTGACATCGTTCCTCGATGCGGCGGAACATCTCCATAAATGGGTGGTTCTCGTGAGCCATGATGTCCTTTCTCCCGAATTGCAACAACGTTTTGATGTGGTGGAAATGGATCATGCCTAAAAAAGGTCTGGGTAAAGGCGTTTTAGTGAACTCGAATCTTTCGGCGTTCCTGTACCGTTTCCGCGGCTACATTCTGGGCGTGCTTGCTGTTGCTCTCGTTACTGCGCCCCCGAGCCAGCTGCCTAAAAGTTTTACGCTCGACGAATGCGTCGCTGGCATTGTGGTTGCGATTCCGCTTTTTGTGGCGAGTGCCGTTTTACGTGTTCGGGCTCGTCAGTTCATCGGCGAGCATACGCGCGGAAAAATCCACGATGCAGACAAACTTGTGACTGTGGGCGTGTATTCCCGTGTACGCCATCCGCTTTATATTTCCAATACGGGCTTTGCGGTCGGTTTTACCTTTCTGCACCTGGGCGTTTCTCTTTGGGTGATTCCTTTTGCGCTGGCCGTTGTGTTTTTTGAGGTGGCGCTTGCGCGGATCGAGGACCGTTTTTTGGAAGGCCGGTTTGGTGAAGCCTGGCGCGCCTGGGCCCGCGTGACGCCTGCGTTTTTCCCGCATTTTGCGAATTCGGCTCCGCATCCTTCGCAAAGATCCTTTTTGTCGGCGCTTTTTGCAGATCGTTCCACTTGGCTGTGGCTCTTGTTTTGTAATTTAGTATTGATATTGAGGAAGGTGGTGGTTTTCTATGCTTAAGGTATTGGACATTGCGCGTGAAGCTCTTGGCTCTGTGGCTAGGGCTGCGGCGAAGGTGCCTGTTCTGGATAGCAAATACCACGTGAAAGACCGCTTGCGAGGCCCGTGGCCTAAAGGCCCGTTTTTGTGGATGCACGGGGCGAGCCTTGGCGAATGCACGATGCTTTTGAACCTCGCAAAGTTCCTCAAGGAAGACTTGCCGGACTGTCCGCGCATTTTGATGACGACGCAAAAAGTCGAGGTCTTGCCGTTTATCAATGAGTTTGGTGCCGATGTGGTGGTGTGCGTTGCTCCGGTCGATACTCCGGTCACGATGAAGCATTTTATCGCATCTGTGCAACCGTTGGGGCTTATCCTTGCCGAGAATGAACTTTGGCCGGGGTACCTTTCTTCGATGCAGCGGATTTCGACAAGGCCTTCTGTGGCGCTTGTTTCTGGGCGTTTCCACCGGGCGCTTCCCGGGATTGATTTTTCGGCAGTCGGCTTTGCGAGTATGCAGACGGGGTCTGACCTGTCACGCTTTTTGGGTTTTGCCGCCCGTGCGAACATTTCGCGGATGATGATTGGCGGCGACTGGAAGCTTTTGCCGTGGGTGCGCTCTGGCGTGGCTGTGACGGCTCCTGAAAGCCCGACGGTCGACACGGCGTTTATCTCGATGCATATCCAGGAATGGTCGAGCCTTTGCCAGATGGTCGTGTCGTCGATCAAGCGTCAAGAATCTGTTGTGCTTATGCCACGCCGTTTGTCCGAAGTAGCGGAGTTCCGCAAGCAGCTGGCGGATCAGGAACTTGTTGTCTTGGACTGGCCGCAGGTGCAAAAGGGCGCGGTCTCAATAGTCTCGCAGTTTGGAGCCACAAAGAAGGTGCTTGCGGTTTCGAAGTCGGCCGTCATTGGTGGCTCGTTCAGCAGGACTCTCGGAGTCCACAACTTTTGGGAGCCGCTTCAACAGGGCGTCGCGACTTGTGTCGGTCCGTATGCGAACGGCCAAAAAGAAACGGTGGCAACGCTTGTTCGTGAAGGCGTGATTGCGCAAATCCACTCGACGGCGGAATATTCTCGACGCAACAAGCCCGATGTCCGCCTGGTGCAGACGTTCCTGGCTCACGAAAGTGCAAAGATTAATGATTCGTATCAGCAGTTGGTTGAATTTTTGAAAAACTTGCTCAAATAAATTAGGTGAATTATGAAAAAACTCGTTTTGGCTACGCCTCGTGGATTCTGTGCCGGTGTCGATCGCGCCATTCATGTGGTCGAAAAGGCTATTGAAAAATTCGGAACCCCGATCTATGTCCGCCATGAAATTGTCCATAATAAGTTTGTCGTAGAGACCCTCAAGAACAAGGGTGTTGTCTTTGTTGACGAGCTGGATCAGGTTCCGGAAGGATCTGTTGTGATTTTCTCGGCGCACGGTGTGGCAGAACATATTTACGACGATGCCAAGGCCCGCAATCTCCAGGTGCTTGATGCGAGTTGCCCGCTGGTGCTCAAAGTTCATTTTAGCGCAAAGCGCCATTACAATGCCGGTCGCCATATCATCTTGATTGGTCACGCTGGCCACGCCGAAGTGGAAGGGACGCTGGGACAGCTCCCCGAAGGCGCTATCACGCTTATCCGTAACGAAGCCGATGTCGAAAAGGTCCAGGTGCCCGAAGGCAAAGAACTCGCTTACATCACACAGACGACGCTTTCCGTGGCCGAAACACGCAAGATTATCGAAGCGCTCAAGCGCCGCTTCCCGAACATCATCGGGCCTGAGGCGGGGGACCTTTGCTATGCGACGGGCAACCGTCAGGCCGCGGTCCTTGAACTTTGCTCCAATGTCGACATGCTCTTGGTCGTCGGGGCGAAGAATTCTTCGAATTCCTCCCGCTTGATGGAGCTTGGGCTTGAACAGGGGCTTCCGAGCCACCTGATTGCCGATGTGAATGACCTCGATATGTCCTGGTTCGAAGGCGTCGAGACTGTCGGACTTTCGAGCGGGGCGAGCGCACCGGAAGTGCTGGTTCAGGGCGTTGTCGATTTCCTTAAAGATAAAATCGAGGGCCTTCAGGTCGAAAATCTTGTAAAATTAGTGGAAAATACTAAGTTTAACTTGCCAAAGGCACTGCAAGATTAAACTTTAGCCTTGACAGTTTTGAAATTTTTAGCTAAAATTGCTGCCTGTAAAAACAACGGAGTTTAATATGAGCCGCATTTGTGAAGTTACCGGCAAGGCCGGTCTCGTGGGCAACATGGTTTCCCACTCTAACCGTAAGAAGTTGATGAAGCAGCTTCCGAACCTCCAGAAGAAGCGCTTCTACATTCCTGAAGAAGACCGCTGGGTAACGCTCCGCGTTAGCGCCGCTGGTCTCCGCACCATCAGCAAGCTTGGCATCCAGGCTGTTGCTCAGGAACTCGGAATCTAATTTCTTAGATTAAAAGTTTACGAAAGCCGCTATGTTCTACATAGCGGTCTTTTGTGTTTTTATTCCATTTGTCATCCCGGCCAGAGCCTGCCCCGGACTTGTTGCGCAAGCGCAAAGCCTTTCGGCTCAGCTATGCCAAAGAAAGGATTCTTTGACGCAGCTTTCGCCTCGTAAGCTTTTCCGGGGTTCCGGGATCACCTTATGCGGTTCCTTTCCCAACTTGTCATGCCGGACTCCGTTCCGGCATCACCTTTTTATACAAAGAAAGCCCCGGCGCTATGCCGGGGCGGCTTTTTAGAAAACGTTACTTGTTTCTCTTTGTCTAGCCCTACTTGATGGGGCTTCTCCCTTTTGATTCTGCTAAAGGGGCGATTCCCGTTCTTCGGCGGGAATGACAGGCGTAGTGATGTAACTTCCTACAGTCTACAGTCTACTTCCTACTTCCTACTTCCTAATAAACTGCGGGACGCCTTTGTACTTGGCCATAGCCTGCATAATGCTGCCCATTTCCCAATCCTTTTCCTTGAGGCGGCGGCGCAGGAGGGCGACGAACACTTCCATAAGCATTTCGCAGTCGTACACGGAACGGTGCATCTTTTCTTCATCGATGGTCATCGAAATTTCACCGCGCTTCATGAACATATTGGCCATAAAGCCAAGCTTGTGGTTCGCGAGTTCCGGCATGATCGTTTTCGAAATGGCGAGACTGTCGACGACCGGGTTGCCCGGAGTGAACTGCGGATTTTGTTCGTAAGCGGTGCGCAAAAAGCTCGCGTCGAAGTTGGCGTTATGGGCGAGCAAAATGGATCCCGGACCGCAGAATGCGGTGAACTGCTTGAGGGCTTCGCCTACAGGCGGGGCGTTCTCGACCATCTTGTCGGTGATGTGGTTCACGCTGGACGCTTCGGCGGGAATGAGCATGTTGGGCTTTACGAGCGTGTCAAATTCCGAGATGAGCTTTGGTACTACGCGGCCGTTTTTCACTTCTACGGTGAACTTTACGGCGCCGATTTCAATGATTTCGTCCTTGCGGTTGACGAGTCCAGTCGTTTCCAAGTCGAATGCGACAAATTTAGGAGGTAATGCGATCACGGCTGTTTTCCTTTTTTGAATTATTTTCGGGCAAAAGATACTTAATTTCGATGTCAATTGATGACAGGGGGAGCGGAATTATGAAATTATCCCACCCGTTCAGGCGAAAATGCCTGCCGTACTTGATGCAAAAGAGCCAAAGTGGGCGTCCGCTGGCCTTGGATAGCCAAAGCGAACCGGGTTTTACCTGGAGGGCTGGGCCGTGGGGACCGTCGAGCGCCATGCCGACAAAGCGGTTGTCGCGGAGCGACTTGAGCAGGTGCCTCACGTTGGTTGCTCCGTGCGTATCGGATCCGCGTGTGACTATATAATGGAGTCGCTTGGCCGCTTGTGCAAAAAATTCCCCGTCCTTTGATTCCGAAACGAGAATGTGGACGTTCTTGTCCTTGAACGCGGCGCAGCTGGCAAGCAGGTCCTTGTGCCACAAACCGAGAATCCCTGGCCGAAAATCTTCGGGGACGGTCAGGCGGATCCGGAGGCTCCTCATCCAGAGTGCGCCTAGTGCGGCGAGGAGTCTTGTCTTCAGAGTGGTAAGTTTCAC
The DNA here is from genome assembly GCA_045224895.1 of Fibrobacter sp. GTDB lineage: Bacteria > Fibrobacterota > Fibrobacteria > Fibrobacterales > Fibrobacteraceae > Fibrobacter. Next base: position 7,647 of record JBGVAT010000161.1, read on the forward strand.
GCGTAAAAAATAGGTAAAGGTGGGGCTTGGGACAACAAAATGCAATTTTTTTTGACTTTTTTCGGACTTTACCCTTGTATTCGGCTAAATAATTACTTATATTACACCCGCAATTATGGCGACGTACCCAAGTTGGTAAGGGGCGAGTCTGCAAAACTCTTATTCGGCGGTTCGAGTCCGCCCGTTGCCTCTGAAAAGACCTTTCGTGAAAGCGAAAGGTCTTTTTTTGTTCGTTCAAGACAAGTGAAATGTAGCTGATGCCGTGGTAGAATGGGCGGTTCCGTGGTGTCGGCTGGTGCAAAATGCAGAAAAGCCCGCGCATAAAAAATGCTCGCATAATGCGAGCATAAATTCTTATGGATTCTCTTTTACCCAGAGCGCGGAGCGTGACTTCGCGGCCTACTAACCACTAACCTCTGTCCACTGTCTACTTCCTACTTCCTACTGCTTACTCCGCCGTAGGTGGCTGCGGCAGCGGATTTTTGCGTGGACGACCACGGGGGCGCTTGACGGGCATTTCGGCTGCGGCTTCCGGATGGAGCGCCTTGTTCTTTGCCATCAGCGCTTCGCGGATTTTCTTTGCGCGTTCTTCGATGCGCTGGCGGGCGAGGTCTGCTGCCGAAACGATGACTGCCTTGGGCTTGTCTCCCGGTTTTGCGCCGAACGAGCCCTTGAGGATGCGTCCGGAAGGCGGCTTGGGCGGTTCCGAGATGACGCTTGTCAAAACGCGTTTCGGGGCTTCGGCCGGGGCGCTCTTTTCGATGATCTTCTTGACTTCGGCTTCTTCGGATTTGGGCGAACTGGACTGCGAGGAGGCAAGCTTCTTCAAAATCTTCTTGATGTCGGCGTCGTCTTCTTGCGGCTTTTTGCTTTCGACCTTGTTGTACTTGGCAACCAGCGAGTCGAATTTGGCGTTTTCGCTCTTTTCTTTTTGGGCCAGACGTTCGCGCTTGGACGGGCGCTTGGCTCCGTTATGCCTTTTGCCTACAAACTTTTTCTCTTTGCTTTCAGAGTTTCTGATGATTTCTTCATCGGAAAGACCGCGCAGTTCTGGCGGTACTTCTGTGATTTGGAGATTCTCTTTATTCATGGAATCCGTCATGTTTTTGAGTCTTTGTAGCTGTTTTGGGCTCTGTCAAGGTTTTTTTTGCACTTTTTTTGCAAAAACTTTTAGAGAAAATTAAAAAAATTTGAAAAAAGTGTTTGTCAAGGTCTAGAAAAAATTTTCTTTATGGACTATTTTTGGTGTACATGCTTCGGTTTACACAAGAAATATCTCTCGCTCTGCGCTCTATCGCTAATGAAGAAGAGTCGCATGAAATGTCTAAGAAGGCTAGGGAGCAATTTGAATT
>JBGVAT010000162.1:0-8945 GCA_045224895.1 Fibrobacter sp.
TAGTGGAGCTAAGGAGAGTCGAACTCCTGACCTCCTGCATGCCATGCAGGCGCTCTACCAACTGAGCTATAACCCCGAGGACGCGCACAAATATAGAATGAATTGTTGTACGTGTCAAGGGTGGATGTCGAAAAAAATGAAATTTTTTTTCAGAAAGGCTATAAAAAGAAGATCCCCGCTCGGAGGCGGGGATGACATCTTGTAAAGACCGGCTTTTGTCTATTAAGCCTTCTCGATTGTGACGGATTCGATGATCACGTCGTCGTACGGGCGGTCCATACGGTCGGTCTGAACACCGGCAATCTTGTCGAGAACGTCGAATCCTTCGTAGAGCTGGCCGAATACGGAGTAACCGTCAGCCGGGCCCGGACCGCACTGATCGTGGTCGAGGAAGTGGACGTTGTTGCCATGAACGATGAAAAACTGGCTGCCGATGCTGTGCGGCATGGCTGTCTTTGCCCAGCTGAGAGCGCCACGGACGTGGGTGAGGCGGCTATCGTACTTGTCGCCGATGGTAGAGCCCGGACCCTGGGCGGCGTGGCCACCGGTACCGTTTTTACGGGTGAAGTCGCCACCCTGGATCATAAAGTCCTTGATGATGCGGTGGAACGGAGCGCCGTCGTACTTGCCCTGCTTTGCAAGTTCAATGAAGTTTGTTGCACATTCGCCGACGATTTCTTCGAAAAGACGAAGTTTCATCGTGCCGTGGTTGGTTTTCATGATGGCGATAGTTTCGCCGGCCTGCGGTTTATCGAGCTGATTAAAAGCCATTTTTGCTCCAGAGGTTAATTGTTCGCGTTTTTTTCCCACATATATACAAATATCACGAGGGGTTTTAAAAGCGGCTCGGCGTTTTTTCTCCAAAAAAGCTAGATTATCCCTGGAGTCAAGTAATAAGATTGAAAAACACTAAATAGAAAGCAAAATCATGAACGATAACTGCAAAAAAGTAAGCGAGCTCCTTTCTGCCCAGACGATGGAATTCGCCCTGGATGAAATGGCTGCAAAAATCGCTAAAATGCATCCGTCTGCCGACAACATGATTGTCCTTGGCATGGCAAGCCGCGGAATTCCGCTTGCAAAGAAGCTCACGGAGCGTCTTTCTCAAAAGTTTGGCAAGCCCATTGGCATGGGAAGCCTCGATGCCACGTACTACCGTGACGATTTCCATTACAGAAAAAAGGTAGCGACCGAAATGCGCTTTACCGAAATGCCTGCCTCGGTGGAAGGCAAGACGGTCATCCTTGTGGATGACGTTCTTTATACGGGCAGATCGGCTCTCGCTGCAATGCGTGCCATTCTGGATTTGGGTCGCCCGGCGGCAATCCGTCTTTGCGTCCTTGTGGACCGCGGTCACCGCGAACTGCCGATTGCGCCTGACTGTGCCGGTCTTACGGTCGAAACGGCCAAGAACCAGGAAGTCCGTGTGGCAATCGACCCGATTGATAAAGAAAATTCCGTTTATCTCGTAGAAGTGGAGGCGTAAAGTGAGCGCTTTGGAAATTAAACATCTGTTTGGGCTCCGTGGAGTGTCCAAGCATGACATCCGCCTGATTCTGGATCATGCAAAACAGTTCCGTGAAATTCTCGAACGCCCGGTCAAAAAGGTGCCGAGCCTCCGGGGCATGACGGTCGTGAACTTGTTCTTCGAAAACAGCACACGTACGCGTACTAGCTTTGAACTTGCCGAAAAGCGCCTCTCTGCCGATACGGTGAACTTTGCAAGTTCCAACTCCAGCGTCAAGAAGGGCGAAACGCTCGTCGATACGCTCCGCAATATCGAAGCCATGAAGATCGACATCGTGGTTGTCCGTCACAAGGGAACCGGTGTGCCGAAATTCCTCGCCGATAACAGCAAGGCCATCATCGTGAACGCTGGCGACGGTGCGCACGAACACCCGACGCAGGCACTCCTCGATATGCTGACGATCGAAGAAAAGCTCGGAACGCTCGAAGGCAAGAACGTGACCATCATTGGCGATATCCGCCATAGCCGTGTCGCCCGCAGTAACCTCTGGGGTATGTCTACGATGGGCGCACACGTGACGCTCTGCGGTCCTTCGACCTTGGTTCCGCGCAATACGGAACTGATGAACCATGTGACGTGGGAACCGGATGTGAAGAAGGCTGTCGCCAATGCCGACGCCATCATCGCTCTCCGCTTGCAGAAAGAACGCATGGACGACGCCCTCCTCCCGAGCATGCGCGAATACCGTAACACGTTCGGCATCACGGAAGAACTCCTCGAATGCGCTAAGGACAAGGTCATCATCATGCACCCGGGTCCAATCAACCGCGGCGTGGAACTCGATTCCGACATCGCCGACGGCGAACATTCTGTAATTCTTGATCAGGTGACCAACGGTGTTGCAGTCCGTATGGCCGTTCTCTTCCTTTTGGCTGGAGGTCGCAACAATGAAAATGCGTAAACCTTGTAAAGGTCGTCTTGTGAATGTCGTTCTGAAAAATGCAAAGTTCTGGAACGGCAAGTCTTTTGAACTTCAGAGCGAAGTTCGCTTGAACGCTTGCGAAACGTCTGAAACGGTTGAATTTGACTGCAACGGCGCGCTTGTGATGCCGGCCCTCTTTGGCCTTGGCATTGACTTTATGGAACCGCTCCGTGATGACGTCTACACGTTTGCCGATGGCTTTGATGCCTTGCGCAAGGGCGGTTTTTACGGTGGCCTTTACGAAAGTGCCGCAAACCCGATTGACGATGCCGACAAGTTCACTGCGATGGTGAACCGCTTCAAGTCCGAAGAACGCGGCGAAGAAGTTTTCGATATCAAGTTCCTCGGTGCTTACAGCAAGGGCTTTGGCACGGATAGCCTGGCCGAAATGGTCGAACTAGCCGAAGCTGGTGTCGCTGGCTTTGGCGACGGTAACGGCGTGATTCCGCATTCCCGCTTCCTCCGCCTCGCTATGGAATATGGCAAGATGACGGGCAAGCGCTTCTTCTTCCAGCCGATGGACAAGACGCTTCGCCATAGCGGATGCGTTCACGAAGGTGCCTACTCCGACATGCTTGGCATGAAGGGCATCCCGCGCATTGCCGAAACGATTGCCGCCTATACGGTTCTTGAAACGGCTCGATTCCTCCAGGTACCGGTACACTTCAAGCAGGTCACTTGCGGTGAAACGCTTGAACTCGTCCGTAACGCCCGCAAGAACGGTATCGATGTCACTTGCGATGTGAACTTGTACCACTTGCTGCTCGACGATTCTTGCCTCGAAACGCTCGACTCTGCATACCACATTTTGCCGCCGATCCGCTCGGCTGCAGACCGCGAGGCCTTGTGGCAGGGAATTGTCGATGGAACGGTCAATGCCATCAGCGTGAACCACACGCCGGTACTCCGCCAGGATACGGTCGTGAATTTCGAAGATTCCGTGCCGGGTGCGCTTTCTCTGGAAGTGGCTCTCCCAGCCATTTGGAACAAGCTTGTTGCCAAGGTGGGCGAGGCCCGTGCCATCGAACTTTTGTCGACGGCTCCTGCTCGCTTGGCTGGTGCCGAATCCGCTGGTGAAAGTGTGGTGGTATTTGCTCCGGAAAAGACGCACAAGGTTCTCGAAAGCGACTTTGCAGGCCATGTCTGCAATTCTCCGCTTACGGGTAAGGAACTCCCGTCGTCCATCCTCGCAAGCTACATCAACGGTGTATGGACTGAGCTGTAGTGAGGTCTGATGCCTAGCGAGCTTCAAGAAGTTTGGAATTTTTTCCAGAAATACATACTTCCGGTTCTTCCGTTTTTGGCCATTGTGCTGATTGAAATGCAGCTGATGTACAAACGTCGCGAAAATGACGTGATGTTTGGAACAGAGGCCTTTAACGAGAAGATCAAGGCGTTTGATTTTACGCCCAAGGAAGTTGAAACTCTGGGTGAATTGGTGCGTTCGTCCAAGTTCGAGAACAAGGACGCCGTACTGAATTCGTCCCTGCTTTTTGAAACGGCAGTAAATGAATACTACCGTCTGTATAATGTGAATTCAAATAAAGAATCAGAGCTTGAAAGGCAACAGAATATTGCGTCTCTTAGGCAAAAAATGGGCTTTATGGGCGCAAATCCCTTGGCCATGGTCAGCTCGACAAGACAGTTCGACGTGGGTGACCGCGTGGACCTGGAATTCGACGGCATGGTCATCAGGCGTTCTCCCATCTTGGAACGTTCCGAGAAGACTTGGAGCGTTCAGCTTGAGGGGGCGCAAAAACTTGTGAAGTCAGGAACGCGAGTGCTGATCCGTTGGACTCGTATGAACGATGCCGTTTATTCTAAACGGCTTTCAGTGCTTGCGGTTCTTCATGACAAAGTCATTTTTTCGCACTGTGAACAGCTTGATAAGGAACAGTTGCGTAAGTGGGTCCGTGAAGTCGTCGATTTCCCGGTAACCGCAACTTTCCCGAATGGCGAAGTGCATTCCGGTATGCTTTATGATCTCTCGGCTGGCGGTATTCTGCTTGGCCTTGCCGAAGATTGCAAGCCCGATCAGCAGTTCTCGATTTCGTTTGAGCTGCCGACGTTTGGTGTCCAGAATGTGGATGTTAAGGTCTTGAACAATCTGGGGCACAGAAATCCGAATTTTCCGATGTATTTTTCAATAGCGGCTGTGTTTACCGGTTCGTACGCATGGACTCAGGAGCGCGTCCTGCAGTACATTTTTGAGGTAAACCACAAAATAAAGTCAAAGAAAATGGAATCGAAGGCTATTACAACTTAGATTTCATTGATTTGATGTTAATTTCGCTTGACATTCGATGTTTATAAAAGTAGAATTTACATAGTATTGTTTCCTATCGGAGTTTATTTTGGCTTTAGGATTGATTGCTAGAATTCGTGGAGAGCGCGAAACTGTTGGCATAGATGTTGGCCATTACAGCATCAAGTATGTAAAGGTCTATCATGATGCGAACGGCAAGAGAATTGTGCGCGAGGTGGATTTGGAACCCGTCCCTGCGGGCTCTATTATTAATGGACTTATCCAGAGACGTGATTCCGATGATATTTCTCCGGACAAAGGGGGCAAAAAAGAAAAGGATGGTTTCGACAAGTTGGGCGAAGCATTCTCCAAGTTGCTCCTCCGTCACCCGATTGATGAAAATGTCGATGTCGTAGCTTCTGTGAACTGCGGTGCCGGTGAAGGTGGCGTGCTTGTCGACCGCCTCTCTATCAAGGTTCCGAAAAACGGCAACGAAGATGCGATTATTGTTCAGACTGCTCAGTCCCGTCCGCCCTTTGACGACCAGGACAACGTTCTGGACTACGAGGTCGTTTCGCGTGAGGGTGAAGATGTCAAGGTGAATGTTGTGGCTGCCAAAAGCTCCATGCTTGAATCCTGGGCTCAGTTCTTTACCCGCAAGGGAATCCGACTTTCGGCGATGGATGTCGACATTTTTGGACTCCTGAATGCTTTTGTAGCAACCGCTTCTGACGAAGAACGCAAAAAGACGACCGCTATTTTTAACCTTGGCGACAACAAGATGAGCGTCGGGTTCATTCAGGACGGAACGTTCCATTCTGTGCGTTCCATGAATGGCGGTTCGCTCAATGTCATTATCAACAAGCTGACTTCAAGTCTTGATATCTCTGTCGAAAAGTGTCATGAAATGTTCGAAAAGAACGACTTGAAGGTCATCGAAGGTGTTGCCATCTCCGTGATCGAAGACGCCTTGAAGGTCGCTTTTGAAGAATTGATGTCGCAAATTACGTTTGGTATCCGCTATTATTCTTCTGCAGAAGATTCCCGCCCGCTCGAACGGATTTTGATTGGCGGTGGTGGCGCTGCTGTTCCGGGTCTCTTGGAATACATTGCCGAAAAGACCGGTATTGAAACGGGTACCGTGAACCCCTTCCGCTCCGTGGAATGCGATTCCAGCGTGGTCGGCAAGGATGGCATCTCTATTGCCCTGTCTAACATTTACGCCCCGGCTTTGGGACTTGCAATGAGGAAGTTCTAATGGCTACGAAGAAAAGTAAAGGTACGAATAAGGCGCTTGCAATAACCATCAACCTTTTGCCGGGCGAACACCGCAAAAAGCAAACGGACTTGACTTGGGTTACTGACCGCCGTGTTGTCTGGCCTACGGTCATGTTTATTGTTGCTATTGTTGCAGCCTTGTTTGTGTATGCTTACACGTTGGAATCTATTTCTAGCCTGGAAGCCGAACTCCAGTCCGTGAGGGCTGCTGTGGAACGCGAACGTCCGCTCCTCAAGAAGATCAGTGAACTCGAAAAGAACCAGTCCGTTATCAATACCAAGATTAACGCTCTCAAGTCCATCCAGATCAACAAGAAACGCTGGGTGGTGCTGTTCGAGAACATTTCATCCGTGTTGCCGCCGAACATGTGGCTCACGAGCCTGTCGCAGGTGAGCGAACTCAACCTCGAAATGAAGGGTACGACATTTGACTTCTCCGAAGTGGCCGAATACATGGTCAAGCTCGAAAAGCAGATCAGTGTAGACAAAGTCTCCCTGGTGACCATTTCGACAACGAAGGTGGACGGTGACGAGGCCTACAGCTTTACACTCAAGGTTGTGCTCAAGCGCGACTTCGGTGAGGAGGGTTGATAATGGGTAATCTGAATATTGATTTTAAAGACAAAAAGAACGTCTATGCCATTGTCATGACTCTCGTTATTCTTTTGGCGGCTTATGCGGTCTATACTTATGTGTGGGATCCGTTTGTTGCCGAAGAACAGAATCTTCAGAGCCAGTTGCAGTCGGCACAGACCGAACTCAATAAGATTAACTCCAAGAAGCACCGCGTGGCAGAACTCGAAATGCAGCTCGCCCAGGCCGAAAAGGACTTCCAGAAGTTGAAGGAAATGTTCCCGGAAGAAGAAAAAGTTCCGATGCGTTTGCAGGACCTCTATTCTGTACTCCGCAGCTCCGGCGTGCAAATCCAGAAGTTCAATCCCGAAGGTCGTTCCGAAAGGGAACACTACATCGAGAACCGCTATTCCATTGCAGTCAATTCCGGCTATCATATGCTGGGATACCTGTTTGCTGAAATCGCAAACTTCAATTACCCGACTGCAATTTCGAACCTGAAGCTTTCTCGTTATTCGGGCATTGCTGCCGAGGTGCAGAAGGCTGAAACTCATGGTTGGACGCCGATTACCATGTCGGTGAACTTCAACTTGACCACATATACATCCAAGAAGGTTGGCAAATAATGAAATGCAAGTTCCTTCTTATGCTGTTATCGAGTGCCGTGGCCTTGCAGGCTGCGCTGATTAAGGATGTCCGTTTTTCTTGTTCTGCAAAGGATTGCCAGATGGTGTTCCAGTTTGCGTCCGACAAGAACTTGCCGACATTCTTCCAAAAGTACGATAATGCTTCTAAAAAATTGACCATCGGCTTTTCCGAATCGGATTTTGCTTTGGGCGTCGGTAATTACGATATCGACGGTTCTTCGCCGTTTGTGCGTTCCATGAGGGTTTTCAAGGAACAGTACCGTGGCATGAACTTCTTGAAGATTGAAATGCCGGTCGGTGCTAGCGTCACTGGCGACAAGAATGCGATTGCCTTGGACAAGTCGAATTTCTTGTTGAAGTTTGCTGGCAAGAATGGTAAGTCCTGGACGCTTTCTAAGCTTTATGCCGCGAACAAGAAGGCTGCCGAAAAGGCCGCCCGCGAAGAAGAAAAGCGCCTCGCTGCCGAACGTAAGGCTGCTGAAAAGCAGGCCGCTCTTGACCGCAAAGCTGCTGAAGCCGAACGCAAGGCCGCCGAAAAGGCTGCCCGTGAAGAAGAAAAGCGTATGGCTGCCGAACTCAAGGCTTTGAAAAAGCGCGCCCAGGCTGAAGCCGTGGCTCCGCAGAACGAAGCCCCCGCTCCGGTTGCTTCTGCTTTGCTTCCGGGACTCAAGGAAATGACGGTCCTTATCGGCTCGGGCATGGAACAGTTCCGCTTGGTGGCTGATACCCGCATCGGCATCGACATGGTCTCGAATGTCAATGGCGCTTTTGTCATCAATGTGGCTGTCGGTGGCCCTGCCAAGTCTCCGGTATTCAAGGTGAATACGGGGGCTCTTGTGAAGTCTGTCTTCTGGGATGCAAACGGTCTTAACATCCAGCTTGCCGTGGGCGCAAAGCCGGTCATCTTGGTGCAGGATGGCGCCTTGATTTTGCAGACCTCCGAAAATGCGGTGCGTCGCGATGGCTTTGTCTTCTGGAGTGCCCGTCCGAACGGCATTTACGTCCGTGACTGGATGAAGTCTCCGGATGCCGTTCCGGAATTCTCGGAATTCGTCAAGACATACGAAAAGGACAGTAAGAAGATCGTGGCTAGCTCCCAGACGTTCCATTTACGTCCGGTGCTTCGTGAACTCATTGTTGTTGCCGACGAAACGGAATTCTATGCCGCCCCGAACGAAAAGTCCCAGGTCATGCAGCGTGTCGTGTTTGGTGACCGCCTCGTGAATATGGATCTGATCGGGCTTTATCGCAAGGTTCAGATTGGCAACAAGATCGGTTACGTGAATAGACGTGCTGTAAGCTTCTCCGACGAACTTTCTGCAGTGCAGATGGAACGCCTCAAGAAGGTGGACCAGGAACGCGGTGAAAAGCTCACGCAGGGTATGAAACCAGGTGGAAGCGCTCTTGATGAACTTTACGAAGACCGAGTAACTTATAGTTCGTTTGGCCGCCGTGATCCGTTTGTCGAAATCAAGGGCCTTGTCGAAGAAGGTATCAACATCGACCAGGTGGAACTGGTGGGTATTATTTGGGAATCCGAGGAACCGGTGGCTATCCTTGTGGACTCCAAAAATTCGGGCGTGTCTTATACGATTAAAGAAGGCGATAAGATCATGAACGGAAAAGTTCTTAAAATTACACAAACTGATGTGCTCTTCTTGATTCAGGAATTCGGGGTGAGCCGTCGCTACTCTATGGGTCTTCCCGATAAATTTGGGGGTCAAAAGTGAAAAAGCTGACTAAAATTCTGAC
>JBGVAT010000163.1:0-20793 GCA_045224895.1 Fibrobacter sp.
TAGGAATGTTCAGCTTGATATTCGGGGCGAGCTGGGTGCTCACATCCGTCTGAGCCGGAAGAACAGAAGATTCAGCGGGAACGAGTAAGACGTCATCAAACGTCAATGCTTCTGGCAAAAGTTTCATATAGTACCTCTTTTGCGCATTGAATATAGTAATTTTCACGCGCAAATCCTAGCTCTAAACCCCTATAATTATGTAAAAAGTGGATAGAAAGGCAACAGAACAACATTAGGGCTCTTTCACGCAGCGGACACGGCACTCGAGGCTCTTACTTTCACTCCGGGACGTCAGCGAAAAGTACTGAGCCTGCTGATAATCCATGGGTCTATATTCAGCAACAAACGCTATTGCAAGCGAATCAGCTTCCTCTGATTCTTTTGAGGTCCACCACATATTGAAGGAATGCGATCCATCAATAAAATTCATTTGATATCCATCTTTTGACGGACTCCTCCAGCCTCCCAATTTTTCCTGCAAATCAAGCGTTTCCTCATAAGTAGGCAAGCGCCACCCCTCAGGGCACTGCACATCCGCCCACGCAAACGTTGTATCGCCCAAATCATCAATCATCCAATAAAGGCCGACCGCCTTGCGATAGGCATAGCGCTTACCATCGCGTCCGTCTTCAAGCGTATCGGTAAAGACCTCCCACTTATTTGACTTGCAGACATAGCCGTATTTATCCGTATCTTCAAGGGAGCCTTCATTTTCACTTGTACATAATCCCGTCTGTTTTTCGACATCCAGCGCATAACGCCATTTACCAAAATCGCACACAATCAAAGAAGAATTCACTCTTCCCGGAGTCATTAAATAGTCCGTGCTGTCGCATTTTATTCCATAGGAATTAGCTTCCAGGCTATTTGCTACACGCCAATAATAATCGGAACGGCTCAAAGAACCCACCAATACATCATAAGCGCAAGTGTAATACTCATCGTATCGCGTTTTTCCGACAGTTCCTAGATGTTCCGCATCGCACTCCCCAAGGTCAAATTCCCCACGCCAAAAATCTTCAACCGTCTTTTCAAATTCAGGAATCATGCCGTGGTAAGCAATGGATGTCATATCGAATCCAGTGCCATAAACGCTTTTCCAGCGATTAAAACTATCACGGAAGCGATTCAGCTCAGTCAGCAAATAAACATCTCCCGACACCGTGACAACGCCTCTATTAAAAGCGATTTTTGCAATCTGATAAATTGTAGAATCATCCACCGATTTACCGTTCTTGGCAAAATCACCTATAAAGGCGTCAACAGCAGAATCCTTGTACCTGTCAAAAACAACGGTCAACCCCATCAATACCTGGTCACCGAGACTATCCCCAAAAAGGCTCCAATCTTCGGCAACACCAAGGTTTACACCATCTTTCAACGCAACATGGAACATTTCAAAGAGTTCTTTTTCGGCCTGCTTTTTTGCTTCGGCAAATGCAAGCTTATCATCGCGAACTAGTTTTCGGACACGTTCAAATTCCAAGTGCGTCAGCAAGTTGACATTGACTGAATCACGAGAATCCAAATCTGCAATAGCGTACAAAGTAAACACATTTTCTAACGGCAAGCTATTATAACCAAGGACATCTCCTGTCACAGAAATTTGGACATACCGAGACTCCAACGAATCCACTTTCACCGAATAACGGCTAAAGCCCCCATCCACCATTCCCGTAAAAGGCGCCCCAACCGGCTCTAGAGTCGATTCATCTAATGCAGTCAACTGTACAACGGAGCTGTCTACAAAAGGCGTTTTTTGGGCAAAGCCATAAATGATCCGAGCCCCCCCATTACGGCTACTGCTCGAAAAGCTGCTTGAACTTTTTTCATTTTGTACATCCGGGCCAATGGCGTTCCCTTCATTGTCGTCAGCACAAGCCGCCAACAAAACAAGCACCAAGAGCAAAGCTCCCCAACAACAGAATTCAGCCCCTTTGCTAAAAAACGACTTCATAAAATTCGCCCCCTTAACACTTGTCCATAATATATATTTTAAGGGAGAAAAAAAGAACCCCGACAGGCTCATCACCAGTCGAGGTCATAACGTTTTTGTTGCATCCGTTGCATATAACGGCTTTACTTGCCGTTATAGCGTTCCATACACTTTTCGATGCCGAGTTTAAAATAGCATTCCACAAGTGCAGGGACTTTTGCGATTGCCTCGTCGAATTTCGGGCGATCCTCGGGCGAGAACTTAGCCAACACCCAGTTGCTGAGGTCAAATTTCGGAGGGCACTTGCCTACGCCAAAGCGGATGCGCGGGAACTTGTCGCCCACGTGATCAATGATGTTGCGGAGTCCATTCTGACCGCCGTGACTTCCGTCCTTGCGGCAACGGATACGGCCTACATCCAAATTAATATCATCGCTGAAAACAAGCAAGTGATCGACCTTGACCTTGTACCACGTCATCAGAGCCTGCACAGCCTCGCCAGAGAGGTTCATGTAGGTTTGCGGCTTCACGAGGAGGCATTCCTCGCCTGCGATGTTCACCTTCATAGTGAGCGCCTTGTGTTCACTTTTCCAGTCCTTGCTCGGGTCGGCAAGTTTTTCAACTGCCATAAAACCGGCGTTATGGTGTGTGTTCGAGTACTGCGTTCCGGGATTTCCAAGACCGACGATAAGATACATAATAAAACCTTTAAAAAATGGCGCTACTTTTCTGCGTCAAGTTCGCTGTATGCTTTTGCAGCATTTGCACGGACTTCATCAGCATTGCTATCCTGTTGCTTGACAGGTTCCGAACTGGCGCACCCCAGGAGGGCGATAAAACAAAGGCAATATAAAAGCTTGAATAATTTCATAGCTAGAATATAGAATTTTCATCAAAAAAAGACCCGCCCCAATTGGGACAGGTCTCAAATTTGCCTTTCAGCTTGGCGCCAAAATTAGTTGGCAGCCGGAGCAGCAGCGGCAGCATCAGCAGCCGGAGCAGCCGCCGTATCCTTCTTCTTGGACTTAGAAGAAATCGAGAAGATAACGGTACGCGGCACAGAAGCGAGCTGAACACCTTCCGGGAGCTTGAAGTCCTTGGCATAGAAGGTCACGTTCGTTTCGAAGTTGGAGATATCCAATTCAAGAACGGTCGGGATGCAAGCCGGCTTAGCAGCGAGCATGAGGTAGCGTGCTTCCTGAGCGAAAACACCACCCTGGGTCTTGACACCAACCGGAAGACCGGAGAGCTTCACCGGAACGCGAACCTTGACGAATTCGTCATCGGCGATCTTGATGAAGTCAACGTGGATGATCTTCTGAGTGATTGCGTTCTTCTGGACGTTGTAGACGATAGCCGGATTGCCAGCCTTGCCGTCAATTTCGAGGTCGAGAAGAGTATAACGCTTGCCCGGAGCAAGAACCTTACGAAGGTCAGTTTCGCTGACGGAAATGTTCTTAGCTTCGACACCCTTACCATAATAGACGGCCGGAATCTGACCAGCCTTACGCAAACGAGCGTTGTCGCGGTTTGCACCTAGCACTCTCGAGGCAGCTTTGAGCGTTGTGAGTTCCATTGTATTATCTCCATTAGATAAAAAAATTCATTGGGGTAGCTGGACTCGAACCAACGAATAACGGAATCAAAATCCGTTGTCTTACCACTTGACGATACCCCAATGGTGCGACAAAGATAGTAAAAAAGCACATTCTTTCAAAGGCAGACGCCCCAAAAAAGGCGTTTTTCTTTGAAAAAACCGACTATCTATGCCAGAACTTGGTCACAGCCTGGTAGCGGGAAATCGATTTCATCGCCGTTGCCGCCTTTTCGGCATCGTCCCTGGATTTGAAAATTCCAAAGACAGAAGCCCCGGATCCCGACATCAAGGCACATTCGGCACCGAGAGCGAGGAACTTTTCCTTCATTTCGGCGACAAGCGGGTGCGTCGGGAATACAGAAACTTCGAATGCGTTAAAGCAGGATTCAGACTGCAAGAAGAACGGCATTTCGGACGAGTCGGCGTTTGTGGACTGAGCGGACCAAGCGGCCTTGTACTGCTCCCAGCGGTCCGGGCCGGATTTCGGGACTCCCGCATAGGCGTCCTTGGTCGGCACAGAATCGAGCGGAGTTGCAATCAGGAGGGCAGCCCCCTCGGGAAGTTCAAGCGGTTCCACAAAAGTAAGGCGCTCGCCTATGCCTTCGGCAAAGGCGGTTCCGCCTCGAACGAGGAACGGAACGTCGGCGCCAAGCCGAGCGCCGATAGATTCCAGCGTTTCGAACGGCAAATCCAGGTGCCACAGGTTGTTGAGCAATCGAAGTGTCGCCGCGGCATCGGCACTGCCACCGCCAAGGCCAGCACCAAGAGGCATCACCTTTGTGAGGTGGACGTCTGCTCCGAGGGACGTCTTTGCAAACTCCTTAAGCGCCTTGGCCGCCTTGAACACAAGATCCGATTCCAGCGGATAGTTCTGCGGTTCGTTGTAGGTCAGGCAAATTTCGCCATCTTCGCGAAGCGTAGCTTCGACGGTATCGCCCGCATCGATCGTCTGGAAGACCGTTCCAAGATCATGGTAACCATCTTCACGCTTGCGGATCACATCTAAAAACAAATTGATTTTTGCTGGAGCGTATTCTTTCATATAACTCACCCAAATCTCCCGGAACGTTCAAGTTGCATAAGGCCATCCATATCAACTAGCATAGCACGAGGCTTAGAGTTGCCCTTGCTCGGGCCGCACACGCCAAGACCGTAAAGCTGGTCGACAATCTTTCCGGCTCGGCTGTAGCCCACGCTAAAGTGGCGCTGCACCGCCGACGTCGAAAGTCCATTCACGCTAATCGCCCATTGCGCGACTTCAAAAAGCAGCTTGTCGAGTTTTTCGTTCTTGAGAGAACCGCCACCTTCTTCATCGCCTTCTTCGCCGCCCGAAACATCAAACGATTCCACCTGCGGGTAGAACACGTTCTGGTCGGAGCAGGCATCGGCCAAGCGTTCGGCTTCTTCGTCGCTGAGGAATGCACCGTGTACGCGCACCGGATCCGGATCGTTCACAGCCTTGTAAAGCATGTCGCCACGGCCAAGGAGCTTTTCGGCACCAGCATGGTCCATCACCGTACGGGCGTCAATCTGCGAAGCCACCTTGAAGCTGATTCGCGTCGGCAAGTTCGCCTTGATGATACCCGTAATGACCTTCACGGACGGACGCTGCGTGGCAAGCACCAAGTGGATGCCCACGGCACGGGCCTTAGCCGCCAAGCGAGCCACGGACTTTTCAATTTCCTTACCGGCAACCATCATAAGGTCAGCCATTTCGTCAATAATCACGACGATAAAAGCCATACGGTGGCTGCGGTCTTCTTCAGGAACTTCATCAGGCAATTCGCCCGCTTCAAACTTCGCGTTAAAGCCACCGATGTTACGCACCTTTGCAGAAGCCAAAACTTCGGTACGGCGATCCATCTCGTAGCAAAGCCACTGGAGCGCCTGAATGGCAATTTCGGGTTTTGTGATGACAGGCGCCAAGAGGTGCGGGATATTCTCGTACATCTTGAGTTCCACCGCCTTCGGGTCCACAAGAATCATGCGGAGTTCGTCCGGAGTCTTGCTAAAGAGCATCGAAGCCATGAGAGCGTTAATGCAAACGGACTTACCGGAACCCGTCTGACCTGCAATCAGCAAGTGCGGCGCCTTTGCCAAGTCCATCGTGAACGATTCGCCCGTAATGTCCTTCCCTAGCGCCACGAGAATCTTGTCGGGAGCGGGCTTGAACTTATCGCTCATGAACACGTCACGGCAAAATACCGTCTGGAACTTGCGATTCGGAATTTCAACGCCCACGGCAGCCTTGCCGGGAATCGGAGCCAAGATACGCACCGACGAAACCTTCAGCGGAAGCGCCAAGTCTTCTTGCAATGCAGAGAAGCGGCTCACTTTTACGCCAGGCCCCGGCTCCACTTCAAAGCGGGTAATCATCGGGCCCGTTTCGCAACCGACCACGCGTCCCTTCACCTTGAAGTTTTCAAGTTTTTCTTCGAGCATCTTACCGATGGCGTTCAGCTCTTCTTCGGTGTAGTCGGCCGTCTGCACTTCATGCGTATCGAGAATTTTTGCGATTTCAGGAACCTTGTATTCGTCATACGAAGTTGCAGGATCCGGCTGCGGGATCGGAGCCGAATGCACCGCAGGCTTTGCAGATGAACGAGCCCCCGCACCACTGCGGGAACCCGGCATAGGTTCATCAAATTCCGGTTCCTCGCCCACTTCGTCTGCGGTCACCACCACAGGAGCAAACGTTTCATCATCATCGACCGCCGGATTTCCCGGAAAATCTTCAATGCGGGCACCATCGCCCCCCAGGAGGTCTTCGGCGTTAATGGCTGCACGCTCGGCCACAGAACCCGAAAGAGTTCTTTCCAAGTCCTGCACTCCTCTAACCGGATCCTTCATCGCCACGGTCTTTAGCAGCTGCGTCTTCGAAAAGTCGTTTTTCACCGTCGCCGACTTCGGCGCATTCTTCACTTCGTGAGCGGCATTCACAGCATTTGCGGCATCCAGAGATTCGGCTTCGGCATTACGACGCACGTCGCCCTTCACCTGCATACGGCCACGGTGTCCCTTTTCCCAGGCAATCAAGTCGCGGGCACGACGGAGGGCTGCAATACGTTCCCTGATTTCAACAATCTGCAACGCATTCATGTGGCGTTCGTTCAGGCGGAGTTCTTCTTCAAGGCGACGGATTTCCGGATCTTCAGCCATGCTGCCATCGTCCATGGAGGCATCCACAGCAACCGTGCGCTGCATATCGAGCGGAGCAATTTCCATCGGATTTTGCGGCATCTGCGGAACCGCATTGTTTTCGACAGGGCCAACACCAAAAGTATCGTTCTTCACCTGAGTCTGCATATCCGAACGGCTTACATCCAGTTCGTCCGTGAGCCAGTTATGACGACCGTTAAACGGCTCCACCTTGCCGCGCCTACGCATCTTGACCGAATCCGGCACAAAGATCATCGTTTCGTCTTCCATCACCACGCCACGGCGGAGCTGCTTTTTCTCGGAAGACTTCTTTTCCGAACGCGAATCCGGTTCATCGGCCGTTTCAATCTCGATCGTCCCAGCCGAACGGCGCGTTCCAAAGACTGCCCCCATATAACGGAGGATCTGTACCACAAACCTAAAGTGCCTTGGACGCACCCCGAACGAAAACACCAGAATAAACGCGAGTGCCGCCAAAAGCAAAATCAACGGCGCCACATACGAAACGCGTCCAAAAACAGGTATTGCCAAATGCTGCAAAAAGAACTGTCCCAGCACGCCACCGTTCATCGAGATCGCATCCTTTGTCGCATGGGCTACGCCAAAATTCTTGAGCGACATAAGGAACGACAAATCGACCACCAAAAGACTCGTGCCAATCGCAAAGCGGAGAAGCTTCGTCCTAAGCGACGCAAAAACGATGACAAGCCCCCAAAGGATCATCGCGGCGGTAAAGACAACAACGGCCACGCGGCCAAACATGAATGTCATAAAGCTCGGGAACATCACGCCAAAATAATCACCGAGCCAGTTTTCATGCGCCCCGGCAATTGAATACGTCACACACCCAAGCAACAGGGTCACACCGGCAAGCAAAATTAAATAGCCAGCCATCAACGTGACAAAGTACGAATCCGGTTCGCGGGTTTCCGCCTTGGAATCAACTTTAGGTTTCTTCGTCGCCTTCTTTACTGTTTTTTTCTTCTGTGCAGCCAAAAACACGCTCCTCTATTTTCTCGTTCAAATATAATCTATTCTAGCCTTTTATTTTGGTATAAAAAATGACACTATTTGCTCAATTATTATCTTTTTCAGCAATGGATAATAATTATTTAAAAAATCTCAAAAAACTTTTATTCGGGAGCCTCTTTTCAAGGGTCGCCGTTTTTCTTTTTTTCGTCGCCATTTTGCTCATTATTACCTTGGGGAAATCCCAGAACAACTATATCGCAGAATCCGCTGAAAATCTTTTTTATGACTCCTTTTTCAAGGAAATGACCGTAGTCCAGGATTCGTCCGGCAAAAAGGACGATGTTCTGCTGGAATCCAAGTCCAACAACGATCCGAGCATCATCATCGCCGACATTGACGAAAAGACCCTCGAAGCACTCGGTAACTACTATTCCTGGGACCGTTCCATCCACGCCAAGGTCATCGAGAACTTAAGCAAGGGTGGAGCCGCCGCCATCGCATTCGATATCCTTTTTAAAGATGCGGATTTCGGCAAAAGCAAAGGCTCGCAATGCTACGAAAATTTTCTCCAGCTTTACCCGGACACAAGCCGTACGGACTCCATAATCGAAGAGCAGCGTTCACAAATCCAGTCTAACTACAATTTCGATTCCATGCTCGTCGAAGCCACGCGGAATTCGCATACGTGCATCGTCAGTTTCCTCTTAAACAACACATCATATTACCTCCACAAAAGTGACTGGGAACCCCTGAGTACCTGGGACCGCGCCAAGGAAGTAGGCATTTCATCGACGTTTGAACTGGGGCAAGTCGACAAGCCGCAAAACGTAGAATCCCGCCAGCTGCTCGACAACGTATTTCCGGAACTGTCCAATGCCGGAGCCCTCATCGGAGCCGTGAACGCCTATCCCGACAGCGACGGTGTAGTCCGTCGCATCAATATGCTTTACAAATTCCCTGACGATCAAATCATCAGGAACGACAGGCTAGCCCAGCAGCGCATTTACTCTTCACTCTCCCTGATGACCATATTGCACCTGTTCCACAAGGATCCCAAGGATGTCAAGATCAAGATGGGAGAATACATTGACATCGGAAAGCCGTTCGGCATCTACCGCGATTCCGCAGGGACTTACCACACGACATTCCCTAACTTTACATACCCCATGTTTGTCGGTCTCCGAAACAAGATGAAGCAGGTCAAGGCAAGCGGAGTCCAAAAGGCAAGCCAAGAAGAAACATCGTACAAAGTCATCGCAAAACTCGACAATCAGGGACAAGTCACCTTCGATATAGCCACGGACGAAAAGCAGCGTCTCAACGCCACGCAGTCAAGCTTATTGCGCGAACTCCCCGAAAACATTTTCGACAAGCTGGAACAATCCGACAAAATCGAACTTGGCAACGGAACCACCATTTCTAAAAGCGAAGACGACGAAGGATATTACGTCATCACCGACGAGGACGACAACGAAATCACCATCACGCCCAACATACTCTACGCCATCAAGTTCTTTGAACCAACCTACAAAAACCTTAAGCCGGGCGAGTTGAAGACGCTCTCCCGCAAAATGGACATCAACTACGACAAGTTCAAAAACGAATGGTCTGCATCCATAGGATTCTTTTCGAACCAGATCTTGAGGGACATCGCCAAGGTCGACGACCAGAGCATCGAAGCCTTAAAACCGGGCGAAGAACTGCGATTTGGGCCGTATAAAAAAATCCCCATCAACGAAAATGGCCAATACCTCATCCGGTTCAACGGAAGATTCAACAACGTTTCGCCCCAGGCAAAGCCATTCAAGCACGTTCCCTATTTTGAAATTTATTCAGACTCCTTAAATCTCGATCGTTACGCCGGCAAGACAGTCATTCTCGGGTCTTCCGTTTCGGCACTTCTGGATATCGTGAACGGGCCTCACGAAGAAAACATTCCTGCCATCTGGATCCACGCGAACACCATCAAGAACATTCTTGAAGATGACTACTTGACAATTCTAAAAGAACGGTACCAGTGCTACATCATCATCCTTCTCGCCATCATTTGCATTCTGATCGGGATTTCGCAGCGTGGCGCCATATCCTTCATTTTCACGCTCATTCTCATTGCGCTCTATGCCGTGCTGGCCTACATTTGCTTCCGATACAACATTTATATCGGTGTATCCAGGCCGATCATCGCCATCATCATATCGAACACGTTCGGAATGGTTATACAGGCCTACAACGAGAACCAGGACAAGAAAAGGATCCTCGAAGAAAAACAGTTTATCAGGTCCACGTTCCAGCAATACCTCTCTCCAGAAGTGATCAAGGAAATGGAAGAAAGCGGAAAGCCCCCTGAGCTCGGAGGCAAGGAAAAGTTCATTACCGCCTACTTCACCGACATCCAGGGATTTTCGACATTTTCCGAAAAAATGGGAAGCGCCGAAAAGCTCATCAACTTCTTGAACGACTACCTGAGTGCCATGACAGACATTCTCGTTTCCAAGAACAAGGGAACGCTCGACAAATTCGAAGGCGACGCCATCATCGCATTCTTTGGCGCTCCGGTTGAATACCTGGATCACGCCAAGCGTGCCTGCGACACGGCACTCGATATGCAAAACGATCTTTTAAGGCTCCGCCAAAAATGGATCAGTCAAGGCGGGTGGCCGCAAAACGTCCACGACATGCACATGAGAATCGGCATCAATACAGGACGCATCGTGGTGGGGCACGTCGGTACGGATGGAGCCATCAAGAGAAAGAGCTACACCATGATCGGTGACGAAGTGAACCTCGCCGCCCGTCTCGAAAGTGCCGCCAAGCAGTACGGAGCCTACATCCAGGTCAGCAAGAACACCATCGACCAGCTTGTAGAGCTTGGAGTTCGCCAAAACTACATTTACCGTTCGCTAGACTTCATCCGTGTTGTCGGCAAGAACGAACCCGTCGAAACGTTCGAACTTTTAGCTTACGCAAACGACGAGAATGCCATGATCTTGAACAAGCTCTGCACGCTTTGGGAAGAGGCCCGCACCGCCTACCTCGATATGGATTGGGACCGAGCCATCGAACTCTTTACGCAATGCCTGGACTTCGAGCCGCACCTTCCTGAACGCGATCCGGGTAGCAAGACCTGCCCAAGCCAAGTCTACATCAAGCGCTGCGAAGCCTATAAACAAAATCCGCCCGCTCACGCAGGCGAAAAATGGGACGGAATCTTTACCGCTACAGAAAAGTAGCGGAGAATCCCTAGTTCAGTTCCATATTGTCAATGAGGCGAGTCTTGCCGAAGAAGGCGGCCGCCAAAATAACGGTCTTGTCTTCAGGACCGATTGCTCCGTTGCACTTCTGCAACGTCTTCTGGCTTGCGACTTCGACATACTGCACCACACCGCGAGCAGCCACAATCGACTTCACGACGATATCGCGAATCTTCGAAACACTGCGTTCGCCAGATTCGTAGGCAGCCTTGGCTGCCTTCAGGCCTTCGTAAATGCCGAGAGCCTGAGCGCGTTCTTCGTCCGTCAAGTATTCGTTACGGCTCGAACGGGCAAGACCGCTTTCTTCGCGGACAATCTTCACACGGTGAATCTTGATGTTGAAGTTCAAGTCCTTCACCATCTTTTCGATCAAGAACACCTGCTGGTAATCCTTTTCGCCAAAGAAGGCATCGTTTGCACCCGAGATCAGGAACAACTTGGAAACGACCGTCAAAACGCCGCGGAAGTGTCCCGGGCGATAAGCACCGCAATACATACCTTCGAGCTGTTCATCACGGACAAGCGTCATCGGATCGCCATCCGGATACATTTCAGCAACGGACGGAGCAAACACGTAATCGGCACCGATCGATTCGGCAAGCTTGCCATCGGCTTCCAGACGTTTCGGGTACTTGTCCAAATCCTCATTCTTACCGAACTGGATCGGATTCAAAAACACACTAACAACAGTCACATCGCACTCGCTCACAGAAGCCTTGATCAGAGCGCCGTGACCTTCATGGAGGGCTCCCATCGTTGGAACGAGACCGATTCTTTTCCCACTCTTCGCAAGAGGAGCAAGCGTTTGACGTAGGGAATCGATAGACTTAATTATCTGCATGATTATTTACCTTCTGGAACAAAATATGTCGTTTGGCTCGGGCAAGATGCAATCGCATCCAGCACCAGCTGTAAATGGCTTTCGTTATGGACAAAATCAATGTTGTCCGTATTGATGATGAGTACAGGAGCTTCGGTGTAGTGCCAAAAATGATGGTCGTAACGCTCCTGCAAATCGCTTAGGTAATTGCCTTCAATCGCTTTTTCCATCGCACGGCCACGGCCCTTGATGCGCTTCAAAAGCGTGGGAACACTAGCCTGCAAGTACACAATGTAATCGGGCTTGCGGATGTCGTGATTCAAGGCATTCGACACCTGGTCATACATGGCCAGTTCGTTTTCGGTGAGGTTCTGCGACGCAAAAATGCGGTCTTTGTCGAACGTGTAATCGCTCACCAACAAATCGTGGAACAAGTCACTCTGCAATGCGGAATTCTGAAGCTGCTTAAAACGGTCCAGCAAAAAGAACAACTGCGTCTGGAAGGCGTATGCCTTGCGGTTTTCGTAGAACTTCGGGAGGAACGGGTTCTCAGCAAAATTCTCTTCGATAAACATAGCATTCCATCGTTCGCAAATGGCTTTGGCAAGCGAAGTCTTTCCGACTCCAATCGTGCCCTCAATCGCCATAAAATGGATGTTCTTGTCAGAAAGCATATCAGGGTTCCTCCCCGTCTATAACGCGGAACGGAATTTTTTCTTCTTTGGCAAGCAATTCCGAAAGCAACTCGTGAACAGGCTTGTTCGTCTTGGGATCCACCCAGTCTGGAGCTATGTCGTTCAGCGGCACAAGCACAAACTGACGGTTATAAATCTGCGCATGAGGAACATTCGGACGACCCGTACAAATTTCGCGTCCAAAGAACAGCAAATCCAAGTCCACTTCCCTGGAATTCCAGTGTCCGCGGTCTTTACGCCCAAGAATAAGCTCGGATCCTTTCAGATAATACAACAACTTGACGGGTTCGCCATCGTACCAAAAGCTCACGACCTGGTTAAAATAAGGTCCCTGACCCGCCGGTCCCACAGGAGGAGTCTCGTAGATGGGGCTTTCAACCCAGCCACCTACGCTTATACGGCGAAGCATTTCTCTCCCGGCTTTCAAGTGAGCCGAGCGATCAGGAAGATTGCTTCCGAGTGCTATATATACTCTATTTAAAGAATCCACGACCCCAAATATAGTCAATTTTGAAGTAGGAAGTAGGCGGTAGGAAGTAGGAAGTAGATGGAAGAAAGCTGTAAGTAGACGGTAAAAAGTGGGATGTCGACAATGCAATTCTATTATTTTTCATAAAAATAATTTTTTTTATGACATTTTATAAATTATTATGTATCTTTTACCTCGTTCCGCTATTTCGGGACGTAATATTTAAATTAATCAATAAAATTTATGGGGCTAATAGCCCGTATTATCCCTTCACTGTAAAGTTCATTTCATTTTTTGAAATAATCATCTATAGGACGCCATCGTGCCCAGAACACCTAAGAACCAGAGTTTAGAACAAAATAGTCAAGAAAAATCGTTGACGGATATCGTTTATCCCGAAAGTACAGGCATCCCAGTCCCAGAATACTTGGGTACTCCCGATAAGCTCCCCGAAATTACAGACGAAGCTCAGCAGCCCAAACGCCGTGGCAGAAAGCCCAACATGAAGCAAAATGTAAAGCAGAACGCCAAGCAAAAGAATCACAAGAACATCGATGCCGATATTCCGTCCGATGCGGAACTGGATTTCCAGCCCAAAGCTGAACCCGTTGACGGCATCGCCGCTGCAGAAAAGCGCCTTGCAGAACAATACGGCGTTACAAACATCGACGCCATCTCCGAACCGATTTTTACGGACGCCCCGTCTTACGAAACCTCTAGCGAGAACTTTGGCGAACAGGTCTCCGTCGCAAGCGACAACAATGGTGAATCCATAACGCCGTCCGTAGATGCAGCACCCGTCCAAGGAGAAGTCTCCATTCAAGGCGAAGGCCAAGTCGATCCGAACGCCCAGCAGCAAGGTGATACTCAGGCTCAAAATGGCGAAGGCCAGGACGACCGCCGTTTCAACAACCAGAACGGAAAAATCCAGAACGGCAAGAACTTCAAGAACAACAACAAGTACAACAAGAACAACCGCAATCGTAATTTCCAACAAGAAGAATTTGTCGACGACTCTGCAACGCTCCCAGCACCGGGTTCCGAAGCCATTTTAAAGGCCAAGGAAAACTGGCTCAAGTTCCGCAAGCTCTCTATGAGCGAACTCCAGGAACTCGCCGTGCAAAAGGAAGTGGACTTCCGCAGAATGCGCAAGCAGTCCCTCAACTACATCTTGCAGAGCCTCGAAAACGAAGGCAATATAATTTATACGGAAGGCGTCCTTGAAGTGACTCCACAGGGTCACGGATTTCTCCGTATGCCGGATCAGAACTACCAGACCAGCACGGACGACGTCTACGTAAGCCAAAACCTTATCCGTAAATTCAACCTCAAGATTGGCGACACTATCGAAGGCCTCGTCCGCACGCCGCGCGAACAGGACAAGTACTTCTCGATGCGCCGCATCGACCGCGTGAACTTTGAAGAACCGGACAAGATGCGCCGCCGCGTGGCATTCGAATATTTAACTCCGATCCACCCGGAAGAAAAGATCCACCTCGAATGGAACGAAACGGAATACAGCACCCGCATTATGGACTTGTTCTCGCCGATCGGTAAGGGCCAGCGCAGTATCATCCTCGCCCCTCCGCGTACCGGTAAGACCGTTCTCTTGCAGAACGTGACACGCGCCATTGCGAAGAACCATCCCGAAATCATCCTCATCACGCTCCTCATTGACGAACGTCCGGAAGAAGTCACCGAAATGCGCGACATCATCACGGAAATCAAGGAAAAGGCAGCAGAAAAGGGTATCGAGATCAAGGCTGAAGTCGTCGCCTCTACATTCGACGAACCTCCCGAGCATCACACCCGCGTGGCCAACATGGTTTTGGAAAAGGCAAAGCGCCTTGTCGAAAGCCAGAAGGATGTCGTGATTTTGCTGGACTCCATTACGCGTTTCGCACGTGCAAACAACGTCGTGATTCCGCACTCCGGCAAGATTCTTTCTGGTGGTGTGGACGCAAACGCCATGCAGTTCCCGAAAAAGTTTTTCGGTGCCGCCCGTAAGATTCAGGACAAGGTTCGCCCGGTCAAGAATGAAGACGGTTCCATCACGGAAGAAATCCAGAAGAACGGTTCTCTCACCATCATCGGCACGGCCCTTATCGAAACCGGCAGCCGTATGGACGAAGTGATCTTCGAAGAATTCAAGGGAACCGGCAACATGGAACTCGTGCTTGACCGCCGTATCGCCGAAAAGCGCATTTGGCCGGCCATTGATGTGTTCAAGTCCGGCACCCGCAAGGAAGAACGCTTGCTCACGCTCTTGGAACAGAACGCCGCCTGGAACTTCCGCAGAGGTAGCCAGAACGAAACGGAAACCGGCATTATGGAGAACCTGCTCAAGCTTATGAGCAAGCTCAAGACAAATGCCGAACTCCTGAGCGTCCTCTCCAAACCGAAAGTCTAAAAAGCCAAACAGCCCGCCAAATGCGCGGGCTGTTTTTTACGCTTGTCATGCCCGTCTCTGAACGGGCATCTCCTTTTACCCCCTGTCATGCCCGTCTCCGAACGGGCATCTCCTTTTTTACGCTTGTCATGCCGGACTTTGTTCCGGCATCTCCTTTCTACAAGCGAAAATATTTTTACGTTTACTATCGTAACGTCATTGCGAGACCCCTGTAAGGGGCCGAAGCAATCCATAAAGCTTAAAAAAGGAACCTATATGAACACTACGATTTTCTTTGCCGGTACCGGTAACATGGGCGGAGCCATTCTCCGTGGTCTTTTGAACGCAGGCACAGACGCCAAGAACATTTTCTTCTTTGACCCGAGCGACAAGGCTGCCGAAGCCGTGAGCGCCCTCGGTTGCGTCCGCGTTTCTAGCTTTGCCGAAGGCATCGAAAAGGCAAACGTCACGTTCCTTTGCGTCAAGCCGCAGATTTTCAAGCTCGTCGCCGCCGAATGGAAGGCTGCCGCAGCAACGCTCAAGAGCGAAAAGACGTTCATCAGCATCATGGCTGGTGTCGTCCGCAAGAGCCTCATCGAAGTCCTTGGCGAAAAGAACCAGGTACTCCGCGTGATGCCGAACTTGCCGCTTACCGTCGGCAAGGGATCTGTGGGTCTTGCAACAGACGGCGTTTCCGAAGCCACCCTCAAGATTGCCGAAGAAATCTTCGGTAACATCGGTGTGACCTGCCGCGTTGCAGAATCCCTCATGGATGCCGTTACCGGACTTTCCGGCAGCGCTCCTGCCTACGTCTTTGAATTCATCGAAGGTCTTACCCGCGGTGGCGTGAAGGCTGGCCTCACCCGCGATGTCGCCTTGAAACTTGCACTCGGCACCATCGAAGGCAGCGTCGAACTCGTCAAGCAGTCCGGCAAGAGCCCGAGCGACCTCTGCGCCATGGTCTGCTCTCCGGCAGGCACGACAATCGCAGGCATCGACGCCCTCGAAGAAGGCGCGTTCCGCAGCACGCTCATCAAGGCTGTCGTCGCCGGCACGAACCGCAGCAAGGAACTGGGAAAATAAACAAGTAGACGGTAGGCTGTAGGAAGTAGACAGTAATAAGTTTGGTGGCGAAGCCGCGATTATAAACTTCTAACTTCCTACTTCTAACTTCCTACTTCTAACTAAAATGCCTTCCATCGACTTTTTCACGAAAGAAACCACGACGTCCTCGTTCATCCTGGACGTCCTTTCGTCCGTGGACAATACCGTCGATGTTCACACCCCAACGAATGACGAAGCAAGCGAAATTGCAAATACCGTGCAAACTCCGCTTGCCGCCATCGTCATCTGGGATCTGGATTCCTTCGGACACAAAAACACCGAACTGCTTTCGAACATCCGCCAAAGCAATCCGGATTCCATGATTCTCGCCTACGCCGAAACACCCGACAATTACGTCCACGTTTCCAGCAAGCTCTACGACACCATCCTTTCCATCGAAGCTGTTCGTCTTCACCTGATGAGCAAGATTTCGAGGCTCAAGGAAATCAATAACGCCAAGCGCATTTTCCGCGAAAGGATGTCGCACCTTGTCGGCAAAAGCGAAGCTATGCAACGTTTGCGCAAGAATGTCGAACGAGCCATTCTGCACACCGGCCCCGTACTCATCCAAGGTGAATCCGGAGTCGGCAAGGACTTGATTGCACGCGCCATCGCCTGCGTTTACGACAAATTCGTCACCGTCAACTGCAGCGCCATTCCCGAAGCCCTCTTTGAAAGCGAACTTTTCGGCCACACCCGCGGCGCTTTCACCGGCGCACAGAACGAACGCATCGGTCTTTTCGAAGACGCCAACGGTGGCGCCATCTTCTTGGACGAAATCGGCGATATGCCGCTCCACGCCCAAGTCAAGCTTTTGCGCGTCATCCAGAATCACGAAATCCGCCCCATCGGCGCCAACAAGACGCGACACATCGACGTGCGCATCATCGCCGCCACAAACCGCGACCTGAAAGAAGAAATTTTCGAAAAGCGCTTCCGCGAGGACCTTTATTACCGCCTGAACGTCATTCCGATGCAGCTTTCGCCGCTCCGCGACCGCAAAGAAGACATCGAAGATCTCGCCAATTACTTTATCCGTCAGTACGCTCCTGCAGGCGAGCCATACACGCTTTCGCCAGAAGCTTTACAAAAGCTTCAGAACCACAACTGGCCCGGCAACATCCGCGAACTAGAAAACGTCATCCAGCGCGCCCTCTGCTTTACGGATCCAGGAATCTTAAGCGCAGATGACCTGCAAATTGACGAAGACAGCCACAGAAGTGGCGCAATGTCAAGCGCAGAACGCGCCGCCATCAAGGCATTCGAAGCCAACAGTTACGACGAATTCCGCGACAAGCAGCTCGACGAAGAACGTGAATTTTTAAAGGCAACCATCCTGAACTGCAACGGTTCCGTCGGACAAGCCGCCGAACAGTTGCATATGAACCGCACGGCGCTTTACAACCGTCTTGCGCGTCTCGGCTTGAGCGTTAAAAACGTTCGACCTTAAGCCCGCGCTTACGCAACGCATCTATTACGTTGTCCTTTTCCAGCGCCAAGTGCGCCACGCCCACAACGACAAAGACATTCCTGTCATCGCTCAAGAACTTTGCAATCGATTCCGCCATTTTTGCATTTCGGCTGATATAAATCCGCTGTTCGTATTCATCCTTGAACTTCTTGTCAGCAGAATCATCTTCTTCCGATTCTTCGTCAAGCGTCCGGCGCAACAAATCGTCGTCGCCAGTTTTCCAAGCGTTCATCAAGTTCGTCACAATGGAGTCGATGCCCGCAATTTCGCGTAACGTCGTCCTCATGTAATAAATTCCCGCCGAATCTGATTCTGTCGTATCCGCAATGGCATCAATCTGTTCTTCCGCCGTTTCCAAACCGACAATCGCCTTTCCCGTCATTGCAGCGCGATCGAGCAACACGTAATCGATCCCATATTCAGGATTGAGTCCCGCATGGACAAACGCATACGAACTGAGCGTCATCGCGGCAAGCCACGGGCGCATTTTTTCAAACATCAAAACAGGAATGTTCCAGTCGACGCAAATGCTGTCAAAGGACTTCCACAAATCCGGAGGCAAAACTTCGTGAAGAGACTTTTCCTGAAGGATTCCGCGAGATACCGACTGTTCGCCCACTTCCTTGACAACTTCTTCGTCACTCATATTGAGTTCAACGGCAAGTTCTTCTGCCTGCGCAAAAGCCGAATCAATAACGGGATCAAACGGGTAAAGCGTCGAGTCCGCCAAATGGATGCTCCCAAGGACCCAAATCGAGGAATTTTCGTCCGAAATTTTCCACAAGTAATGCTTGGTTTCCGGAACCGTTTCCGCCTTTTTCGCCGTCCCCGCACACGCTGACAAATAAGCCAAGCAAAACGTCAAGCACACATAAAACAAAATCAAATAGCGTCGCATATTTCCGTCCATTCCAAAAGTCCACTTTTGCGAGCTTCGCCCGCAGGCGCCACACGCACCGAGCCCCCATTGACAACCATAATTCTATCGCAATAGCGTTCCGCATATTCCACGGAATGCGTCGACACGATAACGCCCATTCCCCGATCCACAGCAATTTTCTTGAGCAACCTGAAAAGAGAATGGCTACGCGGAATATCCAAGAACGCATTCGGTTCATCAAGCAGCAAGACCTTCACCTGTTGCGCCACAGCCTCTGCCAAGAACACGCGGCTGCGCTCGCCATCGCTCAATTCTGCAATCGGGCGATTCGCAAAATTGGCAACGTCCAAAAGCGCCATCGATCCATCGACAATGCGGTTGTCTTCAGCAGTGCGGCTGTCAAAAATTCCCGAATACGGAGAACGCCCCAGACGCACAAATTCACGCACACTCATACGGGGAGGCACAACGCTCGACATACGCACCAGCGAAATCGCTTGTGCCCGTTCACGAGGCGCCCATTCCACAAGCGGCTTTCCCTCAAGCGAAACCTCGCCCGACACCGGGCTCAAAAGCCCTGCAAAAGTTTTTAACAGAGAACTTTTTCCACAACCATTCTCGCCCATCAACGCAACAACAGTCCCCGGCAAAAGCGCAAAATCAAACGGGAACTTCATCGTCTCAAGCGCATGCCCATAACCGACAAGCAAGTTCCTGCATTTGAGCAAAGCTGTCTGCATATTCAATTCACTCATAGACGCCCTCCCCTAATTTCGCGCACCGGATCCGCGCACAAGAACCCACATAATCACAGGAACACCCACCAGCGAAAGCACCGCATTCAACGGCACCGAAGCCGGGAAAAGTCCCGCCAAAAGTGCAAGCGAAGTTCCACACAACGCAGCCCCGGGCAAAAGCACGCGGTGATTTGTCGTCTTGAAAAGCAGATAAGCTAAATGAGGCACAGCAATTCCGATGAACGCCACGGGTCCACAAAATGCAGTCGTCGTACCCGCCAAAAGACTCGCTCCCAGCAACACACAAATTTTGGAACGCCTTACATTAAGTCCAAGCCCGTGAGCAAAATCATCGCCCAAAAGCGCCGCGTTCAAGTACCGCAACGAAATGCCAATCAGCACAAGTCCCACTACAACAGAAACTGCAAAAATCCAAACGTCTCCCAGCGTCACGCGGCCAAAGCTTCCCATGCCCCACGCCACATAGACACGCAACGATTCCGACGAACTCCCCGCAATCAAAATGCTCACGATGGATTCAATAAAATAACCCGTCAAAAGACCGACAATCAATAGTACGCCCGTCTGCGCAAAACGACTAGCCGCAAACATCACGACAAGCGTCACAAGCAGAGCCCCAAGCGCCGCAGAACCAAGCACGCCAACACTTCCAAAACCAATGCCAGCCAAAAGCGCAAGAGCCACACCGAGACTTGCGCCACTGCTGATGCCAAGTACAAACGGTCCCGCGAGCGGATTCCGGAACACCGTTTGCAAAGCCAGACCCGACACAGAAAGCGACGCCCCTGCAAGTACCGCCGCAATCATTCGCGGGATTCTCAAGTTCCACAAGATGTTTGACGAAACACCCGCACCCGGGCTGAACAGCGCCTGCATCACCGACGAAAACGGAATGTTCACTGGCCCAAAACAAAGCGTCGCCACGCAAAGCAACACAATCAAGACCACCAACGCTATAAAACCAATCAACAACCGCCGCAAAACAAGCCTCCGATTATTCAAACATAACCATAGAAAATTTCAACAAATTTATAAAAAGCTCCGATTCAATACATTTGAATAATACAAAAAAGCATTTGAGCAACAAGACAATAATTTCTATCTTTTTCACCATGCTCGACTATTCTCAAGTTCCAAGTCCTTGTTTCGTACTTGACGAAACACGTCTCCGCCGCAATATGGAAATCCTCGCCGATATCCAGAACAAGACCGGCGTCAAAATCATCTGCGCCCTCAAGGGTTACAGCTTCTGGCGTTCCTTCCCGCTCATCGGCGAATACCTCGCCGGCGCC
>JBGVAT010000164.1:0-6037 GCA_045224895.1 Fibrobacter sp.
CTTAATGGTCGATTAGCTCAGTTGGTTAGAGCGCTACCTTGACATGGTAGAGGTCACAGATTCGAGTTCTGTATCGACCACTGAAAAAAGCCTCGCAGAAATGCGAGGCTTTTTTTACATAAATTTCACTGCAAAGATTAAGCCCGCCAAGCGGGCTTAATCTTACCTGTTACTTTTTCCAGTTGTCGTCGTATTCGCCACCATAACGGTCAAGTTTGACCATGCCAACGTTTGTAGCATTTGTCACGTGCTTGACCAAATCATTAGGCGTTACAAACATGGCCTGCTGTTCTCTTGCAACCTTCATCATTTCCGAGAACGAAACTTTGTCGCCCTTCAAGAATACAACCAAAGCTTGGATAACATCCTTAATGGCGTTAATGACATCTATGAGAACCGAAATTGTTTCAGGAGTCAATTCCGGAACCTTATCGGCAATCTTCTTCGCAAGAAGCTTTTTCAAATCGGCCAAAATTTCTTCTTTGGAGCGAAGCTTTTTCGCAGGCTGAAGCTTTTTAGCCTTGAAATCCTTCTTGCATTCGTCTTCATGCGATGCGACGTAATCGGCATACACATCGAAGAGCGTGAACGATTTCGACTTGCGACCAATAAGGGGATGATCCTTAAAGCCAACGTCACCATTCTTTATATTCAGCTTGAGAGCAGGCCTTTTCTTGGATGCATCCAGATAGCACTGGTAAACATAAGAAGAACACACCATCGTATGCTTACCCGGAGTATTTTTTTCTTCGATGATTGTTTTGAGTTCTGCAGCAACCAAGCACAAGAATTCAGCAACAACTCGAGAAAGAAGCGGTTTTGTAACCTTCTGCTTGAAAATAAGAATCAAGCCCAAAAGAATCAAGTCAGAAAACGGATAAGGCAAATCCTGGATCACATAATTCTTTGCAATCGGCACAACAGGTTCAACACCATTTTTACCCGCCTTGTTATGGCGCATCACATAAGCCTCACGAGCAGTAGAATCGTCTCTCGTTCGAGTAGCATGAATTCCACCAAGACCCGCTTC
This sequence comes from Fibrobacter sp., assembly GCA_045224895.1. Lineage (GTDB taxonomy): Bacteria > Fibrobacterota > Fibrobacteria > Fibrobacterales > Fibrobacteraceae > Fibrobacter. Next base: position 1,031 of record JBGVAT010000164.1, read on the forward strand.
AGCAAGGACACCTTCTTCTTTTTGAACAAAGATTGCCCCATGCGACACATCGGAACCCGTCAAATTCATAATCATACTACTAATAGTATCTTCAGGGTCTCCCTTAAACGCCAAGATATCGCCCGGAAGCAAGTCATTTACAGAGAATTTTCCAGCTTTTTTCACTTTTTTAGCCATTTTGTTTCCTTTTTTTGTTTAGGTTGTTTAGAATTTACTTACAGCAACCTTACAATGCAATAACCCATTTGGGCTATTTTTATGAAAAAAAGCGAAAGCTCGAGTTCCAAAAACAGAAAAGCTCGGGAGTTACCCGAGCAATTTTCGTAAATGGCGTCCCAGCGCAATGGCCGGGGTTACATTCTAATTACTTAGCGGCGGCGGAGTCCGTAACGACAACCTTAGCAGCGGAGTCAGCCGGGATGGCGACTGCGGCCGGTTCAGCAATCGTTTCGGCCGGAGCAGCAACTTCGGCAGGCTTTGCATAAACAGGTGCGGCAGGTGCCGGAGCGGCAACAGCAGCAGCCGGAGCAGCGGCAACTTCAGCCGGATCTTCGAAGAAGTTCACCTTGGAAAGGCCGAACATCATAATCCAGGAGAGAACGAGACCGCCGATACCCATCACGATACCCGTGATAGCCATGCCACGCGTATCCGTATAGCCCGTTGCGTGGGCAAGTGCGTTAGGCGGCGTAGAAATCGGGAGGCACATACCGAGGGAGCTTGCGAAAGCAACGGCAACCATCAAGGAGGTCACGCCACCGAGCGGAGCGAGGTTTTCCTTGCAGCTCACAGCCACGACGATAAAGATCGGGACGAGCAAGCTAGCAGTGGAGGTGTGGCTCATGAAGTTTGCCATGAAGAGGCAGATGAAGCCGCAACCGACCATGAGGACAACCGGAGACCAGGTGTTGAACGGAATAGCGTTGATGAGGTCCTTGGCAAGACCCGTCTGCTGCAAACCGAGACCAAGAGCAAAACCACCAGCCACGAGCCAAAGAACGTCCCAGCTCATTTCGTTGAGGTCCTTCTTGGTAATCACGCCCGTCAAAGCAAACACAGCCATCGGGATCATAGCAATCACGTTGTCGTTGAGGCCATGGACATTCTTACCGGTCACCCACAAAAGTACGCACACAGCAAAGGTAATGTAAACGATGATAGCGCGCGGGCTCTTGTCAAAACCTTCGGCACCTTCGATATCGAGGTTCATTTCCTTCATCTTGATCGGATAGAGCTTGAGGAGCAAAATCCAAGCGAGGATCATCATAATAATCACATACGGAACACCGAATTCCATCCACTGGCCAAACGAGATGTTGAAGCCGCTGGACTGGAGAGCGCCAAGGGCGATGGCGTTAGGAGGCGTACCGATCGGAGTACCCATACCACCGATGTTGGCTCCGAGCGGAATAGCAAGGGCAAAAGCAGCTTTACCGCGGTCGTTGGCATCAAAGAGCTTGAGCACCGGGCCGAGGATAGCGAGCATCATAGCAGCAGTAGCGGTGTTGCTCATGAACATGGAGAACACAGCGGTAATAATCATGAGGCCAAGGAGCACCCACTTCGGGTCCTTTCCGAACGGCTTCAAGAGCACACGGGCAAGGTTCTTGTCCATGTTGTACTTGCAAGCGGCAGAAGCAAGGAAGAAGCCACCCAAGAAGAGCATGATGATCGGGTTGGCAAACGTTGCCATGATATCCTTGAACTTGAGCGGTTCAACACCTTCCACGCGGAACGGGATAAGAGCCGAGTTCGAAAGCGTGAGAATCATCAACACGATGACGAACATGGAGGTGGACCAGATCGGGAACGGTTGGAGAATCCAGAAAAGGGCAGCCATCACAAAGATTGCGATGACGCGAATTTCGAGAGTGTTCAACGCGTGGTCACCAACGAAGCCGAGGGCTTCGTACGGGACGAAGAGGGCAGCGATGGCGAGCACCGATGCAATGATGAGTTTGATGAGTTTTGCTTTTGTCATAACGAGCGCAAATTTAGTAATTAAACTTGCGTTCGGCTATACCAAAAGTGTATAAAGAAGATCCCGGCACGGAGGCCGGGATGACAACAAAAATAGGCCGGGATGACAGCGATAGTGCTGTTTAGGGCACTAGGATCCGGCTGTTGGCGGTCTGGCTGCCGACCTTGAGACGGACGAAATAGACGCCCTGTTTCGGCTTTTGCATCGAAACGACGTTCGAGCCTTCACTGGCGATGGACTTGCGGGTCGCCACCACGCGTCCGTCAATTCCAACGACGCTCACCTTGACGTTTGCGCCGGAAAGCTTCGATGCGGCATCGAAGCCCACATTCAAGGCGTTCGAGGCCAGGTTCACGCGGAAGCCCTTGAGCAGGTTCTTCACGACACTGATCGGGGCGGCATTCTTTGTCACACGGACAGAAACGCTCTTGGACTTCGTCGAGAGGGCCATATCCAGCGACTGGTTGTCGACGATTTCGACAGTTTCATCATCAACCGTCACAAAGACTCGCATTCCCGCCGACCAGACGCTTTCGATGCCTTCAAAGCTCAAATGTCCCTTGCGGGCAGACGTTGCGCTAGCTTCCAGATTCCAGACGATATCATCGGAATTTTCCTTGACGCTCTTGGCGAGGAACTTGCCATTATCGACAATCGAGAGGTTCACGCGGTCACCCATACCTGCAGGCGGTTCAGCCAAGGAAGAAGCAGTCTTCCCCGAAGCGAGAACGTTCCAGGAGTCACGCCTGCCCCTGTCATCCGACAACACCACATTGAACTTCCAATTTTCCGAAGAAGCGCTCTTGGCAAGAGGCTCACGTTCGTTTTCAAGGACAATCACAGCCTTCAGCGGGATGCGGTACGTCATGGACTTTTCCGTATACACCCAGATAGCCTCGTATGGTTCAAGCGTATCAACAGGGACATACCCGCCAGACTCTGGATTCCAGCGGCAGAACGTCATCTTTTCGTCTTCCGGAAGCTTGACGAACCAGCCAAACGGATTGGCCACGAGGTTCCAGCCGGTATACTTGTTCTTCAAATTCCAGACGATTTCGTCATCCATGTTCGGAGTCTGCAAGCCAAGCGGCAACGGTTCGTCTTCAACAGGGCCATACCAGTAACCGCGTGTGGAATCGAATTCCTGATTTACATCGAACTTGCGGTACTGCCAGTAATCGCCAACAGGATTCGTTTCGTCCCACCAGAACACGGAGCTGACGGCGCCATTTTGAGATTCATCTGCAAGACGGCAAGTCTCGTCCATCTTGAGACGCGTCTGAGCGTCAAAAGAAGCACCCTTTTTCAGTTCGTCCTTCATCTGGTTGCATACTTCAATAGCCCAAGCCGCTCCTTGGCGAGCGATATGATCATACATTTCGTTCTGGCATTTTTCGCCCTTGTCGCGGCAGAAGGCATAGATCGAGAACATATGCCAGGAATCATGGACCAAGTTCATATTCTTCTTGTCATCATTTTTGAACAGCTGGGAAGGATAACTGTATGATTCCTTGCCCTCCAAAAGCGTGACGGACACTTCGAAATCACCGACAGGCGCCGGTTCCAGTCGCCATGTGGCGTTCTGGACTCGCGCGACATCCTTGCCCTCGACCACAGTATCGAGGTAGATGCCGGCATCAGACTTCACGACAATGCGGAAGTCCACATCGTCAAGCTTTTCGCTCTGCTTTTCATTGAATGTCATACGGAGGACATTGCCGTCATTGTCCACGGTCGGTGCCACAATCTCTTTCAAGTGAGAATCGCCATTACCGGAACCATTCTTCGAAGACGAAGAACCGCTGGCAGGACCAACACCTTTACTGCTGCTGGACTTGGAATCCGACTTAGCAGAGGAGCTGCTGGAACTGGAGTTCGATTTTGTAGAAGAGCTACTCGAACTGGAGTTCGACTTGGCAGAAGAACTGCTCGAACTGCTGCTAGAATTCACAGAAGAACTACTGGAACTAACATCCGACGACGAAGAAGAACTGTTGGATGTCTTGCAATCCTTATACACGGCCTCAACCGTCAAATTGTCCGTGACATTCGCAAAATCATCATTCCAATGGTCAAAGCACTTATCCCCGACCTTTTCCGGGATTTCGGGAGCGTTCGCATCTTTACCATGCAAAACAGTAACCGTCTTTTCGCCCTGCTTGCCATCTTCCTTACGATATGTAAACGTCACCTCGTATTTGCACGTTTCATATTTAGCTGTGATATCCAACGGAGTCGTCACGTGAACATAGCTGGGAGCCCAACCGACAAAGCACATGCCATCTTTCTTCTCCGGAACTTCGGGAGGGGTAGCATCGCCGCCATGCAGCACGACTTCTTCCTTTTTGGTCTCCGTTATGCCCAAGTTGTCGAATACAAGGAACCGGACCGTATACTTGCAAGTTTCATACTTGGCCGGGACTTCCAAATCACCGGTCACCTTGCTAAAGTCCTCTCCCCAACCTTCGAAGCATAGACCATCCGCCGTCTTCTGGAGGACATCGTCTTTACTCGGGGCCGTTGCAGACTCTTCATATTCAACCCTTTGAGACTTCTGGCCAGAAGTTCCATCTTTCTTTCGATAGGTAAACGTGACCGTGAACTCACATTTCTTGTATTGAGCAAGGACTTCCATTGCCTCCATGACGTGAGAGAAATCTTCACTCCACTTGTCAAAGCACTGGCCATCCTTCGGCGCAGGAGTTGCCGGAGCCACAGCCGCACCGCCAACTTTCACATTCTGGACATCGACAACTTTATCGTCAATTTTGACAGAAAGAACAGCATCACCATCCTTGAACACAACAGGAACAGTCGTCACAATCTGCTCCGTCGAAGGAGTTCCAAAGAATGGCAATCCACCCGCATCATTAGAATAGGCCCACACCATATCTTCGGACTCTGTCCAGGGACTGTTCAGGAATGCCGCAAAATTTGAAGATTCCATATAGTCTTTAGAGACATAGCCGTTATTTTTAGCCGTCAATTCCGTTTTTGCACCATTGCGCACATTATTTGTAGCGGTG
>JBGVAT010000165.1:0-3460 GCA_045224895.1 Fibrobacter sp.
GGCCAGCGGCAATGCCGATATGGCTCTTCTCAAGAGCGAAAAGGCTGCCCGCTGCTTCGCCGTTTTTACCACCAATAAGGTGAAGGCCGCTCCGGTCCTTTATGACAAGGCTGCCCTCGAACACGCCCACTTTGCTTCTGCAGTGATCGTGAACAGCGGTAACGCTAACGCCTGCACGGGCGAAAAGGGTTATGCCGATGCTGAACGCATGGCTGTCCTTACCGAAGAAGCCTTGAAGCTCACGCCGAAGAGCGTGCTTGTTTGCAGCACGGGCGTGATTGGTCACTTGATGCCGATGGACAAGATCGAAGCCGGCATTCCGAAGCTCGTGGAAAAGCTCCACGCCGATGCTTCCGAAGAATTCGGCCGCGCCATCCTCACGACAGACCTTGCTCTCAAGAGCCACGCAGTCGAAATCAAGACCGAAAAGGGTGTGGTGACCATCGGTGGCGCCTGCAAGGGTTCTGGCATGATCCACCCGAACATGGCGACGATGCTAGCCTTCATCACGACTGACCTTGCTTTGCCGATTGACTTCTTTGCTGAATTCCGCGCCAACATCGCAGACTCCTTCAACGCTATTACGGTTGATGGTGACACCAGCACGAACGACACTTGCATCATGCTCGCTAACGGCATGAGTGGCATCAAGTACGAAGACCTCTCCCTCAGCGAACAGGGCGAATTCCGCGCTGCTTTGACGCTCGTGATGCAGAGCCTCGCCAAGGACATTGTCCGCGACGGTGAAGGTGCAACGAAGCTCATCGAACTCCGCATTGAAAAGGCCGAAAGCCACGAAGAAGCTCTCCGCATGGCCCGCTTCATCGGTACGTCGAACCTCGCCAAGTGCGCTATGTTCGGTGAAGACCCGAACTGGGGTCGTATCCTCAGCAGTGCTGGTTCTAGCGGCTGCAACATGGTTGCCGAACATACGGACCTCTACTTCGGCGAAGTGAAGGTTCTCGAAGGTGGCCGTCCGGTACAGCTGGATGAAGCACAGACTGCTGCACTGCATGCCGTGGTTCGTCAGCGTGAATACAAAGTAACGCTCGTGCTGAACATTGGCCAGGCTTCTGCAAGCGCATTCACTTGCGACTTGAGCTACGGCTACGTGAAGATCAACGCAGAGTACACGACCTAATCGGCTAGAGTTAATAAGAACTTTAAGAAGCCGATTATCTCGCACACACGCCTCGTTAATACGAGGCGTTTTGTGCTCACGGTACGACTTAGTAGGAAGTAGACAGTAGGAAGTAGACAGTGATCTGTCATCTTTGATCTTGTCACCCCGGGCTCCGTTCCGGGGTCTCCTTTTTGAAGCTTCTCGGATAGGCTCCGGGAAGTTTTTGTTTTATATTTAACTTATATGATTCGGACTATTTTTCTTGCAATTCTTTGTTCTTGTGCTATAGCTCTTGGTCAAAATGCAAATCTTGACCAAATTGACTATAACAAGGTTAAGGTCAATCTGGCCGATATGGCGGAATTTCAGGATGCTCGTAATAGTTTGTGGCTCGCGCTGAAAAATGGCGATGTTGACAAGGTCGATGTCGCTCTTGCGTTCTTGTCTCATGAGATGATTCCTGAGTCGGCGTTGGATAGTTTGGAACTTCTTCAGATAAACTTGTTGCTGGAACGCTATGATCAGGCCATTCCGCAATTTGCGAATCTGCTTATGAAAGCGGGGAAGAAGGTTCGCTATTCTTTTGACGATGATTCCTTGTTTGCGTATTTAAGGAACGAAACTCGCATTGGCGCTTATTACAGAAATCGCCCTGGTGATAGAGACCGTGTTGAACGCCTTATGAGGACGGAATCGTATTTGCAAAAGGCTATGCAGGCGGATGTAAAACAGGAATATAAGGATCTCGCTTATATTCTTTATCGACTCCAGTCTTGGTACGATATTTTTGATAAGGAAAAATGGATTTATATCTCCAATGTTTTTACTCCGGCTAGCAAAGATAGCCTTGCAAATTTGATTGACAAACGTTCGGAGTTTTGGATCGATTATCATAATGAAATGGATACGCTTGGCGTTGATCTGCTGCTTGAAAAAATGCGTGTGTTTCGTGAAAACTATCCGGAGTCGGAGTATTCGGATTGGCTGAAGCAAACTTCCAGGAAAATAGCGGAGTCCCAGAAGAGCTATAAAAAATTCAGGAATTATTATGAAGAAAAGCTTTATACTGGGGGAATTGGCTTAGAAGCATTTTTGCTCGGCGTAAGCCTATCTTTTACCGAAGGTGAGTTTTTGTTGGGTGTTCCCGTACAGATATCACGTTTCATCGTGACGCCGTCTATGTTTTTAGGTGGGGAATTTTCTGATGCTTTCTTTATTACGGCTGGCATAGACGTGTATGAAAACAAGTGGATTAAGATTCAGCCGTTTGCGGGTGGGTATGATCTCTTTACTGCGGGTTTGCAAGTGGATTACCGTTTTTGGATGTCAAAGACGCCTGGTCCCGAATTCCATGACGCCACCTACTTGACTTTGAAACTTAGGTATATGGGAATTTATAATGCCCCAGAAGCCAAAAAAGAATGGCATAATCGCATTTATTTGGGACTCGGTCTACATTTCTGGTAAAAGAGCGATGGTTCCTTTTGTGAACGGAAATCTTTTGAATATCCTGCCGCAGGGCAGGGTTTTCTTGTATTTTAGATGAAAACATAAGGATGGAATATGGATAACTTTAATTTCTACAGCCCCACAGAATTTGTATTTGGTAAAGACCGCGAAAACGAATGCGGTGAACTCGTCAAAAAGTATGGCGGCACCAAGGTGCTGATTCATTATGGTGGTGGCTCTGCGGTACGCTCCGGCTTGATTGACCGTGTTAAGGCGTCGCTCAACGCTGCGGGAGTTCCGTTTGTGGAACTTGGCGGCGTGAAGCCGAATCCGCGTGATACCTTGATTTACAAGGGCATCGAGATTGTGCGTGCAAATGGGGTTGATTTCATCCTTGCTGTAGGCGGAGGTTCCGTCATTGATAGCTCCAAGGGAATCGCTGTGGGCGCTCTTTACGATGGCGACTTCTGGGATTTTTATGCGAAAAAGTTGCCGGTCACGAAGGCGCTTCCGATTGGCGTCGTACAGACGATTGCGGCCGCAGGTTCCGAAGGCAGTGGCGATTCTGTTGTGACAAAGGAAGAGGGAATGCTCAAGCGCGACATTGGCGCAGACGTGATTCGCCCGCGATTTGCTGTGCAGAATCCGGCTTTGCTCTGCACGTTGCCCGCTTACCAGACGGCTTGCGGCATTACCGACATCATGGCTCACGTTTTTGAACGCTACTTCACGAATACTTTGGAAGTCGAGACGACTGACCGTCTTTGCGAAGCGCTGCTCATCACGATGCTCAAGGAAGGCCCGCGCGCCATGGCCGAACCCGCCAATTACGAGGCTCGTGCGAACATCATGTGGGCGGGTACGGTAGCCCACAATGGTCTTGTGGGC
>JBGVAT010000166.1:0-13811 GCA_045224895.1 Fibrobacter sp.
AAGACCGGCGTCAAAATCATCTGCGCCCTCAAGGGTTACAGCTTCTGGCGTTCCTTCCCGCTCATCGGCGAATACCTCGCCGGCGCCACCGCCTCTAGCCTCAACGAAGCCCGACTCGCACGCGAAGAGATGAACAAGGAAGTCCACGTCTTTGCCCCCGTCTACGAAGACGACGAAATCGACGCGATTCTCGATGCAGCGGACCACATCACGTTCAACAGCTTTTCGCAGTGGCAGCGCTTCAAGGACAAGACGCTCGCCCACGGCGTGAGTGCCGGCATCCGCGTGAACCCGGAATTTTCGACAGTCGAAACAGACATTTACAACCCCTGCGGCAAGTTCTCCCGCCTCGGCGTGACCGAAAAGGAATTCAAGCCCGAGTTCCTCGACGGCATTGACGGTCTCCATTTCCATGCACTTTGCGAACAGGATGCCGACGCCCTCGAAGGCGTTCTCGCCGCATTCGAAAAGCACTTCGGCAAGTACCTCCCGCAAATGAAGTGGGTGAACTTCGGCGGCGGTCATCACATTACCCGCAAGGACTATCACCGCGACGAACTCGTGCGCATCCTCAAGGATTTCTCCGCACGTTACCCGCACTTGCAGGTCATCATGGAACCGGGCGAAGCCATCGGCTGGCAGACCGGTGAACTCGTCGCAAGCGTTGGTGACATCGTCCACAACGAAATGGACATCGCAATACTCAACGTTTCCATCAGCGCCCACATGCCGGACTGCCTCGAAATGCCGTACCGTCCGAACATCATCGGCGCCGCGTTCCCGGGCGAAAAGGCCCACACGTACAAGCTCACGGGCAACTCCTGCCTCGCAGGTGACCAGCTCGGCGACTTCTCCTTCGACGAACCGCTTAAGGTCGGTGACCGCATCATCTTCGAAGACATGATCCACTACACCATGGTCAAGACCACGTTCTTCAACGGTGTGCGCCACCCGAGCATCGGCAAGTTCGACGAAAACGGCAAGTTCCACCTGCTGCACAAATTCACGTACGAGCAGTTTAAGGAAAAGCTGTAAGGTAGTAGGTAGTAGGTAGTAGGTAGTAGGTAGTAGACAGTAGGCAGTAGACAGTAGACAGAAAAAACTTCATCCTCGAAAAATGAAATTCAAAAGCGAAGACGAAACATACAACTGGGCGCTTGAATTTGCGAAGGAACTCAAGGTCGGCGACAAGGTCGCCCTCTATGGGAACCTCGGTGCAGGCAAGACCGTCATCAGCCGCGGCATCTGCAAAGGGCTCGGCTTCGATGGAACGGTCTGCTCCCCGACCTACACCATCCTCCACGAATACCCGAACAACCCGCCCATTTTCCATTTCGACTTGTACCGCCTCGAAGGCGGCGCAGACCTTTACGAAGTCGGCATGGATCCGGACTACCTCGAAAGCGGCATCAGCCTCATCGAATGGCCCGAACGATTAGAAGGAAACGACGCAGGCATCACCCACGTCGTTAAAATCCAAATCGTTTCCGAGACCGAACGCGAAATTACTGTCGAAAAGAAATAACGTCTATAAAAAGGCGATGCCCGCTCAGTGGCGGGCATGACATCGCGACATTATCACCCCGGCCTGTCATCCCGGACTCCGTTCCGGGACGGGGTCATTTTTTAAGCCTTCTTGCGCTTACCCTTGCGAGCGAGCTTCTTGTTAGCCTTTTCGATGGAATCGGCAACAGCCTTTGCACGGAGTTCAGCAGCGACCTGAGCCAAGGAATCCGCAATGGCCTTTTCCCTTGCAATCGAATCGGCACGGGCAGCGGCAGCAGCAACACAAGCCTTGATCGCTTCGCTATTGGCAATGTTGTTCCAATCCTTGCGGTCACCCTGATTCAAAAGCATCGGGCCCTTGTATTCATTCACAATGTTGTATGCAGCCACAGAATCACGGGCAGCCATAGCGCCCATGGCGTCGGCATACAAGTCCTTCTGGTGGTTGCGCAAGTCTTCGATTGCACCCAGGCGGTTCTGACGGAGAATTTCCATGGAATCGCTCACGAAGCTCAAGTCCCACGTTTCGTTGTAGCAGGCTTCGGCGTCCACATACTTTGCAGCATCAGTTTCTGCGGCCACGTACAAAGCATCGCACTTTGCAAACGTTTCGGCACTAGTCCGCTTGGCATACTGGTAGTAATAGTAACCACCCACGATCAAGCCAACAAGAACCAGCAAGAACACACCGTCCTGCCAGCCCATGATCGGAGCCTGCGGAAGTTTCGGGCGACCGTTAACGGTTTCTCCGGCTTCCAGTTTTTCTTCAGCCTCATCAAACGGGCTCTTTCCATTCAAGAAACTAAACATAGATTTGTCCTACTTTTTTGATAATGCGTCAAAGACGCGTGCGTATAAATAAATTTGTTTTAAAAGGCTTGCAAAACCGTTGGAACGCGTTGGCGAAAGTCCAACATTCAAGCCAATTTTCTGAAAGAACGTCGGATCCACAGACAGGATATCCGCCGGAGTCATATCATTAAAGATCTGCAAGGCAAGGGCTCCGAGACCACGGCTAATGAGCGGGTTCGTCGTACCGCCTTCCACATCCATTTCAAAGTGGATTTTTCCGCCATCGAACTTCGGGACCAGATACATCGTCGATGCACATCCCTGGATAATGAACTTTTCAGCCTTCAGCGCAGCGTCCATACCCTTGTGTTCACGGGCCAAATCCAAGAGGAACTTCCACTTGTCATCGGGGTCGCTAAACGAGGCAAACTTTTCTCGAATTTTTTCTTGACGTTCAACAATACTTTCTGACATACTCATCTTAATGCAAAAAAGAACGCATTTTCCAAATTACAGACGGGCAAGACCAAAGCACCGCAAAGAAGATCCTCAGCAGAGTCTGCTTTTCACGCGGGAGCTTCGACAAACGCATGGCCGCCTTGTCAAACTGTTCATCCTTGATTTTTGCAAGACCGGGTTTCGCCCTTGCAATCTGCAAATGCGACTTGCCCAAAGCCTTCATCCAACGATCCAGGACTGCGCTTTCGATTTGAGCGCGAGCACCATCGTCCGCGGCATTCAGCCATTCATGAACCGATTCCGCGACAAGCTTTCCGCAGAGGAGAGCCTCCACAATGCCCGAACGGCTGAGCGGATTGACGCAACTTGCAGCATCGCCCGCCTTGAAAAGCCCACACTTTGCCATTGGCTTGTTGGACTGTCCACACGCAATCATACCGCCATAAACAGCCTTAACTCTTGCTTCCGGGTAATGGTTCGTAATGAACTGCTTGAGTTTGTCCCGCATCGAAATTCCCGGCTTTGCATCCTTTGCCAGCACAAAACCGATATTCACTTCCTTGCCATCACGCGGGAAGATCCAGCCATAACCGCCAGGGAACTCGCTCCCGTAGAACAAGTCGATATGGTCGCGCTTATGTTCAATGCCCTCGGCAACCGCAAAGATCGCAGGTTCCAAGTCCACATCGCCCGACTCAATCCCATCAAGACACGGGATTCCACGGGTCAGACGGCAGCCAGGACCTGTAGCATCGATGACCGCCCGGGCCGAGATTTCGACCATTTCACCGCCGACCTGCACATTCAGATGCCAGCCGGATTCATCACGGGAAATGCTCTTCACGAGAGCATCATAACGACATTCGACCCCCGCTTCGACGCAGGCATCGGAAATCGCATGGTGGAACTTGGAACGGTCCAGAAGTCGACCGCAGTCCTTGCTATAAAATTCAGCTTTGTAGCCCTTGGGCGAAGTAAAATAGATGCCGGAGATACTTCCACGCACCCAGGACTCGTCTATGGGCCACAGTTCGTTCAAACGATGGGTCGAAACCGCCTCGGCACAAAAAATCGGCTCTTTCCAGGGTTCCTTTTTATCCAAAAGCAGCACCCGACCATCATTGCCTGCCAATTTTCCAAGCTGGTATGCAGCCATAAGACCGGCTGGACCTGCCCCGCAGACAACCACATTGTACAAATTTGAACGAAAAATTGTCATTACATCGTAAAAATTAGTATTTATTTATAGACTTTTTCTTTTTAGTTGTTAGTTTTGCAAATTTTTTAGTTATTTTAGGGCTATCCGTTATTTGGTTTTTCATAAAGGGAATTTATTATATGAATATGAAGAATGTCTATAAATTTGGTCTCTGCCTCCTTGGTGCCCTCGCACTCAATGTGTCCGCACAGGATTACAGAGGTAAAGACCTGAACATGTCTTTCCGCGACAAGAAAATCTCTGACTTCCAGTTCCAGAAGGCAAGAGCCGTCAAGGGCGTTACGGACTTCCAGCGCTCTGCCGGTGATTCCCCGAACTTCGAAGAAGCAAACCTCGCTGGCGTTTCCTTCCGTAACGCAGTGATTAACGGCGCAAACTTCGAAGGCGCAAACCTCGCTGGTGCAACGATTAGCGGTGCTGACATCCGTTCCGCCTCTTTCGAAAAGGCAAACCTCGAAGGCGCTGACCTCTACCGTGCAACGCTCCTCGACAGCAAATTCCCGAAGGCAAACCTCAAGAGCGCCCGCCTCGACGCTATGAAGGTCTCTGACGAATGCGATTTCAGCAAGGCAGACCTCACCCAGGCGTCCGTCATCGACGTGGACCTTACCCGCGCCGACTTCAGCAAGGCAAACCTCACCAACACGAACTTCTCCCGTTCCTTGATGGCTAACAGCGACCTCCGCAAGACCACAATGAACAAGACGGACTTCACGGCTTGCAACCTCATCGCAGCAAACTTCAGCGGCGTGAAGCTCAACAACGTGAACTTCGCCAAGGCCGGTCTTTCCCAGGCTGAATTTGACGGTGCAGACTTCATCAACGTCAACCTCCAGGAAGCAGACCTTTCCCTCACCTACTTCAATGACGTGGATCTTTCCAGAACGCAGCTCCAGAAGGCCAAGTTCGCTCAGTCCAAGCTCAAGAACATGAAGTTCAACAACCAGGACTTGAACGGCGTCGTGTTCGACAAGGGCGAAGTTTCCAAGAGCTCTTTCGACAAGACCAAGCTCAACAAGACCTCCTTCTTTGACGCAACCGTCAGCAAGAACGTGTTCAACAACGCTGAACTCATGAAGGCTGTGTTCGACGGCGCCTACGTCTTCAAGGACATCTTCGACTACGCCGACCTCACCAAGGCAAACTTCGCCAACTCCACCATCGAACGCTCTGCATTTAACAATGCCCAGCTCTCCGGTGCAAACTTCTCTGGTGCAAAGCTCATCAAGGTGACCTTCCTCAATGCTAAGATGGAAGGCGTCAAGATCGACGCAGACACCAAGATGGAAGACGTGGACTTCTCCGGTGCAGACCTCTCCGGTGCAAAGATTGAAAAGTTCACCGCCAAGAAGGTGACCTACAACGAAAGAACCAAGTTCCCCAACGGTTTCGATCCGCGTGCATTCGGCTTCACCAAGCCGGGTGAAAAGCGCAAGTAAGCCTTTAAATAACGGAAAAGAGGGACGCTCGCAAGAGCGCCCCTTTTTCATTTTATAGTCAACTCTACTTTTTATCCATCAGCCAGCTGATCGCTTCGGCAAGAGAATGCACGCGCACGACCTTCATCGTCCCCATGCTCTCCGCAATCTTGCAGCTTGCCGGCACAACCGCTTCCATCATCCCCAGACGGTGCGCTTCCTTGAGACGCTGGTCCAATAGGCTCACGCCACGCACTTCGCCGGAGAGTCCCAGTTCGCCGATCGCAATCGTCTGTCGCGAAAGCGGGATCCCCAGGTGGTTGCTCGCCACCGCTAACGCAAGAGCCAGATCGGACGAAGCGTCGTTCACCTTCATGCCGCCAGCAATGCTTGCGAACACGTCCGAAGCCCCAATCGTCACGCCACCGAACTTTTCCAGAAGCGCCAGGATGATCGTCAGGCGTTTCGGGTCAATCCCTGCCGCCACACGTTGCGGAACCGCAAAGTTCGTCTGGTTCACAAGCGCCTGGGTCTCGAACAAGAGCGCCCGCGACCCCTCCATAGTGCAGCAGACAGCACTCCCCGGAGTCGGAGGTACGCCCTCCTGCAAAAACACCTTGCTCGGGTTCATCACCGGATTCAGCCCGTGACTCGTCATCTCGAAAACACCGATTTCGTCAGTAGCGCCAAAGCGGTTCTTGATGGTCCGCAGCAACCGGTATTGATGATTGCGGTCGCCCTCAAAGTACACCACCGTATCGACCATGTGTTCCAAGATTCTCGGACCGGCAATCTGCCCGTCCTTCGTCACGTGCCCAATCAAGATCGTAATGCATCCGGAATTCTTGGCAAAGACCATCAAGTCCAGCGTGCATTCGCGCAACTGGGTCGCACAACCGGGAGTCCCGGAGAGATCGCTCTTGTAAACCGTCTGGATGGAGTCAATCACGAGCACCTGAGGTTTTACCTCACGTGCCTGTTCCAGAATCTTTTCGAGGTTCGTTTCGCACAGGAGCAGCATATCGCTCCCCGAAACGTTCAAACGTTCGCTGCGGAGCTTCACCTGGCAGGCGCTTTCCTCGCCGCTCACGTAAAGAGCCTTGACCCCCGCCGCATTCATTGTCGCAAGAGTCGTGAGAACCAGGGTCGACTTGCCAATACCCGGGTCACCGCCAATCAGCACAAGGCTCCCCGGCGCAAAACCGCCCCCAAGCACACGGTCAAACTCGGAATTTGCCGTACTCAGGCGACGCGTATCTTCCGTCGCCACGTCCTTTAGCGGGATAATCTTGTGGACCGGACCACCCAGCCCGCGACCGGTACGCCCAGCCCCCTCGACCGCATTTTCGACAACATGTTCCTTGAGCGAACTCCATGCGCCACAGAACGGACACTTGCCCGCCCACTTGGGCGTCGTATTGCCACATTCCGTACAGAGATACACAATTTCTTTCTTAGACTTATTTAGTGCTACCATGGGCACCAATATAACAAATCTAAATGACAAAAGATGTCATTTTACAAAAAAGTCAAGCCGCGACCATTAAAAATCGTTTTTAAAGTCCGTTATATCAGAAATGGTTACAATGTACTTGTGCAGGCCATTGTACAACGTTCTTGCACGGACAAACTTGTATTTGTCATCATCCGTCTTGAGAACTTTTCCGTATGTCGCGTTCGAGGTTTTGCACTCGAGGACATCCAGGAACTGTCCCACCGTGCAAAGCGACATCTGGAACAGCCTGCAAAGGCTCTCGATCGAATCCGTAATGGACCTCTGGACATACACAGGCTTACCATCAACGCTAGAAAGCGTCAAAACGCAATCCGCAGACCCATCGATGAAGATAATCTGGTCGTACATGTTCAACACAACGGAATCCGTCAATTCGCGATAAGCTTCGATATCCGTAGTGTTCTCGTTCTGCATTTTCAGAATCACATCACCAGAATCTGGATCAGCCATCATCTCGCTAGTCGTCTTGATGGTGAACCACCCATTCTTTAAATGGTAGTTCAAACTAAGAGGCGGAACCTTGTTCCCGTTCATAAAACTGCACAACAACTTTTCACGAGTGTAGTTTGCAGCCTTTTGTGCATCAATCCCTTCTTTCGAGAACATACTCGACAAGAGTTTATAATGGATATCGTAGGTGTACTGGTCTTTAAGCTCCTTAGGAATGTAGCTGATACCATCCATCCTCAGCACGGGAGAATTCTTGGTGATATTCCAGAAAATGAACGCCTTGTAACCAGGTTCATACGACTTGGTATGCGTCGCTTCGCCCGAAGCCATGAACTCTTCGAACGCCTTTTTGCGAGCAAAGTAGTTCTTGAGCGCCATGTCATCTTCCGAAATGAACATCGAGAAGATGTCCCCGTACGGAGTCCCCTTAAACACCTTTCCGACAAGGTAGATGCGCTTCAAGGATCCCGATTTCGTGCGGGCGCGGTAAGTAATCTGCCGAGGCATCGGACTTCCGCTTTCGACCAGATCATAAATTTCCTTATTCGCCTGCTCAAAGTCTTCAGGAACAATAACATTTTTGAAATTGTCCCCGACCTCATTGCGAAATTCCTCGATATCGTTACATTCGAAGATGTCCATAGCACGGCAATTCACATAAAGAATTTCCTGGCTGCCAAGTTCAAAAAGCATGACACCGCCAGCCACAAATTCCATATAGTTGAGTGCCATCTGGTGGATCATTTCCGTATTCTTGATGGCACCGTCAATTTTCGCCTTGATGACGCCCTTGTCCTTGATGGGCAAAAGAACGTACTGGTAAGCCCCCAGGCGCATGCTTTCTTTTGCAAGGTCCATATTGTCCGTTATGATGATGAACGGTATCTGGACTTCGCGATGATCTTTCCTGAAGGTCTGCATGACCTTGAAGCCATCAATCTTGGGGAGAACCGCGGCAATCAGCGCAAGCGAAATGCGGTTGCCGTATTCGTTCAGCAGCTTAACGACCTGCTCTCCATCTTCGGCAATGAGCAGGTTGTAGTCGCTTCTCAGCATGCTTTCGAGAAACGCCCTGTTCTGCGGATTTATATCGCCAATCAGAACCGTCTTGGCCTCGACATTCACCTTGACCATATCCTGGTCATTCGAAGTATTTTCAAAAGCGCTCACGTGCGTATTGCGGAGCGTCATGTCATAGATATGGCATCCGTTGACATCGACAACGAGCCTGCCCCCCATCGAAACGAACATTCCATGAGAAACATAGGTCATCTGGAGAGGAGCCTTGTACGCCGCGTTTTCGGCCTCGTGAAGCGTATAGTAAGCCGGATCGTTAGGATCGTTGCACGCGCGTTCGACTTCCTTTTGATTCTTGAAGCCAAGACTGCGCAGTTGATCTTCGAACAACTTGTTCAGGAACAGGAACCTGAACTTTTCATTTTCGTATGCAATGATCGCCTTGGGAGATTCTTCCAAATAGTCGATACTGCCAAGCTTTGAATAAACACGGCGGAGTTCAGGAGGTTCGGCCTGCTTTCCGATGGAGGCCATATGCTGGATTGCCTCATGCAAAGGCATCGGCTTGCCGTAATAGTAGCCTTGGACCTTTTCGCAACCGATCCCCTTCAAAAAATCCATCTGTTCCCTGGTTTCAACGCCTTCTGCAAGCGTTTTCAAACCAAGGTTCTTCGCCATACGGACTGTAGAGCGAATGATTGTACGTGAAGTTTCGTTAAAGTTCGAAAGGAACGCCATGTCAATCTTGAGTTCATCGAACTTGTAATCCTTAAGCGTATTGAGCGAAGAATAACCGCTGCCAAAATCGTCCATCCAGACTTCGTAACCGACGTGACGGAAACGTTCGATTTCGTTACGGACATAGGAATCCGAAGCCATGATGCTTTCCGTGATTTCGACACGGATGTACTCACGGTCGATGTTGTATTTTTGCAGGGCCTTTTCGACCACTTCAAAAATATCGCAACTCAAGAAATCCAGACGCGAAAGGTTAAACGAGACTGGCACCACGGCATGCCCCTGATCCATTTCCTCACGCATCTCTTTACAGACCAGGTTGATGACATGGCTATCGAGCTTATGGATTTGGCGGGATTCTTCGAGGGCTCCGATAAAAGCCGCGGGATTCAGGAATCCGTATTGCGGGTCCACCCAACGAGCAAGCGCCTCCAAGCCGCAAAATGTTTCCGTAATGGTGCGGACGACCGGCTGGTAAAAGACCTTGATGTAGCCATTGTCAATCGCCTCATCGATGTGATTGACGATGTAGTTCTGTAAAATAAGATCCTTGCGCAGTTCTTCGTCGTAATAGCGGATATTGCCATTGCCCGTGCGCTTTTGCAGGTTACAGGCGATCTTTGATTTTTCGATGGCTTCCAGAATGGAATCGAATTCGTCAATCTGGCAAATGCCCATATTGACGTCCATCGCAATTTTCGAGACGGAATCCTTGACGAACTTCCGGACGCAATTCAGCTTCTCTTCGACATCGCAAGCGTCGGCAATAACAGCAAAGTGGTCATTGGAAAAGCGGCAAATGAGATCGTTCGGGAACTGCTTTTTAAGGCACGCCGCAAAAAGGATCAGGAACTCATTGCCCTTGTCAAAGCCGTTTGCGCTATTGTAAAGCTTCATCCCTTCAATATCGAAAAAGATAAGAGAAGGATTCCCTCCCTTTCGCCTAATATCTTCCGCAAACTTTTCGCCGCAGATACGGCTATACTCCATATTCGGAAGGCCGGTCAATGCATCGAAATAACGGTCGTCCTTTTCACTGATACGCAAGAATATGGCATTCTTCCCATGCCACTTGATAGGCGATGCACTCACGATCAAGTCGTTCCCGGTCTTCGGATTCGTGACGATGACTTCGCCTTTTTCGAGAATGTCGTCAACTGAAATCAGGTGGTCTTCACCCGGCTTAAAGAAGTATTCTTCGAACGAGATCCCCGTTTCGAACGATTTTGCCGGCTTCCATATTTTGGCCACCGGAGCGCTGACCATTAAAATCTTATGCGAGGCGGAATCGATAATGACGAACGGATCAATCTTGTCCATATTCAAAAGTTCAACAAGATTGTCATGGATTTCAAAATGCGTCTTGCTCTCTAGCTTGACCGCTCGGGTCACATCATCATAAATAACAACGGCATATTCCGTACCATCACTGAGGACACGGTGATACCCCAGGGCATGCAGAGTGCTGTATTCGTCCTTGCCGTACAATTTTTCGCGATAATAAACATTGTAATGTGCATTGCGCGATTTCGCAAACTCTTTCGCCTTTCCCACGACAAAGGCCAGATCTTCCCGATGGACATTCTTGTACATGTCCCTATCGAGATAGTGCATCATTGCATCGCGGGTACATTCGGGTTCGTGCAAAGCCACAAGACCGTCAGAAACAAGAATAGCCTTAACACATCCATCAATAAGCTGATAGATAGCAAGAGGAATTTCAGATTTTTCTAGCTCTTGCCTGGTCCCCTCAGGAAATTTGTAAATCTTTTGCGAAACCATATCCACACGCCTCCAATGCACAAAACGCAGGAAGGTCTATAATCTCCATTATTACACCTAAGCATTAAACTAGCATAATATTTTCAATATTGCAAGATTTTTGTAAGTTTTTCGCAAAATAAATAAAATTTCGTTGAGAAAAATGTGACAACCACCACATTTTCCCATTTCAAAACAAAAATAGACCCGCTCCGGTGCGGGTCCATATCCAAAAAAAACGCCTTTTTTGAACCGTTTAGGCCAAAACCTTGCGCCCATTTTCAACGGCATCGGCAATGCTCAGGCCCACATAATCCTGGGCACTGAACCAGCGGCCGCTCTTCTTGTCGTCCAAAAGCACGCTCACAAGGGCTCCCGGGACAACCGTTTCCGGAGCGTTCGGAGCGTTCGGGCCACCGAGATCCGTACGGAGCCAACCCGGATCCATCACGTTCATCATCACGTCAGTGCCATTGAGCTTGCAGGCGAAATCCTTCACGAACTTGGTGAGGGCAGCCTTGGCACAGGCATAAGCGGAAAGTTCCGGTTCGTTCGCGATGCCACTCGTGGTAAGCTGCATACGCCCAAAGCCACGCTGGATCATACCCGGCAAAAAGTGGTACACGATCTTCATCGGGGCAAAGAAGTTCACGGCCATCGCCTGGTGGAAATCTTCCATCGTGTTCGTCAGGTAATCGGCAAAGTAGTGGCTCATGAGGCCCGCATTGTTAAAAACAAGATCCACCTGGACGCCAAAAGAATCGATTTCGGCCAAAGCTTCATCAATTTCATTTTCGTTCTCGAGATTGCAGCCCACGGCCTTCACCTGCACGCCATACGGGGCAAGTTCGGCAATGACCTTCTCGGCATGGCTCTTGTCGCGCCCCTGCAAAATGAGATTTGCACCGAGCTTGGCCATTTCGATAGCGATAAGGCGCCCCACACCACGGCAACCGCCCGTGACAAGACACCACTTCCCTTTTACGTCGATCATACGTATATCCCTTTGCGCCATGCGCAATAATTGCAGTAAAATTCTACTGTTCGAAAAATAAACTAAAACCCGTGCGCCCCAACCAGATCATCCATACATTTCCGTACACAACCGTAAAGGCATTCCCGCATTTTTCCACTCCCAGATTTTTCGGTACGAAAATTCCCGGAAAATTTTGTTTATCCGCACTTCATAAACTTATTCTAACATAAATAATTTTTTTAGAATCAAGATCAGGCGCAAAGCCTTATTTTTAAGCGAAAAACGGGCATTCTCCGAAAAATTTTAGGAACATTTCCATAGGTTCTTTAACAAAAAAAGCAACTTAAAAACACAAAAAAGAACGTCATTAAATGACGCGTAATTTTTTGACAATTTAAATGATAACAACTGGTATCAAAGAATTAGCATATTTTGCAAACTATCGCATACACCCGCTTTTTTCGCATTTTGGTAAAATTGAGCGCGATGAATTACGAACCAATTTTACTACACGAAGCCATAAGACTTCTCGTGATTTCAACAAGGCAGAAACGGCGGCATACACAACAATCCCTTTCCGTCGAATCTGGAATCTCCAGGCAGTACATTTCGCAAATGGAATGCGGGAAACGCATCCCCTCCATCGACACCCTTGCTCAAATGGCACTAGCCCTTAGGACAAGCATAGGCTCCCTTGCGGTAGAACTCGACCGCATCTACTTTCACCTCTCCTGGCAAAACCGCACAGAGCAGGACAATTCCACACTCGGCAGCCCACCAACCCAAGCAGCCGAGCGTAGCGCACCGGCCAAGGAATATATACGCAAGGCGAGAGGATTACCCAGACCCTAGCCCTTAACAAAAAGCTTAAAATTTTCTATCTTTTATAGTGATGGAATGGCAGCGCAATATAAAAACTTTGACAACCGACGAGCTCAAAGCTTGGCTTCGGGACGTTGACGAGAAACCTTACCGCGCCGACCAAATCCAAAAATGGCTTTTTTGCCAGCAGGTGCGCTCTTATGACGAGATGGTGAACATCTCCCCTGTCCTCCGTGAAAAAATGGCCAAGCAGTTCACGCTTTGCGGTCTTAAGGAAGACCAGCGTTCTGTTTCTGTTGACGGTACAGTCAAGTGGCTATTCCAAACCGAAGACGGTCACCATATCGAAACAGTGATGATTCCGGCAAACGGTCGCTATTCCGTTTGCGTCTCGACGCAGGTCGGCTGCGCTATGAACTGTGCGTTCTGCCGTACCGCCAAGATGGGCTTTACGAGAAACCTCGAAGCCGGCGAAATCCTCGAAGAGATCATCAACGTCAACTGGTACCTGAAGGACAACGGCTTTATGAACGAAGAAGGCGGAGTCGCCCAGGTGACGAACATCATCTTCATGGGCATGGGCGAACCGCTCAACAACCTCGAGAACGTCCACCGCGTCTGCTGCACCCTGCACAACCAGAAACTCTTCAACATGGGCGCAAAGCGCATGACCGTGAGCACTTCGGGCGTGGTTCCGAAGATCAAGGAACTCGTGGACCGCAACACGCCCTGCTGCCTCGCCGTGAGCCTCAACAGCACGAACAACGAATACCGTTCGTCCGTGATGCCGGTAAACAAGACCTGGCCCATCGAAAAGCTCCTGGAAGCGGTCGACGAATATATCCGCCGCACCGACAACTATGTTACGTTTGAATTTGTCCTGATACAGGACATCACCTGCACGCCAAAAGCCGCCAAAGAGCTCATCCGCATCTGTGCGCCTCGCCGCGTCAAGGTGAACGCCATCGTATTGAACGACGGCGACGACCCGACGCTCCATGCCCCCACTCCGGAGCAGGTCGAAGACTTTTTGGCAATGGTTAGGGCAGCCGAAATACAAATCACGATCCGCAACCCGCGCGGCCGCGATATCCTCGCCGCCTGTGGGCAACTTGCGTACAACAAGGAAGGTAAAGA
>JBGVAT010000167.1:0-12290 GCA_045224895.1 Fibrobacter sp.
CGTCGTGAATTCCGGGTTGGAATCGAGCTTGAGGCTGTATTCGATCACGTGCGTGTGTTCCTTGTTCATGCCGGTCTTGCCGGTACGGATCACGAAGCCACCGTGAGCGAGGCCGCTGTGGTTCTTGTTGAATTCTTCTTCGCTGATGAAGTTGACAGTCGTGTCGTATTCATCGAAGTAATTCGGCATCGTCTTGATGGCGTTTTCGATGTAAGCCTTGTCAGCACCTTCTTCGGCAACCACGTAAACGAGACGGGTGTGCTTCTGACGGGTGGTGAGTTCCGGCATGGAACCGCTACGGACAGCTTCGAGAGCTGCTTCGACCGGGCAGGTGTACTGCTTGGCGTTCTTCACACCCTTGATGCGGCGGACAGCGTCGCTGTGGCCCTGGGAAACACCCTTGCCCCAGAACGTGTAGTCCTTGCCTTCCGGAAGGATGGACTGAGCGTACACGCGGTTCAAGCTGAACATACCCGGATCCCAACCGACAGAGATCATGGCAATCTTGCCAGCAGCCTTGGCGGCAGCGTTCACGGCAGCGTACTGCTGCGGAATCTTGGCGTGCGTGTCGAAGGAGTCGATCACGTTGAACATAGAAGCGTACTTCGGAGTGAGCACCGGCAGGTCCGTTGCAGAGCCACCGCAAATGATGAGCACGTCAACCTTGTCCTTCCAGGCTTCCATTTCGGAGACGTTCAACACCGGAACGCCAGCCGTCTGGATTTTCACCGTCGACGGATCGCGACGAGTGAAAACAGCGACGAGTTCCATATCCGGAGCCTGCTTCACAGCGCATTCCACACCGCGACCGAGGTTACCGTAACCGAGAATAGCAATCTTTGCCATAATTATGTCCTTGTTAAAAATTTTTGCGTGGAAAATATAGGAAAGTCGGAAGTCGTAAGTCGGAAGTAGACCGTGAAATTCATGTAAAAATTGTAGGTATGAAAAGGAGGGAATATGTGAAGTCCGCCCCCTAGATTCCCGTGCTACCAAATCCGCCGCGATCGGCACCATCAAGCGAGCCTTCTTCGAACGTGAGCGTCGGCTGGATTTCCATGATGCGGAACTGCGCAATGCGGCTTCCCTTTTCGATGGTCACGTCACGGGTGGCGTAAACGGGCATTTTCCACCAGTCATTTGCACCACAGTAACTCGAATCGACCACGCCTACAGAATTTGCCTGTAAAATTCCAAAGTTCTTGAACGTGGAACTGCGCGGAGCAATATGCGCTTCGTACCCTTCCGGGAGCTTCATAGCCACCCCAAGATGGATCAGGCGGAACTCGCCGGCCTTGAGCGTCACCGTTTCAGCCGCAGCAAGGTCAATCCAGTCGGACTTGCCGCCGACATACGTAAGGCGTTTAATGGAATCGTCAAGATATTGAATTTTAATGGTAGCAGACTGCATCGTCATTCCTTTTTTCGGACTAATATAGACAATTTTTTGTAGATTATTTTTGCAATTAAAGAAGGATTACAATTATGAAAACAAGAATTCCCGAATCATTGATTTTAGCGCTCGCCATTGTCGCCTTTGGCGTTCTCGTTTATTGCGGCATCAACAAGGTTAGCGACCGTGGGCGCGTGGTGCACGTGCGCGGGCTCGCCGAAATGGAAGTTCCAGCAGACAAAGTATTCTGGAACATTAATTATGGGATTTTAGGGGATGATATGCAGAGCCTTTTCAAGGCCATCGCCAAAAACGACAGCATCATCAAGCAGTTCATGGTCAACAACGGGATTGCCGCCGAAGATGTCACATTCAACCCGCCGATGATCAACGACCACGAAGCGAACATGTATAGCCAGAACCACTCCAAGTTCCGCTATTCCATCAACTCGAACATCACCATCGCTACAAGCAAAGTTGACGCCGTGCGCGACCTACAACAAAAAATGACGAAGCTCATTGACCTGGGCATCGTCATCAACAACAGTTACGCATCGTATGAATTTACGGGACTCAACAGCATCAAGCCGCAAATGATCGAAAGTGCGACCAAGAACGCCCGCGAAGTCGCCGAAAAGTTCGCCAAGGATTCCGAGAGCAAGCTCGGCAAAATCAAGACGGCATCGCAAGGCGTATTCTCCATCGACAACCGAGATGAAAATACGCCCCACATCAAGAAGGTGCGCGTCGTAACGACCGTCGACTACTCTCTGGAAGACTAGCCGTCCTGAAAAATCCAGTGACGATTAATTCTTTTCGGCCGCAGATTCCTCTGCGGCTTTTTTTGCCTTTGCAGCCTTTTCGGCTTCATGCTCCAAGCGGGCCGGCTTGCCGGCCAAATTGCGCAAGAGTCCAAACAGCGCCGAGAGTTCGTTACGGGTCGGGTGCAGGCGTTGCAACAGCGTATTGAGGAAGCTGTCGCGCCAAGCCTGATCGTGATACTGGCCCGTCAAATAGCGGTCGAGGAACTTCTTGAAGCCGTCAATCTGCTGGATGGTCGCAGGGCCCGTTTCGGCAACGCCTTTCGTCGTGCGCTTCGCACGACCCTCGCCGTTGGCGAGCGCACCCGACCGGCAGAGTTCGTACAAACTAATCGACACAGCCTGACCCAAGTTCAAACTCATCAGTCCCGGCACCGGAATTTCGCACTGGTACGTACAGGCGTTCACTTCTTCAAGTGCAAGGCCGCAAGATTCACGACCGAACACAAGCGCAATCGTTCCGTCTTCAGGAAGCAAGTCCGACAAGTTCTGCACCATCGTATGTTTGATGGAGCTTGCAAAAATGCGACGGCTATAAGCGACCGCGCAAGCGCAATCGCCAATGGCATCTTCGAACTTGTGGACGACCTTTGCATTATCCAAGATGTCGTGGCTATTTGCCGCCGTATGGTAAGACTTGTCCATGACCTTGTCGCGTTTGGGATAGACAATATAAAGTTCCGGCAATGCATAGCAATGCATGGCACGTGCGACAAAACCCACATTGTGCGGGTGTTCCGGTTCTACTAAAACGACTCTAAATTTACGCATAGGATAGTAGGAAGTTAGAAGTAGGAAGTAGACAGTGGTTAATGGTTAGGAGGGATTTGCCAAGAGAAATCTTTTCCACGAATCTCGTTTTCGACGGTTTCGCCATCAGCAATTTCGGCTCCTTCGAAAATGATGGAATGTACGATTTTTGCCGAAGCAGGAATCTTTACACCAGGAAGCACGACCGATTCGTTCTTATCGCAGCCGAGTTCTTGCTTGCGGGCGTCTGTCGCCGCCATCAAGCCTTCAGGATTTCCCATGTCAATCCAAGTTGCATGGAGCTGGCTCATATCGACAAACGGCGCACGACCTGCGGCAATTTCCTGTTTCCAGAATTCACGGATATCAAATTCGCCATCACGGATGCGAGCCAAAGCCTCGTCGCTGTACCACGAGATTCCAGAGAAAGTCGCCGCCACACCGTCTTCGCTTCCAAAACGTCCGGCAACCCCCACAAGGCAACCATCCGCACCGACGCGGAACGTATTCACCTTCGGAAAATCGACAGCCAAGAGCGCCACTTCGCCGCGATTCGAGCCATCAGCCTTCCCCGCTTCGTAAGCAGCGTGCGCATTCCGCACAAACGCGGCCAAGTCAAAACTGCAATAGGCGTCGCCGTTCATAATCAAAAGGCCTCCGCGATACCCAGCAGCAAAAATACGGCGCAACGGGCCTGCCGTTCCAAGAATTTCAGGTTCCACCCAAACACGCTCAAAACCAAGGCGTTCACCGGCGCTTACCACCTGTTCCGCCAAGTAATGGGCATTAGCGTGGAGGCGAACCTCGCCAAGAGACTTCGCCCTATCCACCTGAATTTCGAGAATGCTTTTGTCATAAACACGGACGAGCGGCTTCGGGAATTCGTTCGTCAAGGGTCTAAGCCTTGTGCCAAGCCCGGCCGCAAGAATCAACACATTCAATCGTGATTCGTCTGTCCGCGTCATAACCATTACACCATTGCAGCGCTAAAGCTTGCGTTGCAGATAAGCGTTTCGCCCTGCCAGATTTCGCCAGTGTACTTGTAGATGCCATGGCGAGCCATCACGAGCGTAGCCTTGAGCGTCAAGTCCTGCGGCGGAATCACCGGAGCGCGGAAACGGCAGTTTTCGACACCCATGAATGCCGGGCGCTTGCCTTCGACATCGGCCTTCTTGGCAATCATCGTCAAGAGCGTTGCAGCCTGGGCCATGGATTCAATCTGGATCACGCCCGGGAGCACCGGATTGTTCGGGAAATGACCGTCAAAGAACTTTTCCTTACCCGTCACGTGCCAAACAGCAACGATAGACGGCTGGTCACCTTCGGTGATTTCCTGAATTTCGTCCACAAAAGCAAACGGGGCCTTCTGAGGGAGGAGGGCATGAACTTGTTCTTCGTTATAAAGCATAAGAAATGATTTTCTCCATGATTTGATGGTGGGAAACATGCCCACCATTGGTGATTTCAATCCGAACTCTCGGGAGAGCGGGCTTTGCAAAACAAAGGTCTCCCAACAGGTCGAGGATTTTATGACGAGCGGGTTCTTCGAGAACTCTGTATGCCGAAGCATTAGACTTCAGCGAAGAGTCTAACAAAAGACCACAGGATTCGTCCACCCCGCCAAGCAAACCGGCTTTACGGGCATCGTCAAATTCGTTTTTAAAGATGAAAGTTCTTGCAGCAAAGACATTGTAAAGATCTTCGGGCGAATAGATCGAAACGCTAGCCGCCGACTTAAACAAGCCAGAATCCGTTTTGCGTTCCAGAACATACTCGACTTCAAAAGCTTCGCTCGGTGAAATCCTTACGGTTCCATAAGGCGTTTGCGCCTGGGCCGCATCAGCGACATCCGTGCGGAACAAGTCCCACGCAGTATGTACAGGAGCATCGTAAAATGCCAGTTCCTCGGGAATGCCCACTTCTTTGCGGAGCGCAAGGAAGAACGGAAGCGCACTGCCGTCCATCTGCGGAATTTCAGCCACACCGTTTCCGTTGCCCACCACGTCAACCACAAAGCGACGCGTCGGCCACATCAGAAAAACAGGAGCCAAATGTTCCGGAGAAGCAAGCTTTAACGGTTCCGACGATCCAGACGTTTCGTACATCGACGTGCGAGCCACGCTGAACTTCAAATCGGTAAAGCACTTCGCAGCATCGGTACTGTAAAACGGATGACCGTCTACACGCCATTCCACGCGAGGATCCAGCTGCGGGTTGCGTTCCAGCGCCGTAACCGTCACGTTCGCCTTGCCAAACGACAAGGACGGGGAACTGAATTCTATTTTTCGAGAACTTTTCATCAATTTATTGCGAATTTATAAAATTATTTCTTCCCCATCATACGGAGCTTCACGACAGAGCGGCGCCATACATCGATTTCTTCGGCGGGATAACCGGCATAAACCTTCCCTGCCTTGAGCGTCTTGGTCACGCCTGCCTTTGCCGCCACCTTGACGCCCTTTTCAATCGTCAAGTGCCCAGCCGACTGCACGCCGCCAGCAAATTCCACATCGTCTTCCATTACAACGGAACCGGCCACGCCAGACTGTGACGCCATCATAATGTTATTCCCCAAACGGCAGTTGTGCGCCACTTGCACAAACGTGTCGAAATGGCAATCGTCACCAATGACCGTCGGAGAGACAAAGCCCGCCGCCACCACGTCATTCGCACTAAAGCTACAACGATTCCCTATGCGGACCCCCGCCAAGTGCGGCACCATCCGGCGCTTGCCCTCGTACTCATAAAAACCAAAGCCCCTCGGGCCAATAACAGTTCCCGCCTGGAAAACGCAATCTTCGCCAATCGTTACACGCGGATACACCGTCACATTCGCTTCGAGAACTGTGCCCGCACCGATCGTAGCGCCCTTCATCACGACGCAATTCGGACCAATGACGGCATTCTCGCCCACCACGCCTTCGACAACAGCAGAGGCATGCACCTGCGCCGATGACGCAATCCTTGTCGGTTCAAATGTTTCACGGCGTTCAACAAATTCACGCATAAACGTCACCATCGCATGGTAGGGATTCTCGATCGGACAAATAAAATGCACATTCGGCAACAGTTCAGAACGGCCGTCGACGACAGACGTTTCGAATAAACTTGGTACAAAAAGTAATCCCGCCTGGATATGGGCAAATGCGCTCGTACTGACGCCACCGGCATTTCCGGCAAGTCCTGTTTCTGTGACCTTGTCTCCCGTCCAGAACGAGACATCATGCGAACCCGCCTGATCGAGCGAAGCAAAGCCATTCAGCTCAAAATTTAAAACGCCCTCATCCGAAGGCATTTTAAGGTTCATCTTTTCCAAAACTTCAGCTAGCGAAACAGAAAGCATCATTCCTCCAGCGACAGCATGCGCACCTGGCATGCAAACTGAATCGTCACGCGGTTACCGACTTTACCGCTCAAGTCTTCGCCATCCAGCTGGATGTATTCGTCATCGGCAAGGTCAAGCGTAAGCGCCCTCACCTTTTTGGACTTGAGCAGATACTTTTTCATAAAGAAGCCGACAACGGGGATGTTCCCCACGGCGATTGCCAACAAGAAGTTCAGCATGTTCGGCACGCAAACGACTTCAAGGTAACCATCCGACATATCGGACTTGAAGAACGGATTTGCACCGCTCGCAAAACTCGGAATGTTTCCGACAATGACCGTCTTGTGGCCCGTCAAATCGGAATTTTCGGCAACACCAGTCTGGTGATCCACCATCGAAATCTTTCCGGATTTCAGCTGGTACGCCCTGTCGGCAAAAAAGCGCTTGACGTAATGGAGCTTGTTCGCCACCACGGAATTCGACGAAATGACTCCCGTTGCACGGTCCTGGTTGAAATCGTGTGCAATACGGGCATCAATGCCTGCCGAGAAATAATTCGCCAAAGCATACTTGCCGTTCACCGTCCAGATGTCGAACGGTCTAGACTTCGCCATCAAAAGCCTGCGCACCAAGTAAAGGAGTCCCCTGTCCACAAACGGCTTGTACAAATGGAGAACTCGGGCCAAATCGTTACCCGTCCCAAGCGGAATAAGCCCAATTTGCACCTTGTCCGCATACTCCGAAGAAAGCATTATGGAAAGCACCGACGAAACCGTTCCGTCGCCACCGACTGCCACAAGCGTCTCCGTCGAAGACAGCGCCTCCAAAATTTGCTCATTCATTCCGTCCTTGCGCGTAAATTCGGACTTCCATTCATCGGACTTGAAGTCCATGGATTCCATAATTTCGGGCAGGAACTTATGAATGACCTTACCTTGACCGCCACCACTCACCGGGTTTATGAGGAAAAAGAACTTATACATCTTTCAAAAGTTCATCCTTTGCGTCCAAGTAATGCTCTACGCCAATCTTTACATTTTTGATCTCTTCGGCCGTCAGCGTTCTGACGATTTGTGCCGGAGATCCCACAATCAAGGAATTCTCAGGAAAATTTTTACCAGCCGTTACAAGAGCGCCCGCACCGACAATGCTATTTTTCTTGATGAGGGCACCATCCATAATTATCGCCCCCATACCGACAAGGACATTATCTTCAATGGTGCAACCATGAAGCACTGCACCGTGACCAACAGTCACCTCGTCTCCAACGTTCACGCCGACACCCGTCGAAACATGGACAGACACATTGTCCTGGATATTCGTACGCTTGCCAATTTTGATTTCGGCCAAATCAGCGCGCAGCACCGCATTGTAAAACACAGAAGAATCATCGCCGATGCTCACATCGCCCACGAGGCATGCACCTTCGGCAACAAACACGCGTTCGCCCAGAACCGGGCGTTTGCCCTTGTACTTAATCAAATTTGCCATATTCAAAATCTACAAAAATAACTCGTAAAATTTTAAATTATATTAAAATATGTTTAGAAACGAGGGTTTTTCAAATATTAAAAAAGTTTTTTGGGAAACTTGAAGGTTAAAAATGAACACGGAAAATACTTTGATTGAAATTTTTGAAGCTCAAGGGGAAAACCGCTGGAAAATAGCCCAGACGAGCGCCAAGGAACGTATCCAAAAAATCAAGAAGATCCGTGATGCGGTCATCAGGCGGCAAGACGAATTTTACGAAGCCGTTTGGAAGGATTTTCACAAGCCCAGGTTCGAAGCCTGGCTCAGCGAAGTATTCCCCCTGATCGAAGAAATCGACCACACCATCAGCCACCTGAAAAAATGGATGAAGGATAAAAGTGCAAGCCGCGTATTCTTTTTGCCGACTTCCCAAAGCAGGCTCCACTACGAGCCCAAGGGTCGCGTCCTCATTTTTTCGCCGTGGAACTATCCATTCCTGTTGCTCTTGAATCCCATCGTTTCGGCAATCGCAGCCGGAAACGTCATTATAGCAAAGCCCTCGCACAAGACGCCCCACGTGAGCGCATTCCTCGCAAGCCTCATCAGGGAGCTTTTTTCCGAAGACGAAATTGCCATCATCGAAGGCGAAGGTGCCGAAATTGGAGACAAACTTTTAGAGTTGCCTTTTGACCACGTGTTCTTTACAGGTAGCCCGAGAGTCGGTGCGCACATCGCCGAAATGGCAGCCAAGCACCACGCCAGCATTACGCTCGAACTCGGAGGCAAGTCGCCAACGGTTCTGCTCCCCGACGTCAACATCAAGCGCGTCATCAAGCAGATCGTCTGGGGCAAGACTCTGAACGCAGGCCAGACCTGCATTGCGCCAGACTATGCGTTATGCCCAGAAAGCAAGGTTCAGGAATTTGCACAAGCCTTTGCCGAAGAGGTCAAGCGCCGCTTTGGAGATACGGACGCCAAGCGACATGAAAGCAAAGACTTTGTACACATCGTCGACAAGCGCGCCACGGAACGCCACGCCGCCCTCATCAAGGACGCCATCGCCAAGGGTGCAAACCAAGTCATCGGCGGCGTAAGCGATATCGAAAACTGCTACACGCCTGTTACCGTCCTCACGAACGTGACTCCCGACATGGACATTATGCAGTCCGAAATTTTTGGACCGATTCTGCCGATCATCGCCTACAAGAATCTCGACGAAGCGATACAGTTTATCCAGAGCCGTCCCAAGCCGCTCGCGCTCTACATTTTCGGTTCTTCCAAGCGAGACGCCGACTATGTCTTGAGCCACACGACATCAGGATCCTCTTGCGTGAACAATGCGATTATCCAGATTGAAAACCTGGAGGTTCCTTTCGGTGGTGTCGGTATGAGCGGCACCGGAAACTACCACGGCTTTTACGGATTCAAGGCGTTTAGCCATGAACGCAACATCATGGTGCAAAAATGCTTTGATGTCGTCCAGTTTTTCCACCCGCCTTACGGGATCCTCCCCGGCAGTCTGCATTCCAAAATACAGAACATCGCCGAAAAGGCTCTGCGATTCATCAAATCCATGTAACAGAGGCATTCCATGGCATCAGCATTATACAGATTCGCCTGTCGAGCATTCCAGAAAATATTCTTTGTGGGTGTACATTTCATGCCCTGGCGTGAACCGCAAATTCTCCACGGCGCAGGAAAGCTGAAAGAACTCCCGAGCCAGCTCAAGGCCAACGGTGTAGACAACGTTTTACTCGTGACGGACAGTTTTTTAGCGCAGACGGATCACTTCAAGAGCATTATGCAATACCTGGAAGAAGCGGGCCTCAAGTACGCCGTTTACGACCAGACGATTCCAAATCCTACCATCGAAAACATCAACGACGCCACACACATCTATCGACAACACAAGTGCAACGCGCTGTTGGCATTCGGTGGTGGATCAGCCATTGACTGCGCCAAGGGCGTCGGCATCCGCATTGCAAGACCCTGGACTCCCCTGCCACTGATGCGAGGAACGTTACGAGTCCTTAAAAAGATACCTTACCTCGTTGCGGTTCCGACGACCGCAGGAACCGGAAGCGAAGCCACTGTCGCCGCAGTCATTTCGAATCCGAAAACGCACGAGAAGTACCCCATCAACGACTTCGTCTTGATTCCCCGACTAGCCGTCCTCGACGCAAACATCACCGTGAATTTACCGCCAAGCCTTACGGCAACGACTGGCATGGACGCCCTCACGCACGCCATCGAAGCCTACATCGGCTACAGCAACTTTAACGGGAGCGAAGAAGCCGCCATCCTGGCAGGCCGACTCATCGTCGAAAACATCCTGACCGCCTACCGCGACGGGCACAACATCAAGGCAAGAGAAAACTTGCAGAAGGCCGCCTATCTTGCCGGTTTTGCCTTCACACGCGCCTATGTCGGTTACGTCCACTGCATCGCCCACAGTCTGGGTGGCATGTACCACACGCCCCACGGGCTTGCCAATGCGGTCATCTTGCCGCACGTTCTGGAATACTACGGCGAAGCCTGCGAAAAGCGTCTCGGATTTTTTGCGAAGGCCATCGGAGCCGTCCCGGCGGAACTCGACAATCACGATGCCGCCAGATTCTTCATTATGCACATCCGCGAGCTGAACCGTTCCATGGGCATTCCGGAATTCCTGGATTTCATCCAAGATGAAGATATTCCGACGCTAGCCAAGGCGGCAAGCAAGGAAGGAAACCCGCTCTACCCCGTGCCTAAAATTCTGGATGCGAAAGAACTGGAAACGCTCTACCGCATTGTAAAAGGCGAAAAGGCGTAAATACCTATCCCCCGGAATAAGCGCCAACACAAGAAATAACGGATCCCCTCCCTGACGGTCGAGGATGACAAGGCAGGCATAACAACAGCAA
Source organism: Fibrobacter sp. (assembly GCA_045224895.1). Taxonomy (GTDB): domain Bacteria; phylum Fibrobacterota; class Fibrobacteria; order Fibrobacterales; family Fibrobacteraceae; genus Fibrobacter. The sequence continues at coordinate 10,663 of JBGVAT010000167.1, forward strand.
AAGCCAAGCCAAAAGAGGCTGGCATAACATTCGTTACTTGACCTGGAAACGGTCCTTGATTTCTTGCGGGATGGCAAACGGGCGGCCACGTTTCATATCCATCAGCACCCACTGCGTCTCGGACTCAAAGACGACCTTGCCGTCAGAGACTCGTTCAAAGCGGCACTTGCGCACGCTCGCGACCTTGCTGTAGCTTGCCACCCAAGTCGTACCACGGACTTCGTCACCAAGGAATGCCTGGTTCTTGTATTCCACAAACTGAGTGTGGATCATCCAGCCGCAACCGAACTGGTACATGACATCCGTCGCACCGACAGAATCGGAATGGGCAATCGAAATATCCTGAACCCACTGGACCGCCCACACATTGTTCATGTGCTTGTTTTCATCAATCATTTCGGGCGTCACCTTGAAAAGCTTTTCAAATTTCATCGGGTTCGCATTTTCTTCCATCACAACAGCCATCAAATACCTCCGGTTCTTGACAAATGTAATAAAAACGCCTTTTTTCTAACAAAACCCCACACATTTTTCCCTTTTATTTTATTTTTCTTTCGTAAAACATTTTAAGTGAGTGATCTATGGATTTTAACGATTTTACTAGCCTAACGGCAGAAAATATGCAGGCCATTTGGGACTTCAAGACCAAAGACCCGTTCTCTATTTTGGGCATCCACCCGCTCGAAACCGATAAAGGCATCAAGACCGTCATCCGCACCTACCAACCGCAAGCCAGTTTTGTCCGCGGTGAATCGTGCGACGGTTCCGAAGAATTTGACTTTGTCAAGCTTGGCGACACTGGATTTTTCGAAGCCATTCTCGACATTGAATTCGACCCCTTCTTCTACAACCTGATCATCAGGCAAGAAGATGGAAACGAATACACCATCGTTGATCCGTATGCATTCTTGCCCGTACTTTCTGATTTTGACCGTCACCTGATTTCGACCGGAACGCATTACGAACTTTACCGCAAGCTGGGCGCAAACCTCATTGAGCACCAGGGCTTCAAGGGTGTCCACTTTGCCGTCTGGGCTCCGAACGCCCAGGCCGTTTCTGTAGTCGGCAACTTCAACAGCTGGGACGGACGCCGCCACCAGATGCGAATGCTCGGCTCCAGCGGCATTTGGGAAATTTTCATTCCGAACCTCGGCGAAGGCGAACTATACCGTTTTGAAATTCATGGCGCAGACGGCAACTTGCACGTCAAGATTGACCCGCTCGCAAAATTTGCAGAAGTCCGTCCGGCAACGGCTTCCATCACCACGCACCTGGACGGTTACAAATGGGGCGATGAGCTCTATATGCAGACCCACTGGGCCACAAAGGTCTTCGGTTCCCCGATGAACATTTACGAAGTCCACGCTGGCTCCTGGCGTCGCGACCCGGCTAATCCGGACCGTTTCCTCAACTGGGACGAACTTGCTGAACGCCTTATCCCGTACCTCAAGGAAATGGGCTACACGCACGTGGAATTCTTGCCGCTCGCCGAACACCCGCTCGACGAATCCTGGGGTTACCAGGTGACCGGTTACTACTCTCCCACGAGCCGCTACGGCACCCCCGACCAGTTCCGTCATTTTGTGGACCTCTGCCACCAGAACGAAATCGGCGTGATCCTCGACTGG
>JBGVAT010000168.1:0-7207 GCA_045224895.1 Fibrobacter sp.
CAATTGCAGGCGCCTTGATGTAGCCAATGCCGCCGCCACCGCCATCCGGGAACACGATATAGAACGTGCCGTTGTGGACAGCAATGCCAGAAGCCCAAATGTCGTTAATGCCATTTACTTTGCGGGCATCGTAAATAATGCCGTAGTCAGTCCAGTTCTGCATATCCCTACTGCGGAATGCATAAAGGGCGTAAATCTTGTAGCCATCGGAATTGTACGGAGCCGGGTCGTCAGAGTCCGTGATGATGTAGAAGTAATCATCGTCAGCGGCTGCACCCGGGTCAGCCAAGTAGTGGTAAGTAGAAATCGGGTTGTCAGCGAGAGCGCTTACTCCAAAGCCCGCCATCAATCCAAACATCGTTGCTTTTTTAAGCAGATTCATGAACACTCCTTAGGATCGACCATACACCGTCAACCCATCTGAATCTAAAACTAAGTCCGAATCGCAAGAAAAGAACGCGGCGGTCAACAAGCTTCATGGACAAAAAGTCAATGGGTAGGCTTCACTCGGTCATGAGCGCCTGCAAGCAGTCGCCCGCGACTCTCGTTTTGCTCGCTACTGCGAAGAAAACATCTCTTGAATTTTTGCGGGGTTGTTCGTGACGGTTAAGGCGAGGCGCAAGAGTACTGCGGCTTTGGCTGGCGGGAGCCCGTACGCAGCAATCGTTCCCGGCACAAGAAGCTGTTCCGGAACAATGCGACCGCTGTTGATTCGGGTCGAAACGACTACGGGGATCCTCTTTTCCGCGACAACATCTGCAATCACCTTCGCCCATGATTGGGAGAATTCGCCCGCCCCTGCACCTGCGATGACAAGCCCGGCCGAACGTTCTGCAGCAAAGCGCACGAGTTCGGCATCGGCGTCGGCGTTAAAGTAAAGTACGGAGACGCATGGCAATTCGCGCAAGGACGAGATGTCGAACTTGTTTACGAGAGGGTGATGCCCGCTCGGAGGCGGGCATGACAATGCAGAGCGAATTTCAGCAAAGGCATCAAGATCGTTTGCGTGGATTTTTTGTACGGAACGGGCGTCCATCAGCTTGCCGGCGAAGGCGACGTAAACGGAAGTGGATTCCGTCCCGGAATAAATCCGGGATGACAGTCCGGGGTGACATAAAGGACGGAGGGACACAGCGGTTTGGACGGCAAAGAGGAGGTTGGCGGGGCCATCAGGTTCCGCAGCCGTAGCAGGGCGCATGGAGCCCGTCAGCACCACCGGCTTTGCGATGCTCGGTGCTTCAGCACCAAGCACAAGACTCAAAAAGAAAGCCGTTTCTTCCATCGTATCGGTTCCGTGCATCACCACGATCCCGTCAACATCATCTTGCGCTAAAAGTTCTTTTATCCGCAACGCAAGCGAGATCCAGATTTCCGAAGTGATATCGTCGGAATTGATATTGCAAAACTGTTCCACGCGGATGTTCGCCAAATCTTTCAATCCAGGAACAGCATCGACCAACGTCTTGGCCTCGATGGCACCCGACTTGTAGCCGATATCCTTACCTTGTTCGCCAGCACCAGCAATAGTCCCGCCAGTCGCCAAAATTACAACATTTTTCATTGCATCATCCATAGCGAAATTCACCTAACCGATTCCAGCAAATTTTGAGCCGTCGTTCCATAATGTTTCTGCAAGGCACCATCCATCCCCAAGCTCTGCAAATCCTGCAGGCACTTCGCAAACTTGCGGAAGGCCGCCGCACCACCGCCATCACGTTGCAAAAGTTCTTCGACCATTCTCCGTGAATACCAATAAAGCTTTTTTGCCTTTTCCGTATTCGACTCTTTCACAAAAGAATTTTCCAGCGATTCAACGCTCGGCGTCGCCCCCGTCGGTCGTTCTTCGTTGTTATGCGAAGCGTCAATCACCTGGGCGATTCCTTCATTCATCCAACACGGCACATTAGCGTGAGTCATCGCACGGACAAACGCATGCGTCAGTTCATGGAACAGTACAGGGCGGTAGACTTCACGATACTCCATCATATTCGCAGGCACTCGCAACTTTCCGTCGAATACGGCGCCCACCCAATCCGGGCGAGGTCCCATCCCTTGAAATTCTGCATCTTGGTACAACACCAGGCTCATTTTATTTTCGGGCATAAAATCGAACAAATTACTAATCGAATCATACGCCACTTCCAAAACGGCAAGCGCTTCCATCACATCTTTCTTGGACGGACCACCATCGAATTCCAGACGGAAATGCATGGACTTTTCAACGCCCAGTTGCGCCATTTCCTGTTCCAAGAGATTCGACTTTTCGACAAGGTAATCTAAATCACTGTGTTTAAAGTTCAGCGTTTCAATGTAGCTTATGCATTCCTTATAACGTTCCTGTTCAAAAAGGATGCCGGCCAAATGCATCTGCAAATTTGTATCGTTCGGCGCCGACTTCAAAAGTTCACGAACATTTTTTTCGGCACATTTCCAGTCACCCACACGGAGACACTCGTTCGTCACGGAAATCATCTGATCGTACAGCAAGCGTTCTTCGACTGTTTTTTTGTAATACCTGAAACCAGCGAATGCAATAATGCTCATCAGCAAAATGCAGACGAGCCGTCCAATCCATTCAGGTTTAGTTTTTTGCGCCATATTCATTTTACAAAGATTCCTTTACAATTCTAGAAAAAAACTTATGCCCTGAAATTTGGTCTGCAAAATAGCCACTTACTATTTTCTCATCTTTCTCTTTCCCTAAAATATTAAAGTATATTTTAGCACGAGGAAGGTTTGGTTATGGCAGAAATCTTTGACTACGATGACTACCGGGATATAATCAAGGATTATTACTTGGAGCATAAAAAGCACAACTCCATGTATTCCTTTAGCACGCTCGGCAAAACGCTTGGATTAGATTCAAGCCACGCATACTATATTGTACAAAAAAAGCGAAACCTCCCTGTTCGCGCCGTTCCTGCCGCCAAAAAGATGCTCGGGCTCGACGGACGCGAAGCCGCCTACTTCGATCTTTTGATCGTCGCTTCCCGTACAAAATCCGAAAAGACTAAAGCGGAAGTCATGCAAAAAGCAGACCTTCTCCGCGATGTCAAGCGCCACCTGCTCAAGGACAACGAACTCAAATACCTGAGCGCCTGGTGGACCATCGTCGTGAGAGCGCTCATCGAAGTCAAGCACGGCAACGTCGATATTTCAGAAATCGCAAACAGCGTCATTCCTCCCATTACCGAAGAACAGGCGCAAGAAAGCATCGAAATTTTAAAATCACTCGGTTTTATCCAGCCGATAAACAACAATAGCAAGGTTCGCCTCGCCGACCCGCACATCACGGTCCAAGGCGCCGAAAAAGCCGAAGCCATCCGCAGTTTCCACTCGAAGGTCATGCAGTTTGGCATCCGCTCGCTCAGCGAAATCCCGCCAGAAAACCGCGACATTTCGACGATCACCATGGCGGTCGATTCCAAAGGCTTCGAAGACCTCAAGAAGATGCTCAAGGAATTCCGCAAGGAAATCCAGATCCGCGTCGACAAATGCATTGTCCCCGATCGAGTGATGCAGTTGAATTTAGCCCTATTCCCCGTCGCACTCAATAAAAAGAAGAAGGATAAGTAAATGAAGTTTTGTTACAAGCTCCTTTGTTTTTTGCCCCTTGGACTTATCGCATCGTGTGGTGTCGGTAACGAATCTGCGGGGAACACGACGGAAATAGAAAACGCTATCGCCATCCGCCTTTTTGACAGTGGGACTCCCGCTGCCAAGGTCCACTATCAGGTGCTACCCTCCTGGTACGTCGCCGACACGGCCGAAGCAAGCATAGTCAGCTACACCTACGAAGGTTCTACGGACACCAATGGTTGGGTCCATATCGACGGCCACAAGGATGGTTCCTACACCATCAACTTCAGCAAGGGCGATTCTGCCATCGTCCTGCAGTACACGCTCAACAACCTGAATCACGAATACACGATCGACAGTGTTTCGCTTGACGCCAAGGGCACGGTCAAGGGGCTTGTCGACTTGCCGGATTCCGCAGAATACGCCTGGGTCGCCGTGCAGGGCACAAGTACAATCGTCAAGACGGATTCGCTCGGCCAGTTCAACCTCGAGAGCATTCCTAGCGGAAACCTGACCGTCAGCGCCTGGGAAACCACGGAACACGCCTCCATTGGGCAGACCTCCGTTGATGTCCTTGCAAACGACACGCTCGACGTCGGGCTGATCGAGAACCCGAACAAAGTCGTTCCCGAAAACGCCATCCGCTTTATGCCTTCCGAACTGATTTCGGACTGGATGCGTCCGCTCAGTTTCCCGACCGTCCTCGTTATGCGCCTGACCGAAGAAAACTTTGACTTTAGCAAGGCCGAAGAAGACGGAAGCGACATCCGCCTCTACGACGGCAAGGGCAACCTCATTCCGTTTGAAATTGACGGCTGGGATACATCCATCAATAGCGCAACACTCAACATCCGCGTCGAAAGCGCCGCCGATACGGTCAGACCGTGGATGCTCATGTGGGGCGACAAGAAGGCCGAAAAGCTCGAAGATGTCGACGTCTGGGAAGGTCTCAGCGACTCGCTCGTAAGCGCCCTCAACAGCGTTACCATCTTTGACTTTGAAGAAGGTTCGCAGTACAACGCCCTCCCCTCCCCGCTGCACAACGTTTGGTACATCCAGCCGCACGATAGCGCCACCATTAGCGAAGCATTGCAAAAAGACCTGACAAGCGGTATTGAAGAAGCCGACAGTTCCATCTTTGGCAAGAACGTTTTGCACGTGCAGTACCAGGCCAACAAGTTGGGACGTTACGTTGTTCTTGGTACACGCATTGCAAACCACAAGCACGACTTGAGCAGGCTCGATTCTGTGGAAGTTTGGGTCAAGGGCTCGGGCGACTTCGAAGTTGTCCTCGAAACGGTCGTCGAATCCGACACGAATTACAAGACCACGTACAAGTCTGCGGTCAACGAAGAATGGACTCGCGTTTCCATCAAGCCCTCCGACTTTACCAGCCCGGACAAAAAGAGCTACCATGGCTGGGACGTGACCCGCAACAAGATTACGCGCTTCACGATCTTCATGTACAACGGCACGGATCTGTGGATCGACAACGCCAAGATGTACGGGATCAACCTCGACGACTTGCTATAAGAAAAACGCTAGCCCCAAGGGCTAGCTTCAAATTCTATAAAATAAGGCCGTTTGGGATTGGAAACTCTGTTCGGCCTCGATCACTGTGTTAATAATCATGAAGAAACGTGATCCGAGTCTCCACCCGATACAGAAGCAACCAATTCTCCAACTGTAATTGGCACCTTGCGAATCCAATCCCAAATCGGCAGTGTTATTTGGACATGCTTAAATTATCTTTATTTGCCTTTTTCCGCTCAAAAAGGCAAAATCCGTTCGTTGACAAAATGTCAAATAATTGACAATACCGCCCAAACGGGCTAATCAGCTAATAAACATTTACAAACAAAAAACCGCAAAAAAGCATCATTTTTGCCGATTCAAGGCTCTAATTTTTGTCAAAAGAACCGTTTTTAGAACGTCGTGTGCTTTACGCGATAGAAGTAAATGCCCATGATGACGGCTATCGTCACAACCCAGCTGACCGGGTAAACAACCATCAGAGAGGCAAAGGAACGGTACTGCGGGAACACGAAAATCACCCAGAGGATGCGTAGTCCGCAAACGCCAGCGACGCAAGTGAGCGCCGGCGCAAGCGACCGCCCCATTCCAGAAAGGGCGCTCGAGAACACATCCAAGAAGACGTTGATGAACAGGAGCCCGACCACCACGTACATACGGATAGAACCGATTTCAATGATTTCGGGATCGGAGGTAAACACGGACAGCAAGGGGGTTGCAAAAATGCAGCAGAGCGCGCTCAGCACAATCGTAGAAACGCAGCCCAGCAAGAGCGTCCAGCGAACTGCACTGCGACAACGGGGCATATTTTTGGCACCGTAATTCTGCCCCACAAATGTCACACAAGCCTGCGAGAACGAATTGAGCCAGTAATAGACGATGAATTCGTAATTGAGGGCTGCCGCCGATGCCGCCACTGTCGAAGAACCCAAGCTGTTGATGGCCGACTGCAAGCACACATTGCTGAACGAAAACACGACGCCGCGAAGCCCCGAGGGTAATCCCACGCGCATGATGCGGCTCAAAAAGAGCGGCGTCACACGGAGCTTCCAGAATTCGAGTTTGAACGGGCCAACCTCATGAAGCAAGAAGTAGAATAAAGTAAGTCCACTAATGACATTGGCAAAGACGGTTGCAATCGCGACACCCGACACGCCAAGGCCAAAGCCCGCCACGAGGATCAAGTTCAAGACAACATTTACTGCACCCGCGACCATCAGCACGTAAAGCGGGCGCTTTGTATCGCCCTTGCCGCGCAGAATCGCCGCGATAAAGTTGAACAACATCACGAACGGCATGCCCGCAAAATAAATTTGCAGGTAACGCACCGCCATGTCCAAGATATCCGAAGGCGTCGAAACCGCTGTAAGGATAGGCCTTGCAAAAAAGATGCCGACAAACGAAAGGAAAATCCCGCTAAAGAACGAAACCATCACCGACGTATGGACGCTGCGGGTCACCGAGCGGTAACTGCGCTCGCCGATGGAATTCGCGACCACCACGTTCACGCCAACGGAAATGCCCACGAACAAGTTGATGAGCAAGTTGATGACGAACGTGTTTGCACCGACGGCAGCAAGCGCCTTGTCGCCTGCGAACTGCCCCACCACGGCAATGTCTGCGGCATTGAACAGCTGTTGCAAAATGCTCGTCGCCGCCAACGGGATAGCGAACCTCAGGATTTTTCTTCCGAGAGGGCCGTTCAACATATCCATATTCGTCTTTAACGAATTCGCTGCCATACAATACCTATAAACGGGCGTAAATTTAGATTTTCAAGCGGTCCGCCACAAGGGCATTTTTCTACCTTTACACCGCAAAAAAATTGAACACGGAGATTATCATGGGTTTTAAATGCGGCATCGTCGGCCTCCCGAACGTAGGCAAGAGCACCATCTTTAACGCAATCACCAACGCAGGCGCAGAATCCGCCAACTATCCGTTCTGCACCATCGACCCGAACGTCGGCATGGTCAGCGTCCCGGATGCCCGCCTCGACGAACTCGTAAAGGTCTACAATCCGAAATCCATCGTCCCGGCCGTTACAGAATTCGTGGACATTGCAGGTCTTGTAAAGGGCGCTTCCAAGGGCGAA
>JBGVAT010000169.1:0-2886 GCA_045224895.1 Fibrobacter sp.
GACCGCGGCGGTTACATCTATCACGGTCGCGTTCAGGCTCTCGCTGAGGGAGCTCGTGAAGGCGGACTCAAATTCTAGTGAGGTACACTTTGGAACGCGAAGCTCAAGTTTCTGAATTTGAAGACAAGGTTGTACACATCAACCGTTGCGCTAAGACCGTCAAGGGCGGCCGTCGTATGTCCTTCTCCGCTCTCGTTGTCGTTGGCAACAAGAACGGCAAGGTCGGTGTCGGTCTCGGCAAGGCTAAGGAAGTTTCCGAAGCTATCCGTAAGGGTACCGAAGCTGCCCAGAGAAACATCGTGGAAGTCCAGCTTCTCGATGGCACCATCCCGCACGACATCGAAGTGAAGAGCGGTTCTACCCGCATCCTCCTCATGCCGGCTGCTCCGGGTACTGGTGTTATCGCCGGTGCTGCTGCCCGTGCTGTTCTCGAACTCGCCGGTGTACGTAACATCCTCACGAAGATTCACGGTTCCTCCAATCCGAGCACTGTCGTCAGCGCTTGCTTGGAAGGCCTGCTTTCTCAGAAGAACAAACAGGACTGCGCCAAGTTGCGTGGTTTCGAAGCCTAAGGAGTAATACCTAATGAAGAAAGTTCGTATTACTTTGATCAAGGGTATCGTCCGTCGCCTTCCGGTGCACCGCGCCAACGTGGCTGCACTTGGCCTCCGCAAGATCGGACAAACTGTTGAACACAATCTGACCCCGTCCATCCAGGGCATGATCAATGCCGTGAAGGATATGGTCAAGGTCGAGGAGATCTAAGATGGAACTCAATACTCTCAATCCTGGCAAGGCTGCCAAGGGCAAGAGCCGCAAGCGCATTGGTCGTGGTCCGGGTTCTGGCTGGGGCACGACTGCCGGTCGTGGTGAAAAGGGTGCTGGCGCTCGTAAGAGTGCTAAGGCCGGTCGTGTCGCTTTCGAAGGCGGCCAGATGCCGATTCACCGTCGTATCCCGAAGCGCGGCTTCAAGCACGCTGGTGTTGAATTCCAGATCGTGAACCTGAAGAAGCTTGCCGCTGTTAGCGCTGTTGATTTCGATGCCAAGGTCCTCTTCGACCTCGGCTTCATCAAGAACGTCGAACTGCCGGTCAAGGTCCTCGCTTTTGGTTCTATCGACAAGGCCATCAACGTAAAGGTTAACGCTATCAGTGAAAAGGCAAAGTCTGCCATTGAAGCTGCTGGCGGCAAAGTTGAGATCATCTAATGGAAGCACTGAAGAAAGCCATCGATGCGTTCGTAAATGCTTTTAAGATTGAAGACCTGCGTAAAAAGCTTCTTTTTACGCTTGGTCTTTTGATCGTTTATCGCATTGGCGCTCACATCACCATCCCCGGAGTAAATGCTGCGGTCCTCGCAGAATACTTCAAAAACTCGAATAACTTGTTTGGCCTGTACGATTCGTTTACCGGCGGTGCATTTGCGAAAGCAACTGTATTTGCCCTCGGTATCATGCCGTACATCAGCGCAAGCATCATCCTCCAGTTGATGGGCTCGGTCATTCCGGCCATCCAGATGCTCCAGAAGGAGGGTCAGGAAGGTCGCGCTAGGTTGAACCAGTATACCCGTTACTTCACGGTGGTCCTTTCCGCCTTGCAGGGATGGGGTATTTCCATGTGGCTTTCTTCTCTCAAGGTGACGACAGCTGCCGGTACGGGCGTCTCGGTCCTTGCTGATGACTTCTCGTCCGGCGCCGGCAACATCGGCTTTCGTCTCCTTGCCACGTTGACCTTCACCGCAGGTACGGTCTTTTTGATGTACCTGGGCGAGCAGATTACCTCGCACGGTGTAGGTAACGGTATTTCTCTTATTATCTTCGCCGGTATCGTCGGCGGCTTCCCGCGAGCCGTCCTTGCCGAACTGGAAATGCTGAAAGAAGGTATCCAGCCCCTCGCCATCGAGATCTTCATCTTGGCCGTGGTGGTTGTGATTATCGGATTCATCGTTTTCGTGGAGCAGGCGAACCGTCGCATTCCACTCCAAAGTCCTCGCCGGACCATCGGAAACAAGGTCATGGGTGGTCAGTCCAGCTATTTGCCCTTCAAGGTGAACACCGCTGGCGTGATTCCCGTGATTTTCGCAAGCTGCATCATGTTCATTCCGGCCATGATCGCTTCTTGGTTCCCGAACGTGTCTGCGATGCAGGCTTTCGCTGCCCCTTTCATTCCGGGACACATCACCTACAGCGTGATTTACGGTCTCCTGATTATATTCTTCACCTACTTCTACACGGCAATCCAGTACAACCCGAACGACATTGCCGAAAACCTGAAGAAGTCTGGTGGGTTTATTCCGGGAATCCGTCCTGGCAAGAAGACTGCAGAGTATATTGACCATATCTTGACCCGAATTTCTCTTCCGGGGTCCCTGTTCCTCGCTTTAATCAGTGTGGGACCGCTTCACCTGAAAGACGCACTCAATATGAGTTTCTATATTGGGGGCACCTCGGTCTTGATCGTGGTCGGTGTGGCGTTGGATACGCTTCGTCAGCTCGAAGCCCAACTGCATACCAAGAACTATGAAGGTTTCCTCAAGCATGGCCGCATTCGCGGCAGGATGGCGTCCTAGTGGCTAAAGAAGAAGGAATACAAGTAGAAGGCGTTGTGTTGGAAGCACTCCCCAATGCTTTCTTCCGTGTTCAGCTCGGAAATGGTCACGAGATCCTCGCCCATGTTTCAGGAAAGATGCGTCGGCATTTCATTCGAATTTTGCCGGACGACAAAGTGTTGGTAGAGATTTCCCCCTACGACCTCAATCGTGGGCGGATCACTTACCGTTACAAGTAATAGGTATTCAAAAAAAGGTCAAACCTATGAAAATCAAAGCCTCCATCAAACCCAGATGTGAAAACTGCAAGATCATCCGCCGCAAGGGTGTATTGCGCAT
>JBGVAT010000170.1:0-9327 GCA_045224895.1 Fibrobacter sp.
CGTTTCGATCTGGCTCGGGAACACGTTCACGCCACGCATGATGATCATGTCGTCGCTGCGGCGGCCAATGCGGCGGATACGGCGGATTGTACGGCCGCATGCGCACTTGGTCTTTTCAATAGCGGTGATGTCGCGGGTACGGTAGCGGAGGATCGGCATAGCGCGCTTGCTGAGCGTACTGATGACGAGTTCGCCTTCTTCGCCGTCCGGAAGCGGTTCGAGCGTTTCCGGATCCACGATTTCGGGGTAGAAGTGGTCTTCGAAAATGTGGATGCCGTCGCGGCATTCGCATTCGCAACCCACGCCCGGGCCGACAATTTCAGAAAGGCCGTAAATGTCGTAAGCCTTGATGCCCGTCTTTTCTTCGATGTAGTCGCGCATGCCGTCGCTCCACGGTTCTGCACCGAAGATGCCGCGCTTCACGTTCAACTTGGAAATGTCGACGCCCATCTTTTCGGCAACGTCGATAATGCGGACGAAATAGCTCGGGGTGCCGCCGACTGCGGTTACGCCGAAGTCCTTCATGAGCATCACCTGGCGTTCGGTATTGCCGCCGCTAATCGGCACGACTGTGGCGCCGAGGGCTTCGAAACCGCCGTGAATGCCAAGGCCACCCGTAAAGAGGCCGTAGCCGTAGAAGTTCTGCACAATGTCCGTGCTGCGGAAACCGCAGGCGAGGAGGCCGCGCTTGACGACCTGGGCCCAGACTTCCATGTCTTCCTTGGTGTAACCGACAACGATCGGCTTACCGGTAGTGCCGGAACTTGCGTGCAGACGCACGACTTCGCTCATGTCGACAGCGAAGAGGCCGTACGGATAAGTGTCGCGCAAGTCCTTCTTCATGGAGAACGGAATCTTGACGATGTCCTTCAAAGTCTTGATGTCGTCGGGCGTAACACCCTTTTCGACCATGCGGTCGTGGAACAGCGGGACCTTTTCGTAGGCGAGCTTCACGGTTGCACGCAAACGCTGCAACTGCAATTCGCGCAATTTTTCTTCGGGCATAAAGTCAAGAGCCATTTCGGGCAGGACTTTGTTTTCTTCGTCGTTCCAGGCTGTAGATCGCATAGTATCCTTCAATAGAGGGTTAGGTTAAAATTTTTCGCCTTAAATATATATAATGCTCCCGCACTGCGAAGCCGCAAGATGCGTTTCTTTTTCTTTGCGAAAATGCAAGCCTCGCCTTTGTCCATATATATGGATGACGATGTCATTCCCGACTTGATCTCTTTGACTACTTGCAGCTATGCTGCTTAGTAGTCATGATCCGCGTATGGGGAGGGAATCTCCTTCTCGTATAATAAAAAGGAGGTGCCCGCTCGGAGGCGGGCATGACAAGGTTGTGTAACACTTTCAAAAAGTGTAAAAATAGGTTGGTTTAACGGCTTTCTTGTATTTGTATGAGGTTTGATAAAAATCCATACGTATATGGAAAGTATAGCGTGATAAATGGTTATATATTTCAGAAATGGTGGCTGTATTTGTGTGAATGAAAGCGTCGGCCAAGAATGGGGAGGGTGCAGGGAGGGGCCCGTGCGGCCTTCGCAACTCTGAGCTGGGGCCCCGCCCGCATAAAGAACTCTTTGCTTTAAAAAAGGCGTTGGGCGGTATGTCTAAATCTCCCTTGTTTATTCATTGACGATTATAAATCGGCTATGGGGGCGTTTTTAAAAAAGTTGAGTGGGCGGGGTAGTGTATTTTTTGTATTTTTGGGCAGAAATTTTAATAAACTGCTTTATAGGTAGGTCTATTCTGCGTTCCCGTTCGCTTTTATTCATTCTTGCTTTGGTCGGTCTGTCGAATGCCCAGCTTTTGGACATGTCGCAGATTTCCGACAAGTATATGGTTGAGAATAAGATCAACAAGATTCGTGTCGAAGGTACTCATCATATGGATGACCGTTCCGTTATCGGTCGTGTGGGTATCCGTGTCGGACAGACCTTTTCTCCTACGTCGCTTTCTGAAAAAGTCCAGAACTCGGTAAGCTCCCTTTATGCATCGGGCCTGTTCGACGATGTGACGGCCTGGGTCGATTATGTGGGTGAAGGATCCGATGTGGATTTGGTGTTCAAGGTCAAGGAACTCCCCGCTTTGGATACGACCATCTTGGACGGCTGCGACGAAGTTTCCGAAGACGATTTGCGCCTGAAGATCCATATGGTTCCGGGCCAGGTCTATAGCAAGGCTCAACTCGAACGTACGCGCCAGGCTTTGCTTGAACATTACCGTTCCGAAGGCTTCCTCCTTGCAGAAGTGGGCTACCGCGAAGAACCGACCGACGAATACCAGAACAAGGTGACCTTCCTGATCCGTGAAGGAGCCAAGGTGCGTGTCCGCGGCTTTGACGTGAAGGGCAATGACCACGTGCCGGTCGAAGAAATCACGGACCACATGCTTTCCAAGGAAAACCAGTGGTGGGGCGGTGGCGAATTCAAGGAAAATGTCTTTGAAGCCGACCGTGATACCGTGCTGAACGTGTTCCGTCATTTTGGTTTCTTGGATGCAGAACTCAATGACTACCATGCAGAATACCTGCCGGATTCTACCTGCCTCTTCTATCTTGGACGCATGGTGCCGGTTGGTGAACGTCTGGCTCCGCTCTATACGCAGCTGAACGAAGCCATTGCGGATTCGTCCAATCCGTTCTATGCCATTGCGGGCAAGCCCTCGATGGAAGTGACGCACTACTACAGGAATATGCGCAAGGCAGGTGACAAGTCCAAGCTGACGAGACATTTGCCGCAGGTGAAGTCCGAAGAAGACGCCTGGAAGATTCTGAACGACATTATCCGCTACGAAAGCGCCCGCAATGAATGGCTTTCCCTCGTTGCCGATAAAAAGTGGAACAACCCGAAGATCGATTCCCTCCTGAAAATCAAGAAACGCACCGCTTACGAAAGCAAGCTCCTCGTGCGCTACATGATTGAGGATATGATCCCGGCCCTTTACAAGTACGATAACATCAAGACCTCCAGCGACATCATTGTCCATATCGACGTGACCGAAGGTCGCCGCTACTACATGGGCAACCTCCACTTTACCGGAAACGAAGTCCAGAGCGACAAGATGCTCGAATACGTGTTCCGCTTGGACAGTGGCGCCGTGTTTGACCAGTACCTCTACGAAGCTTCGAGAAAGGCCTTGCTCGACTCCTACCGCGAAGACGGTTACCTCTTTGCCCAGTTCGACGAAGAAAGATCGTTCGAAAATGATTCTGTCGTGAACCTCACGTACAGGATGAACGAAGGCTTGCCGGCCCAGATCCATAAGGTGCATATCCACGGCAACACCAAGACGAACGAAAAGGTGATCCGCCGCGAAGTGCGTCTGTATCCGGGCGACACGTACCGCCAGTCCGCTTTGGAACGCAGCTTCCGCGACATTATGCAGCTCAACTACTTCGATATGGTTGTTCCGGACATCAAGGTCGTGGGCGAACAGGAAGTGGATCTTGACTTTGCCGTGCAGGAAAAGCAGGCTGGTACGGGTCAGTTCAGCTTGGGCGTTTCGTACAGTGAAAGCGATGGCTTTGTCGGAACGGCTAGCGTTTCTATCCCGAACTGCTGTATGGGTGATGGCCAGGCCGCAGCCCTTAGCCTTGAATACGGTACCGACAAGAAGAGCGCTACAATCAGCTTTAACGAACCGTGGTTCCTTGACAAGCCGATTTCGCTGGGTGCAAGCCTCAGCTATACCTGGTGGAACATGGAAGACTACGACGAACACGACATTACCCGTTACGGTGGTAACATCTATGTGGGTAAGCGCCTCACGTGGCCGGACGACTACTTCTACGGACAGATCGGTTACGGCTGGCTCATGAACGACCAGGGCCCGAACATCGACAACAGCTACGTGGTCTATACGGGTATCGAATCTTCGTTCAACTTCCGCATCCAGCGTGACGACAAGAACTTGCCGCAGTTCCCGACCGACGGTTCCCGCTACGTGCTTGACGTGCAGTGGGCCAACGGTGCCATTGGCAGTGACTTTGAATTCGTGAAGGCCGACCTCTCCATCAAGTGGTGGTTCCCGCTCTTCCGCGACCGTCTGTCGATTGCCCTTACGAACGAATACGGCGTGATCTTTGGCGACAAGCTGCAGCACCGCACTCTCTACAGAATGGGTGGCGTGCTTGGCTATGACGGCATGCTCCGTGGTTACGGTTCTGGATCCGTTGGTTACGGTCGCTTGGGCCGCAGCTACCAGTACATCGGTGCCGAACTCCAGTTGGGACTTGTGCCGCAGACGTTCTATCTGTTGCCGTTCTTCTTTGATGCCGGTAACGTGTTCGGTGACCGTATCGACACGAACAATCGAATTGACAAGCCCAAGAAGAACCCGCTTAGCGAATGGGATCCGACCTCGCTCAAGAAGGATATCGGTTTTGGTTTCCGCGTAGTGGTCCCGATGCTTGGTATCATTGGTTTCGACTTTGCTTGGCCGCTGGATCCGGGCGAAGCCTCCAATGGAACTCGATACTCCAAGGTCGGCGATATGGAATTCAACTTTGTCATTGGTCAGGCATTCTAGTCTGACGGGAGGGAGCGCTATGTTTCGCAAGTTGATAGTTTTGCTTTCGGTCGTGTTTGCCTGTGCAAGCTTTGCCGAAGACGGTCTCCGCATTGCCCATGTGGACTCAAAGATTATCTTTGACGGCTACAAGGGTACCAAGAAGGCCCAGGAAGAATACGATCGCCAGGTGGCGAAATGGGAACAGCAGGCAAACCTTTTGCAGAAGGAGCTAGCCGCTATCAAGGAAAAGCTCGACAAGCAGGTCCTGATGTTCTCTGACGAAAAGAAGCGCGAACTCGAGGCCGAATACAACAAGAAGGATACGGAACTCAAGTCGTTCATCGACCGCGTCTATGGACGTAACGGCGAACTCATCACCGAAAACGAAAAGGTGAGCGCCCCGATCATCCAGCTCATCCGCAAGGCCGTGAACGAAATTGCGCTCCAGGAAGGCTACGATATGGTGGTTGACCGTGCGACAGGAGCCGTACTCTTCTGGAAAAAAGAGAACGACATTACGAACAAGGTTCTGAACTATTTGAACAATAGATAGCGATTTGTCAAGCCCGCCCGTCATCCTCGAACAGGGTGAGGGGATCCAGTAAATATTATAAATGAACATCCCGCAGTTCAGAGAGCTGCGGGACTTTTTTATTTAGAGGTTGCTGTAGTGTTTCGTGCGATTTCTTTTTCTAATAAGCTTAACATTTCCTGGTTGTGTTTTTGGGCCAAATCGCGCGTCCATTCATTATTCTTTTTGGTCATTTGTTCCATTACCATCAATTTAGGGCTTTGCTTAATAATGCTGTTATAACTTATTTTTCCAATGGGGACAATATTTGAAAATCTGGAATTGCCCGATGTTGTAATTAAAGCCAGGTTTCCAAAAGAATTCAAATCATTATCTTCCCATTTTGTCATTTCAGCGGGGTGCTGTGGGAAAAAGTGTTCTATTGAGGTTCTGTATTGATACTGGTAATTGCTGGGAATGTCTACTTTTTGACCATCGACCGAATAGGAATCTCGCCAAAGCAGGTAATCCAAATAGGTAAATACAATTCGCTCAATTTGAAAGCCTTTTGAATTTTGATAATCGCTACTACTGATTTTTTCGCAGCAGTATTTTTCGAGAATGTTGGTCAAGTTTGCTTTTTCGTCTTCCAATAAAGTTCGCAATGTGATTGTTATCCAATGCATCATTTTCGGAGATGTGTAGGTGATTCTTAAGCACGCCTCCAATGTGCGAATTTTTCTGGTCGCATCAGAATCAGCCGCTTCTTTATCGGCGGAATCGCCATTATATGTGCCGTAATATTGTGGCTTTAAGGTGTTGTTGCGGGATTCGTCTTTATAAGACTTGATCCCTTGCAGCATCCATCTTCCTTCTTCTTGATAGTCCTTGTAGTATTCTCGCTTAATGATGTATTTGTCAAATAGATAACGGCACTTCAACATCATGAATATGAATTGCTTGGCCGATTCTTCAGAAGACCAGTTGTGTTCGAGAATATCCAGGAATCGTTTGTCATCTAGCCCTTCCTCGTCGCCATTTGAAATTGCGGCATTGACTTGCAGTAAAAAATTCGGAAATGAGATGATGGATTCGAAGCGTTCCTGTTCTTCTCTTTCTGTCTTCTCTTTTTCGTCTTTAAGTGGAGCGTTGCTTTTTAAATAATCGATTAATGTGAAGTCTTCATCATTATTTCCCGGGCCATTCTCTTTATTTTCTTTGGTGAGTATTTTTGCAGCGCTATCGAATGAGTCGCAAAGAAGCTCTTTCCAATTTTCGCCAAAAAGAATCTTTCTGGATTCCGTATCAAAATTCATCTGCACATACGAATCCATTAGAGCGCATGCATCCCAAATTTTAGCAGCGACTGCTTTTTGATCTTTAATAGCGTTAATGATTCTTGCTTTTACAATCTCGTGTGGCTCGAGCTGTTCTCCTCTGGTGTTCATTATTTCAAAATAGTGGTTCAAATCGATTCCCTTGGGTACTTGAACGCGGACGATTTTTACTTTTTTGAGTTTTTCTATAAAGTTTTCATAATCGCCGTTTTCCTTAAAGTTCGACTTGAAGAAATCCGCAATGATTTTGAATCCGTTAATTAATTCTTCCGAAGACCATTCTTTTTCGTCGGATCCGTTTTTCATTCGTCTGAATGTCTCGTTTGATTTTTCACGAGCTTCAAATACTAAGGTCCCCTCAGGAATAGATATTTGACAAGAGCGATTTCTTTCTTTAAGTTGCTTGTCTAAATATAATGACATTAAATAAAGAGTCGTTAATCGTTGTTGCCCGTCAATCACTTCATACCGGTTTGGACCGGACTGATTCACGATGAGGCTTCCTAAATAGTAGGACTCGGCATCCGGCAATACATCCCTAATGTCTTGGATCAATCTATCTATCTGGTCTTTTCCCCAGGCATAGTTTCTTTGATAAATTGGAACCACGTATTCAACATTGTTGAATACCTCATTGACGCTCATCAATTTGGGTTGTTCGATTGTATTTTCGTTTTCTCGACTAGACATTTTTAACCCCTAAGCCAGAATACTTTTCCCAGTTTTCGACGTATCGTTTTAAGCGAGTTTCATGTGCCTTTTTCGATGGCTTTTCCCATTTTGTAGCATCTGGTTTTGATAGTGCGTTTTCAAATAATTCTTTTGGCTGGTTCATTTGGTTTATTAAGGCAAATAGATTCAGGTCATGATTGATGGTATGCTTGCCCAGTGCATATTTATTGATGGATTCCTCATACACGCTATATAACGAAATGCGGAGCATGTAAACCCATGAAAATAAATATCGGTATACGGCTTCTGACAATTCCTTCTCGCCAAATCGATCTACAAAAAACAGCAACACATTGATGAACAAGTTCCTTACAAGTTGATCTCCTCGACCCCCATTGCTAAGCTCAGGGAATTTTTTTCCAATTATTCCATCAATCTTTTTATATAGTTCATAGTAGTGCAATGTGTAGAAAAAGAACCTTTTCCCGGCGATAAGCGGCTGTGATAATTGAAATTGATTTATCTTCTTTTCTGACAGGATCTCATAGACATTGCTTTGATTCATCTGTTCTATGTATAGATTTGCCGACTTGTGATAGACAGAAAAATTGTAATTGTTGTTCTTTTTTATTCCTTTGAAAAAACTGATTTTTTTAGAAGAATAGCCTAGGCCATCCTTTCCTCTAAACCATCGTACAAGTGGGTATAAAACATCTTTGAAAAATGATGCGAGATCGTCTTGGTTCGTGTCTTCCCATCGGTTTATAAGCGACGTTTTCTCGGCGACACTATCGTCGTTCATTTCTCTCAGGTGATAGGATTTTAATAAATCATGCGGAGCCAATTCTTTTCCTCTTGAATTTTGGGAATCGAAGAACTGGAAGGCCTCCTGCTCATTTTGTACGATTATCTTGACGATTGAGCAGTGTCTTTTTAGATATTCTTTTATGCCGGATTTTCTTTCGTTGTCCAGGTTTTCGCACAATTGGGACAATGTATTGAAATTTTGCGATACGGCTTTTTTTGACGCTTTGCCGTATTTTTGTTTCAATAAAGCCGTCGATGAATTTTTATCCAAACAATAGAGTAATAAAGATATTGTTGTTAAACGCTGTTGACCGTCAACAATATCATAAGATTTCCCGTTAAAGTATAGAATCACGGATCCGATGCGGTATTCGTCCAATGAATTACTATATGCTTCAAAAACATCCCAGTATAAGGTCGATGCTGATTTGGCATTCCATGTATAGGGACGCTGGTATTCAGGAAGGCTCAAGGGATATGTCAGTAGATCGCCGATAGATACTATTTGGGGTTCTGTGGTCATTGCTAAAATTCCATTTTTTCCAAATATACATCATATAATTGTCTTTTTTTATTACCTTTTCCCATATATCCCACCTACGGAGATCCCTATGCAAAACACACTCCCTGATCCGATGACAGTCCATCCGATTGCGGGTTATGACAAAGAAATATACGTGAAGCCGACTCTCAAGAATCCGCAGATTGTCGTGGGTGATTTCACCTACATTGCCGATAGCGATTTCGAGAGCCACGTGACGCATCTGTATCCGTGGAATGGTGATAAGTTGATTATCGGTAAGTTCTGCCAGATTGCCTCTGGTGTGGAGTTCGTGATGAATGGGGCGAACCATCAGATGAATGCGGTTTCGACGTTCCCGTTTTACACATTGCGGGGGTGGAATATGGCGCCTCCTGCTAAAGAAAATATGCCGCTCAAGGGCGATACGGTGATTGGAAACGATGTGTGGATTGGACAGAATGCAGTGATTTTGCCGGGCGTGCGTATTGGTGATGGCGCAATCATTGGCGCAAATGCGGTTGTCGGGAGCAACGTGGAACCCTACACGGTTGTGGTGGGGAACCCGGCACAGTTTATACGCAATCGCTTTGATGAGGAATTGACAGCGCTTATGCTTCAGTGGAAATGGTGGGATAAGTCCATCGAAGAAATCAATGCGATGATTCCGATTCTCACGAATCCGGATCTGGCTTTTGTCAAGGCGAAAATCAAGGAATTCCTTGCGAATGCTTGATGCATAAGGCTTGCGCCGTAACGGACGGCGAATTGTGCCTAGAAAATATTTCTATATTGAATGTGACGAAAAATGTGGATTTAAAATAATCCCTAATCACTAACCACTAACCACTAATCACTAAAATATGGCCGAACAAAACAAAGCAGAAAAATTCGTTTTCTACATGTACAAAATGACCAAGTCCTATCCGCCTAACAAAGAGGTGCTGAAGGACATTTCTTTGAGC
>JBGVAT010000171.1:0-5486 GCA_045224895.1 Fibrobacter sp.
ACTCGCTACTTCGGCGGCGACCTCAAGGAATTCTTGGCAGCAGCCAAGACTCTCGGCGCAAAGGGAATCTTCGTTGAAACACTTTATCTGGAAGACGACGAATTCTACTACGACAGCGGCATCGATGACGAAGAATACCTCGCCATGAACGGCGACTTCAATAACGAATGCTGCTGCGGTGAAAACTGCAACTGCAAGAAGGGCGACAAGAAGAAGTCCAAGAAAGCAGAAGAAGACGACAAGGTTGACGGCGTTCTCTTGGAACCGGAAGACCTCGAAGGTCTTGACCTCTCCCTCCTCCGTCCGGAAATTGCAAAGTTCCTCGACCGCGTTGGCGAAAGCTGCGGCGTGCGTTTGACGGTTCCGGGTGTGGATCACCTCGAAGTCGAAATTTTCGCTGACTGGTACGACGAATTCGCCGAACTCGTTGACGAAGCTTCTGAAATCATCGAAGAAGATCCGAACGGCGCCCTCGAACAGGTGGAAGCTATGTTCAAGGAAGCTGAAAAGGCTGCCAAGGATGAAGACAAGAGCGTGAAGAAGATCGCTGCTCACCCGCCGAAAAAGTCTAAGAAGTAATCTTCGATTTTAGACAAAGTATTGACGCGAGTTCCGTTTCGGGACTCGCATTTTTTTTGCGTCGTTTCCACACACACGCATTGAGCAAGATTCACACAACATACAAAAAAACGTTCCTCCTTGCGGGGGAACGTTTTTAAACGTCATAGAGAGAGAAACTTACTTCACGGAGAAGCGCTGCATATAGCCGCCCTGCTTCACCATATAGATGCCAGCACTCTTGAAGTTGGCCTTGAGGACTTCGTTCACGGTTGCACCAGCT
This sequence comes from Fibrobacter sp., assembly GCA_045224895.1. Classification (GTDB taxonomy): domain Bacteria; phylum Fibrobacterota; class Fibrobacteria; order Fibrobacterales; family Fibrobacteraceae; genus Fibrobacter. Next base: position 842 of record JBGVAT010000171.1, read on the forward strand.
TCGACCTTCATGGAACCGAGGTAACGGCCCTGCATATCGAACACCTGGAAGCTGCCGCTCTTGAACTGCATCTTCGGAGCTTCGTGGAGAGATACGGTTCCGCTGCTAGAAGATTCAGCCTTGGCTTCAGAAGAACTGGATTCCGGAACCGGAACAGCAAGCGGATGCTTACCATCGGTCATCTTGAAGTAGGTCACGTCGAAGGAACCCGAACCGCCACCGGCTTCAACGAGAACCTTGGCTTCGTACATCTTACCCATCTGCATGCCGAGGGATTCCCACTTCTTGAAGTGAGCAGTCACATCGATATGGCCGCAAGAACGAGCACTCTTACGAACGCTGAAGTACTGCGGGAAGGTCTGTGTATTCTTGATAGAGGGCTGCTGAACACGGGTGTTCTGGTAAATTTCGTAGGTGTCGCCGTCAACAGTGAATTCACCCTTCTTCTGGCCAAGGTATGCACCCGGCTTGTTGTACCAGTCGTCAACGATGTAGTATTCAACGAGCGGATCGACCGTCCAGCCATAGATACCGATGTAGTTGTAACCACCGGCGCTACCACTCTTCTTCCAGTTGAAGTAAGCATCGATCGGGCCAACTTCTTCGTAAGTCGACTTTTCGTCATACTTGAAGCCGACACGAGCAAGGAAGTCGTTGGTGCCGCTCCACTTGGCGGTGAACGTTCCGTTGTCGTAAGAGGTCATGGAGTTGTTGCCACCCTGGTACCAGATTTCGTAGTGGTACGGAGAGCTACCGACGTTACCCGTTGCACTCTGGTTGTCACGGCCATTATCAACCTTACCACTTCCTTCGTGGCCCATTTCGTCCTTGCAAGCGTCAATCGTGGTCGAAGTAGAACCACCGTTGCCCTTGGAGGAGCTAGACTTTGCCGTAGCTCCAGAAGAGCTAGAAGCCGGGTTAGAAGCAGAAGAAGTCGGCGCATTGCCCACATAAACCTTGGCATGCGGGAAGTCCATGTGACCGCCGCGAACTTCACCATTCACGTTACCAGCTTCACCAAGCACCTTGGCTTCATAAAGCACGCCCATCTTCATGCCCATCTTTTCCCACTGTCTCATATGTTCGGAAATATTGATGGTACCGCAGTCACGAGGCGAGGTACGGACGCTGAAATACTGATAGAACGTCACGTTACCGCTGTTCTTAATAGCCGGACCGGTACGGGTGTTGCGGTAAACCGTATAGGTGCCGCCGTCAACCGTAATGGTACCCTTCTTCTCGTTACCAATCCAGCTACCCGGCATGTCATTGGCGAGTGTGTTATCAATCACATAGTATTCGACCAGTTTGCTAGCAGTGCCTTCAACACCTTCCATCCAGCCGTAAATACCGATATAGGAATAACCCACATTCTGGGCATTGCTCTTCACAAGCTTGAACTCGGCAATCATGTCACCACCGAGTTCCTTATAGGTCTTGTTACTGCCGAGAGAAAGACCTGCGCGGCAGAGATAGTCCTTGGCCCCAGTGATATCGCATTCCATGGAGCCATCGCTATAGAACGTAGCGCTACCACCATGACCGTTTTCGTCCCAAAGTTCGTAACCGATATCACCGATTTTACCAGTCTGGTTCGAAGAAATCGTTACTTTTTGGCCAGAATGCTGTGCATTGCTGCAGAAATCCTGAGCAAAAGCACCAGAAACCAATCCAAATGTCAGGACCAACCCAATCTTGGTCACCCCGAGCAATTTTTTCATAATGTATTCCTCACATTTAGTTATGCTGCAATTAATATATGAGTGTCCATGAAAAAAAGACCCCGATTAAACAAAAGTTTGTTGTTGTGAAAAACAACGACAAAGAGTTTACATTGGGCGCTTGCGCGGGACATACAAAAAAGCCCTTTCCCGGAAAATCACCGGAAAAGGGCATCTTTTCGTTAATTTTTAGCGACTAGGCGTCGGTTTCCGTCGGGCCGATTTCCTGCTTTTCAGCATCGTCCTTGACAACGGAATCGTCATCGACTTCCACACCCTTGACCTTGTCGAAGGTTTCCTTGGCGTCGGCGCTATCCTGTTCGATATCTTCGACGCTCGGGAGTGCGGTTGCATCCTGGACGGCATCGCCTTCGCGAAGCGTAATCGCCTTGACGCCCTGGGCATTGCGGCCCGTGAGGCGGATGTCGGCGGCCTTGATGCGGATGACCTGGCCTTCGCGGCTGGTGATGATCAAATCGTAGTCATCGGCAACGCTTTCCACGAACACGGCCGGACCAATCTTGTCGGTCACGTTCAGGTTGCGCACGCCCTTGCTGCCACGGCGGGTCACACGGTAAGAGCCCGGTTCAGAACGCTTGCCATAACCATTTTCGGTAATGGTAAGGATCTTGTTGCCAGCTTTGAGCCACAGGAGCGAAATGACTTCGTCGCCTTCGGCGAGCGTAATGCCCTTCACGCCGTGAGTGCCACGGCCCATGTTTCTGAAGCAGCTGATCGGGAACGTGACGGCCTGGCCGTTCTTGGTAGCAAGCATCAAGAGGTCCTTTGCGATCGGACGGTTGGCAAAGTCTTCACCTTCGCCAGCATCTTCTTCAGAAGCATCGGTTGGTGAGCCTGTCGAACCATCGGCAGCCTGAGTTTCTGCGGCATTTTCAACAGCTTCAGCAGAATCGTCGTCGGAACCGGCAGCATGGCTAGCCTTGAATTCTTCTTCGGTCATGCCTACGAGCTGGACCTTGACCAATTCGTCGTCTTCGTCGAGGCTGATGGCATTGACGCCAGCCTTACGCGGACGGCTGAACAGCGTGAGGTCCATCTTGTTGATGACACCCTTCTTCGTTGCAAACACGAGGCAGAAGTAGCCACCGAACTTGCGCACCGGCACAACCGCCTGGACCTTTTCGCCTTCGGTCAAAGCGACAAAGTTCACAATCGGGCGACCCTTGCCATTGCGGGCACCTTCCGGCAAGCGATAGACCTTCGTCCAGTAGACACGTCCCTTGTTCGTGAACACGAGCAAGTAGCTGTGCGTGCTGGCCGTAAAGATCTGTTCGACGTTGTCTTCGTCCTTGAGGCCTGCACCGATGATGCCCTTACCACCGCGGTTTTGTGCCTTGAACGTATCGATCGGGAGGCGACGGATGTAGCCTTCCTTGCTGAGCGTAATGACCTGTTCTTCTTCGGCAATGAGGTCTTCGTCATCGCTGTCGTCAATGGCTTCGCCAATCGTCGTGCGGCGTTCGTCACCGTACTTTTCGACAACGGCATCGAGCTTCTGAAGCATGATGGCAATGCGGCGTTCACGCTTTTCGAGAATGTCCTTCAAGTCGGCGACGGTTGCGATAAGGTCGTTGTATTCGGCTTCCAACTTTTCGATGTTGAGTCCGACCAACTGAGCGAGTCGCATATCGACGATAGCCTGGGACTGGATTTCGTCCAAGGAGAAGCGGTCCTGCAAGCTCTGCTTTGCAATTTCGGTCGTCTTGCTCTGGCGAATGATCTTCACGACTTCGTCGATATTCTGCGTTGCAATACGCAAACCTTCAATGATGTGGAGGCGAGCTGCAGCCTTCTTCAAGTCGAACTGCGTTGCGCGCGTAATCACGTCGAGGCGGTGGTCAATGTAGACCTGCAAAAGATCCTTGAGCGTAAGGAGCTTCGGGAGGTTATTGACGAGCGCCAAGTTATAAATGCTAAACGTCGTCTGCAACTGCGTGTACTTGAACAAGTTATTCAAGACAACTTCACCAACTGCATCACGACGGAGTTCAATCACAATGCGGATGTCACGGCTAGATTCATCGCGGATATCCGTAATGCCGTCGACACGCTTGTCGCGGACGAGGTCTGCAATCTTCTTGCAGAGTTCGGCCTTGTTCACCATATACGGAATTTCGGTGACGATGATGCGCGGCTTGCCCTTGGCGTCCGTTTCAATTTCGGTACGGGCACGCACGCGAACGCGGCCATGACCCGTGAGGTATGCTTCGCGAATGCCAGAACGGCCACAGACGATAGCGCCAGTCGGAAAGTCCGGACCCTTCACGTATTCCATCAATTCTTCGCCGGTAATGTCCGGGTTTTCGGCCATCGCGTGAATGGCAGCACCGACTTCGCGCAAGTTGTGCGGAGCCATGTTCGTCGCCATACCCACAGCAATACCCGACGTTCCGTTCACAATCATGTTCGGAAGCGCAGACGGGAGGACCAGCGGTTCTTCAAGAGATTCGTCGTAGTTCGGGCCCATGTCAACAGTTTCTTTTTCAAGATCTTCGAGCATGAGGGCGCCGAGGTTGTTCATCTTGGCTTCGGTGTAACGCATAGCAGCCGGGCTGTCACCGTCAATAGAACCGAAGTTACCCTGACCATAGACCAGCGGATAACGCAAAGAGAAGTCCTGCGCCATACGGGCAAGAGTTTCATAAACAGCGGAATCACCATGCGGATGGTACTTACCGATAACGTCACCCACAATACGAGCAGACTTCACCGTGCCCTTGTTGGGAACCACGCCCAACTTGTGCATACTGAACATCACACGGCGGTGTACCGGCTTGAAGCCATCTCGGGCATCAGGCAAGGCACGAGCAACAATCACGCTCATCGAGTAGCGAAGATAGCAGTCCTGCATGTCTTGTTCGACAAGACTCTTGAACTGCGATCCAGGTACCATTTCTTCTGAC
>JBGVAT010000172.1:0-5931 GCA_045224895.1 Fibrobacter sp.
TAAAATTAGTGTCCCCAAGATGGGAAGATGGCCGAGTTGGCCGAAGGCGCGTCCCTGCTAAGGACGTATAGGACTTAATCCTATCGCGAGTTCGAATCTCGCTCTTCCCGCTGAAAAGCCCCAAGTCGCAAGACTTGGGGTTTTTTCTTGCTGTCACCCCGGACTTGTTCCGGGGCCACCTTACGCGCTTCCCTCAGGCTTGTCATTCCCGCCTCCGAGCGGGAATCTCCTTACACGGAACCCCTTCCATTGTCATCCCGGCCTTGTGCCGGGATCGCCTTACACAGTAACCCTTCCACGATTACTTCTTGACTTCGGTCTTGTTGATGTACATAAACGTGTCGGCGCGCTTCAGCACATCCTTGGCGCATTCGTCAATACGGCTGTTGTATTCCGCCATCCCTGCGGCAAACGAAATGCTTTCTTGCGGATTGTCCATTTTGCGGTTCACGGCGCGCTTCAACTTTTCGAACAGTTCCGAGCGCCTGTCGTATTCCATATCCGTCAGGACAATGGCGAACTCGTCGCCGCCCATTCGGTATACGGGGCTATGCTTGAACGTATTGCAGAACACCTTGCAGCAGTTTTTGAGGTACTGGTCGCCCATGTCGTGCCCGAATGAATCGTTCATCAATTTCAGGTCGTTCACGTCGCATTCCACAATCGCAAACTTGACTGTCAGACCTTCCTTGATTTGGCGGTCGAGCTGTTCACATTTGACTTTGAACGCCGCAGCGCTTCCGACACCCGTGAGCGGATCCTTGATGGCGATGAGCATCGTCTGCCTCAAGTCTTTCTTGAGCTTCTGCGTCTTTTCGGCTAGCTGGTATTCCGCTTCGACGTTGATGATGCCGATGACGAAAGCCTGGGTGTTCGTGCTGTCGCTTGCAATCTTGAGGCGGTAATGTTCTGCCTTGCCGTCAATCGTGGCGACGAATGGAACGGTGTAATACTGCACTTCCTGCAAAGTCTCAAGACATTTTTCGAGATTTGTCTTTTCGAGAAATTCCTCGAGCTGGCTAGGATCGATGATCTTTTGCATCAGGCTGTCGAACTTCTTGATGTTCTGCATACCGTCATCGAATTCCGAAAGAACCTGGTCGAACTTTTCGCTGATCTGGTAGAACGTCGCCTTGTTCTTCTGCGCATTCACGTACATTACAAGGTCATAATCCGAAGAAAGCCCTGCGATGATGACCGCCTTTTGCGAAAGGTCCCTGTTTCTGCAAATTTTAGAAACATAGAATGCGTAAACGGTGCAGCAGCCAAGCGTGTAGCCGATGGAGTCGCAAGGAGCGAGCGGGAACGCCTTTTGTAAAAAACCGCAAAAGATCGGCGCGAAAAGGAATACGAGCCCGGCGATGTATTTGCGCTGGGTGTTCAGGTTGGTCGCCTTGCAGATCTTGAAGGCTGTTAAAATTCCGACGATAAAGAACGTGAGGTACTGGCTGTAATACAGAAGTGATCTTCCGGGGCGGGCGACGTAGGTGTTGTCGCAACTGATGTCGAAAATGAATCGGGTCTTGAAGTTTACCGCGATGATGACAATCTGGAACAGCACGAGCGTCAACGAAAGCAGCTTGGCGGGGACTGCGATTTCTTGCTTCAGACCGATAAAGTTGAGGATGTAGCTCAGCCAAATGTATGCCGAAACGGCGGCCAGCATATGGAATGCCGATGTCGACAGAAAGTACAGCGTCGGACAGTCTATGATGCCGCACCCGAAAAGTCCCCAGAATGCATCCTGGATGCAGAATACGGTTGACCAGCATGCCAAAAATAAAAAGTCCTTGTCCGTCTTTTCGCTTTTGTCGAAAAGCACCCTGAACTGATATAGGAATATCAGTAGTATGATGGCGCAAATGACGGCGATGACTATATATAATGGATGTGCCATAAACCTTCTGTGGGTATATCTTTTAGAAATATAAGATTTTTGTAATCATTTTGCAAATTTGAGGGGCTATGGAGGCTTTTTAGGGGAAATCTTTTAAAATCTCTTGACTTTTGGGTGTTCAAAATGGATATTAAAGGGGTAACAAAAGGAGTCCGGTTATGAAATCACATACTTTTTTTATAGGTGCAATACTTGGTGCTGTCGCCACAATCGCTATTAAGAAGAAATTGTTGAGTGGCTGTTCTTGTGGTGATGAGTGCGATGTTTCGGATAACCCGGTTATCAAGGATGCCGACGATGCCGTCGAAAGGCTCCGCAATTCTGTGGACAGCCTCCGCAAGGAACTGAACGCTCGAATCGAATCCGAGCAGACTTTTGCGGCCAAGTGCGAAGACCTCAAGGATCAGGTGGCCAAGCAGAACGCAGAAATCAACAATCTCAAGAACATCTGCGAAATGCAGGACAGCCGCAACAAGAAACTTGAAGACGAACTCGCCAGCAAGAAGTAACTGGTGAACGCCCCTCGCGCTTGTCACCCCGGATCCCATTCCGGGGTCGCCATACACAATTCTTAAATGTAATTAACGAAAAAGTCGGCTCCCGCCGACTTTTTTATAAATTGCCGAAATTTTACACAAAAAATATGGGTCAAACGGAGTTGAAAAGCGTGTTAATATAACGGGTAGGGGATGTTCCTTACCGTTATATAAGGACATGCAAATGCCAAACGAAAATAATACAACGACAAAACCGTACATTGTAAAAAATACAGATGGCGTGGAATATTTGCTCCCGTATTATCCGGCGACGTTTCGTGCGTTGTTGGATGACAAGGATACGATTCGTGACTTGCTGAACAGTATTCTTGAACTCGACTATGAACACGAAATTGTGGACCTCAGCTATGCATTCGAGAAATATATCGACGTATTTATGCCGGGCGATGAACCCATGCGGCTAGATGTGTGGGTGTCGACTCGAGACAACCGCTTCATGAATATTGAGTTGCAAAATCGCGAACATCCATTCTTTTTAGATCGGATGCAACTCTATAACGCGTACCTTACAATTCGGGGCAAACATGACTACAATCGGTCGGAGCGGTTCCTTGCCATGTCCGAAGAAGAAAAGAAGGTTCATTATTACGAGGTGCCTGAAACAGTTTCCATATGGCTATGCAGGTTTCCAATTTTGGAACCGAAGGATATTTACAAGGACTCGTGGATGCTTTATAGTCGACATAATGTGAGGACGGGATCGGCTTTGCCGCTGTTCCCGAAAAATAAATATATTATACTTGATCTGGTCAAGTTCTTAAAGCTTCGCAAAGGTGTGAACTCCCGTGAAGACTTTTGGCTTAGGTTGATTTCGAGGGGGCCACTTGAAGTCCCTGAATCGGAAGATCCGCTACTTAAGAATGCTTTGGATCGCTTGCGGGTAAGCAATGCGAACCCTGAACTTTTGAAAACTATGGAGCAGTATATGTTCGATGAAATGCATGCATACGATGCGGTCATAGCCGAGAATTTCCTTAAAGGTAAGGCTGAAGGTAAAGCGCATGGCAAAACAGAGGGGCATGCCGATGCTATACGCGTTATGCAGGCCATGGGCTTGCCTCCTGAGCAAATCGCAGAGGCTAAGGCTCGACTTGATGCTTTGAAATCGAAGTAATAGTTTCTGATTAGATTTTCAACAAACGGCAGACTTAATGTCTGCCGTTTGTTGAACTTCTAGGAGTGATGATTATGAAAAAAATACTTTCATTATTTCTGATTTATTTTTCTGTTTCCTTTGGCAATGACTTTTGCGTTTTTGATGCAAATGGCAATTGCATATCTAATCTGCATGATGTGCGTGAGGCGAAGAATCTATTTCAAGAAAAGGGCTTTAAAAAGCATTATATAGCTTCGAATGAGAAATCTATTGCTGAAAAATGTTCCTATAAATCCGTAAAACCGACGAAATCTAGCGGCCATAAGAGATGGTACGAAGTAGACCGGAATCAGGGCGTTAAACTTTGTCCTGAAAAGGAATTTAATACAGGTGATGGATTATGGATTGTAAATGGGGCCGCTCATGTGGATTCTCGGAATTGTCTTTATGTAGATGGCTCGCCTTATACTAGAAGTATTCTTGTCCTTTATGCAAGGAATATGAATGATTTGACGGATGCGGATTCTAGCTGGATTCTAGTAAACCAAACAATTGTAAATCTTAAAGGAAAAAAATTCATTGTTTATGGAGGTGTTGGACGTGTTGAATACAAAAATACAAAAGACACTTCGTATGCTGTTCAAATGAATTATGATTTGATTGTAGATAAAACTGAGCTGCGTGTTCGAGATGCGCTTTGGTTGCGTGAAGGGGAAAAAATTAACGAAAAACATTCTGTCTTGGTTTTCAATGAGGATTATTATCCATCATCGGATTCCTTAGAGGTGCTGGATTATCCATCGCAATTTTTTGAAAAATATTTGAGTTTTCGCTCGAAAAAAGACGGGCTTGAAAGTGTTTTGAACTGCCCTAAACCGACTCAATGCATCTATAACGAATTGGCCAATGGGTATAGGCTTCCTTACTATGACGAATGGTATATTCTTCAAAATGCGGGGCAATCAAAGGTCTTTTCTTGGGGAAATGAGCTTGTTGAGGACTCATTAAAAAAATATGCGGATATTCATTGTGCTGAAAAAAAAGCAGGTCTTTACCCAGTAAAACAGTATGCTCCCAATCAGTATGGTTTGTATGATACCTATGGGAATGCTAATGAATCGTATTTTACTCCTGATGGTTATAATGGATATTTTGGTGTGAATCCTTGTAGTATATTTGCTCATAATCCCGGTAAAGCGTGTCGTGAATTGATTAAATACAAGTGCCTTCCTCGCAATACAATAATTACTAACGCAACGTTTAAACAGCCGGCTTTCCAAGGCATGCGCATGGTTCGCAAACTTGAATAATGCTAAAAACATTTGACTTTATTGCATCTATCCCTACACAAATCCAGAATGTATTAAACGAAAAAGTCGGCTTCCGCCGACTTTTTTTGTAACTTGTCACACCGCACCCCGTTGCGGGGTCACCTTCTCGTCTTGTTAAAAAGTTGTCATGCCCTGCTCCGACAGGGCATCTCCTTTTTGTGAAATAAACTACGCTTTCCCCAAATCTTTCGCAAATTCTACGGCGAGTTCTTCGAGCTTTGCGGCAGAAGTTTCGTCGAGTGCGGACTTGAGCGTGACCGTCGTTTCGCAGAATGCCACGTTCTTGAGCGTGTCGAGAATCTCGTGCATTTTCTTCGCGGCCATCGGTGCCCAAGTGCCGTTTTCGACAATGCCCACTTTGCGGTTGCAGTAGTTTTTCGCCTTGATGTGCGTGAGGAACTTTTCGGCAGCGGGGAAGAGCCCTGCATCCAGCGTTGTTGCGCATACGGCGAGATGGCTATAGCGGAAAGCCTGTGCGACTGTTTCTGAAGAATACGTGCGTGCCAAATCCATAATCGTCACATCAACGCCTTTTTCGCGGAGTGATTCGGCGAGCTTCTTCGCGGCTTCTGCCGTGTGGCCGTAAACGCCTGCGTAGGCGACAAACACGCCTTGCGTTTCAGGAGCGTAGCTGCTCCAGGTGTTGTACTTGTCGATGTAGAAACTTAAATTGTCTGTAAGAACCGGGCCGTGTAACGGACAAATCGTCTTGACTTCAATACCGGCGAGCTTCTTCAACACGCCCTGTACCTGCAAACCGTATTTCCCGACGATGTTGATGTAGTAGCGTCTCGCTTCGCTCACCCAGTTTTCGTCGAGTTTGCCAGAAAGTCCGAATGTACCGAATGCGTCTGCGGAGAACAGAATCTTTTCGGATTCGTCGTAGCTGAGCAAAACTTCGGGCCAGTGCACCATCGGGGCTGCGATGAACTTTAGCGTGTGCTTGCCCAGCGAAAGCGTGTCGCCGTCCTTGAGCGTGAGCGTCTTTGTGCTTTCGGGGAGCTTGACGAACTGCGGAATGAATGCAAGTGCTTTTGCAGATGCGGCAAT
>JBGVAT010000173.1:0-23008 GCA_045224895.1 Fibrobacter sp.
ACAAAACGCGGATGTAGCCCAACTGGATAGAGCGTTTGGCTACGAACCAAAAGGCTCCAGGTTCGAGTCCTGGCACCCGCAGAAAAAAGACCAACCGAAAGGTTGGTCTTTTTTTATTCCCCCACCCACACTGCGACGAAAGGAAAAAAAGACTGCATAACAGCAGTCTTTAAAACGGTAACAGTTTTTTGGGGATGAACAGTTTGGGGACGCGGAGCCAGAATCTTGGCGATAGCGATATCACCTTCGGAATCAAGCGGATCGCCGCAAGCTTACTCTGCGCGGCCACCGCCGAGAACCAGTTGGCCTTCCAGCAGCGCTCCGCCTCCTTATACAGCGGATGCGAACCGTAATTTTCCGCCAGCATCCTTAAGATCTCGCTGAAAATCCGGTTGTTATTCACGTGCATATTGTCGCCGTGTTCACGGTAATAACAGCACACCACATCACTCAAAACCGGCTGCGGTCCGTAATTATACAGAATCTTCAGATAAAGCGGATAGTCCTCAAAATAATAGCGTTCGTCGTAACATCCAATCGCAACGATCTTTTCGCGCACAAACATCTCGCCACAGCCATGCAACGCCTTTTTGCCCAGGAACGATTCCTCGAACGAAACCTGCGGCACGCTACGCAAAAATCGCACATCCATCTCCCCAAGCGAATCATCGTCGTACAGTGGTTTAATTTGTCCAAAACACGACACCGCATCCGGGTGCGCCTCCAAGTAATCGCTCTGCTTTTTGAGGCGTTCCGGCGGCATCTTGTCGTCCGAAGAGAACGTGCAAACGTAACGCCCGCGAGCAAGCGCAAGCGCCTCATTCAGCGTAGGCACAACGCCCTTATTCGGACGGTGGATAAACGTAAAGCCAAGTTCTGCCTGCAAGTTCGCCAAAATTTTCGGCGACGAATCCGAACTGCCATCGTCAATGACAATCAGCTCAAAATCAACGCCCGTCTGTGACATCACAGAACGCACAGCCGCTTCGACATACAGTTCATGATTATAGCTCGGGAGCAAGACAGAAACTTTCGGCATCATATTCCAACCACTCAATCCTTAGACCATTTCAAACGGCTCACGATAACCACCGAAGCCAAAAGCGTGACAAAGTTTTCAAGCGCATAGGCCATCATCGGGCCGTTAAATTCATAAAGCTTGACGAATCCGTAAGTCGCCCCCGCCAAAATGAACTGCGAACAAATTTCAAGCGTCAAGAAAATCCTGGTTTCGCGACGGGCAATCAACACAAGCCCAAGCGCCCAACCGCCCACGCGAAAGAAGTCGCCCAGCAACTGCATCGGGATGTAATCGGCCGCCCCCGCATATTCCGACGAAAGCATCACATACACAAGGAGCGAACGTCCAAAGTAAAGTACCGCCACCGCCAAAAACGCAAGCAGCATCGTCTTCCCAAAAATCGGAAGGAACATCGCCCAGAACTCCGACTTCGCCATCTTCGAAGACACCTTCGGCAAGATGATCACGCCGAGAATCGCCGAAAAGAACGCCGTCAAAAAGTCCGAAATCTTCCAGATGCCCTGCCAAATGCCGGCCGCATTCCAGCCCAATTCAGCACCAATCGTCGAACGCATGAACGTGAGTACCACAGGCGTAAGCACCATCGGCACAATGCCCATCAGCGCATACGAGAGCCAAGGGCTTCGAATGTCCAGCGCCGACTTCCGGATTTCTTTTAAGCTAAAGCCAGCCCGTGCCGCAATCTGAGCCGCATAGACGCCCGCAAAAATCGACTGCGTCGCCACGACCGAAAGCACGCTCAGGCGCCCAGTATATAGGAAGAACGCCACCCAGAGCATCTGCCACAAGGACGAGACCATATTGATGAGCGCCCACCTTCGGTAATGCCCAAGCCCGTTCATCACCGAGGCCGAAATCGTAATCACGTTCGTCGCAAAGACGCCCGGCAACGCGAAAATGATGGCCGCCTGCACAAGACGCGGCGGAATTTCAGGGAAGAACTTTTCGAGCGGGAGCGTAAAGCAAAGCACAAGCGCCACGGCAAACGTCGCGATGCTAGCAAAAGTCGTCAAGCGGAAGCCGCCTCGCCACACGCCACGTAGCTGTTCCAGGTTATCCTTGTTCTGCGCCGAAAGGCTCACCCAGCCGTTCTGGAGCGCAAGCGAAGACGTCGCCTGCCCCATCGTCATAAAGTTCATGAACTGCCCGACGCAAGCAAATGCGCTCGGCGGCAAAAATACGGCAAGCAGCTTGTTCACCACAAAAATGCGGAGTGCGTTCAGGAACGTCACCATCCCCGAACCCATAAAAACCTTCCAAAAATTCACTCGTCCGCGATCTGTCATGCCCGCCTCAGTGCGGGCATCTCCTTTTTCACACATTTTATTCCTAGAACTCATTTATCGCACCAATCACTTCGGCGACTTCGTCATCCGTAAGCACCTGACTCATCGGGATACTCAACACCGTCTTCGCAAGCGATTCGGCCACCGGATACGTTCCGCTGAACTCTCCTGCGTAAGCTTCCTGCAAATGCGGAGGGATCGGGTAGTAAATCAACGTCCCGATACCACGCGACTTCAAATGAGCCTGCAAGGAATCGCGCGTCGTTTCATCGGCAGTGCGAACCGTGAACACGTACCACACATGTTCCGACGGCGTTGCCGGGATTTCGGGCAGCACCACCTTCTTGTTCTTGATTTCGGAGCAGTAACGCACCGCAATATCGCGACGGCGTTCGTTCCATTCATCCAGATGCGGGAGCTTTGCAAGCAAGAACGCCGCCTGCAGTTCGTCCAGGCGGGAATTCACTCCCTTGAACTTGTTCACGTACTTCTGTTCCGAACCGTAATTTCCAAGCGTACGGACAGCATTTGCGATATCAGCATCGTTCGTCAGCACCATACCGGCATCGCCCAGCGCCCCAAGATTCTTGGTCGGGTAAAAACTGAATGCCGCCGCCGTGCCAAACGAACCCGCACCGCGCCCGTCGCAAAGACGAGCCCCATGAGCCTGCGCACAGTCCTCAAACAAGAGCAAGTCACGCGAATTGGCAAATTCACAAATCTCGTCCATATCGCACAGGCGCCCATACAGATGCACCACGAGAATGCCGCGAGTACGAGCCCCGCAAGCCTCTTTGATACGCTTGGGATCGATATTGAAGCTTTTCGCGTCAGGTTCCACCAGCACAGGCTTAAGCCCAACGGCACTGATTGCAAGAACCGAGGCGATATACGTATTCGAGGGCACAAGGATTTCATCGCCTTCCTGCAACTTTCCTAGCACCATCGAAGCCCGGAGCATGAGCGTCAGGGCATCGAGCCCGTTCCCGACACCCACGGCATGCTTCACGCCGCAATATTCCGCAAACTCGCGTTCAAAGCGCTCGCCCAAGGAACCGCGAATGTACCAGCCCGATTCAACCGCCGCCGAAGCAGCATCTTTCAGGGACTCCATGTAGGGAGCGTTCACTTTCTTTAAATCGAGAATAGGAATCTTGTCCATAAGGTTCTCCCTAGCGGGCAGCGACGGTTCCGTCAAAATCAAAAGAATACTTCAGTTCCGCAGAACACCCGACACATTCCTTGAACGCGCACAGTCCCACATTCGGAACCCCGTACTCGGTCGAAATGCCGATGTCCAGATAGTCCATCCCCAGCACCTTGAACATTTCGAACATCTTAAAGGCAAGCAAGTTCATCGGCCTGCTTTCTTCGGAGCCGGGGACATTCCCCCAGTATATGACCTGCGAAATCTTGGGAGCCACGCGATACACCACGGCTGCCGCCACCGGCTTACCTTCAAGGTTCAGCGTATAAAAATGGACAGGGACGATCGTCGAGGTCTGCTTCAGCGCCTCCAGCGACATTTTAAGCGGATATCCCCTGAACTCGCGATTCTGGCGGATGACTTCATAACAGGCGGCAATGCCTTCGGGCGTCCGTTCTTCACGCAAATCATACGGGAGCGCAAAGGCCTGTTTTAGGTTCTGACGAGCCCTCTTCCATATACGCTTTTCGTACGGAGTATTATCAGTAAAGTCAAAAGCGTAGTTGATGTCCACGTAGCGCACCGAAAATCCAGCACGGAACATCGACGAGATGCACTTTGTCAAAAACGTCTGGCTATAGAATGCCGGAGAAAAAGTCACGTGCAGCTTTTTATGGGCCGCCGAAACGAAAGCCGGCAACGCACCGATCGCATCGTCGATTTCGTCAGTGGAAACGCCCTTCGCACACGCAAAGCCGCCAAACGGCGCCGAATAAGGAGAATCCCAGTCCTCCCCCTTTTCGCCCACGGCAAAACCTATTTTATAGTCCGCCCCCGATTCCGACGCATACGCAAAAAAACGGACCGCTTCGACCTTGGCGGCATTCAGCAAGTTAAAATCCGTGCGCAAGTAGCATGCATGCGGGTTCGCGAAGTTCTTCGCATAATCGTTAGAATCAAGTTCAATCCAGGCCATAAGTTCTGCAAAAATAGTTCAGTACAATTTACTATTTCACAATATAAAAAAAAATCGGCTCCGATAAACGGAACCGATTACTGAGCTACGAAGGGCTCGAACCTTCGACCCACGCCTTAAAAGGGCGTTGCTCTACCAACTGAGCTAGTAGCCCGAGCAGACGCAAATATACAAAAACATTTCAATATTGTAAAGGCTTAACGGGACCCAATAAACAAAAAATCGCACCACAAATACATTTAGTTACAAATCTTTCTTTGATTTTTTATAAATTTACAACATGGATTTATTGAAAAAACTTACCGCAATTGCAGCATTTGCATTAGCATGCCCTGCAGCAGAACTTGGCTACTTTTCAAAGCACGACGCAGGGAAAGAAGTTTTTTCGTTCCTCTCCACTTTTGACAGCCCGCGCAACACCGCCCTCGAAAAGTCCGCTGCGGCACTCCCGACAACGGATCCGTCGATCACGCAGTTGAACCCGGCTGCAGTCCTTATCCCAGAAGGCAAAAAGCGCATCGCCGCCATCCATTGGCAGACCGGCGAATTCGCATCGAACCAGGGAACGATCTCGTTCACGACTCAGTTCGACAAGTACATCGTACAGGTTTCGTACAACTGGAGTTCGGTGGGTACCATCACCGGTTACGACGAGAACGGCGCCCCGAACGGTAGCGAGTACAATCCGTTCAGCCAGCTGACAACGGCCACCGTCGCCTTCCCAATGAAGCACATCCGCTTTGGTGCAACACTCAAATTCGCTTCGGACAAATTGACGGGCGACAACGAAGACCAGACCGCCTTGGCAGCCGCATTCGACTGGGGCGTGACCTGGATGTCCGACACCAAGAACTACGGTTTTTCGTTTGCGGCAAGAGACTTTGGCGCACAGCTCCGCGGTTACGTGAAAAAAGACGCCGACGATTCGAACCCGCTCTCACAGACGTTCGCCTTTGGCGGATTCCTCAAGCCACGCAGCGTTCCGCGTCTGACCTTGTTTGCAGAAACGGACTTTCCGCGTTATGCCGAACCGGACCTGAACCTCGGTGCCGAATACGCACTCGGAGAATTCTTCCGCATCCGCGCAGGCTTTACGCGCACTTGGCTCGACATTTCCCGCGACATCAAGGAACTGGCATCTTCGTCGAGCAGACCTGACGAAACAAACGAAGCCCGTCTGTTCAGCTTGGGCCTGGGCTACACTTCGAGCCTGTTCTCCTTTGACTACGCCTTCTCCTACCTCGCCGAAAGCCTCGGCTACGAACACAGGCTCGGCCTACGCGTTGAATTTTAAACGATTCCAAGATCACTATGCGGCAGTTTGACGTTTTTGTTTTTGACGAAAACTACGACGAAGCTCAAGGGCACAAGCCCCAACCGCCATTCACGGACGCCGAACTCGGCTGGTTCTTCACTAGCGACTGGAACAAGCATTTAGACGATATCGAAGGGGAATGGGTTGTATTCGCCCACCCGAGCATCAAGATCGACCGCGAGTTTTTGAACAACCTAGCGGACGTGACGGATGGATTTCCGATGGTCGACGCGTTCGCTCCGCGAATTAGAACAAAAGAAAAAAAATTCCTCGGCGGAAGCATTTTAAGGCCTGCTATCAAGGGTTCCGGATTTATCGCCATTGACGAGAACGCCCCTATGCGTTACGTCGCAGCACCGCACCCGTATCTGGCCGTATTTTCGAGACGCATTATCCAGCGTACCGGCAGGTTCGACACGATGCTCCCGCCCACCGCAAGGCTTGCAGACTTTACGCTCCGCATGATGCATGCCGGCGGCAAGATGTTCTCCGTTCCCTACCTCGTGGCGCAAGCTCAGAACGACGAAGCTGAACAAGCCATCGGGTTTGGAACTGATATGGGTACCACGGCAGATCTCAAAGCTACTGCGCTCGTACTTTCCAAAGCATTCGGGATCGAGGCGTCCCTCCCCTTTGCACTCCACCACCCCTCTGTAATCCCGACACTGCTCGCCAACCGCAAAGAACGCAAGGCCAAGCGCAAAGCCGCCACACAACTCTCCAAACTCAAGAAAGAATTCCTCGCACAAGTAACTGCTTAAAGGCCGCATTTATACCGTGTAAGGCGACCCCGCAACAAGTGCGGGGTGACATTTTTTGCTGTCATGCCGGCCACTGTGCCGGCACCGCCTTTTACAAAAAAGAAAGGCCTCGCGCGTGAGCGAGGCCTTCCTTTAGAATCAACTTCTAAGACTTTAATTAAGCCTTGTAGTTGGTGATAACGCGAGCCATTTCGCAAACCTTGTTGCTGTAGCCCCATTCGTTATCGTACCAAGCGCAAACCTTAACGAAGGTCGGGTCGAGCTGGATACCAGCCTTGACGTCGAAGATAGAAGTGCGAGCGTCGTTACGGAAGTCCGTAGAAACGAGAGCTTCGTCGGTGTAACCGAGGATGCCCTTGAGTTCGCCTTCAGAAGCAGCCTTCATAGCAGCGCAAATTTCTTCGTAGGTAGCCGGCTTTTCGAGTTCTGCAGTGAGGTCAACGAAGGACACGTCAGAAGTCGGAACGCGGAGAGACATACCAGTGAGCTTGCCGTTGAGGGACGGGAGAACCTTACCCACAGCCTTTGCAGCACCCGTAGAAGACGGAATGATGTTTTCGAGGATGCCACGGCCACCGCGCCAGTCCTTCTTGGACGGGCCGTCAACAGTCTTCTGCGTAGCAGTTGCTGCGTGAACGGTAGTCATGAGACCACGCTTGATGCCGAACTTGTCGTTGAGGACCTTGGACATCGGAGCGAGGCAGTTGGTGGTGCAGGAAGCGTTGGAGATGATGTCCTGACCAGCATAGGTCGTGTGGTTCACGCCATAGACGAACATCGGAGTTGCGTCCTTGGACGGAGCAGACATGATGACCTTCTTAGCACCAGCCTTGATGTGAGCGCGAGCGAGTTCGTCCGTGAGGAAGAAACCGGTGGATTCAACAACGACGTCAACGTTGAGAGCGCCCCAAGTGATGTTGGTCGGGTCCTTTTCAGCAAAGACCTGGATCTTGTTGCCATCGACGATGAGGAAGTTGCCTTCGAAAGAAACGTCGTGGTTGAACTTGCCGTGGACAGAGTCATACTTGAGCATGTAGGCGAGGTAGTCAACGTCGAGAAGGTCGTTGATACCGACAACCTGAATGTCGTTTGCGAAGTTTTCCACAGCAGCGCGGAAGACCATACGGCCGATGCGGCCGAAACCATTGATACCGAGTTTGAGAGCCATTATTGGATCCTTTTTTTATTGTTGAAATTGCTTCCCACCTTGCGGTGGTGCGTTCTTGGTCGGAAAGATACAAAAAATCAAACTTTTTGTGTAGTAATAATCGAAAAAAAAGAGATTTGGGCACCTGTTTTAGGGGTCTGAATCCGTCCAAGCGGGCTAAAACCGCCATATGAGGTTTGAGGGGGGGAAGCCTCCCCCAGCTTGTACCCCTACTACGGGCGCACGCCGCTCCGTAACACCCCGGCTACAAATGTCAAATGTAAACATAAAGAAAGGATAACAAGATTATTCTTGTTTGTATCGCAAAGCGCTACTTTGTCCTACCCTATTTTTCTAAAATTAGGGTGTTAAACAATTTATCCCGAGATTATTATGCGTTATTCGTTTGTAAAAAAAGAGAATGTGCTTGCCCGCCTGACGGTTGCGTTCGGGCTTTTTTTCCTGTTTTCTTGCGCGGGTAATACCCCCGATGTAAACACCTCCCCCGCAACGGAAGTTTCGGGTTCCGAAGAATCCACCTACGAAGACGATTACACGGAATCGGATTACACGTCCGAAGAGACGGTTACGCCCAGGGCTACCGGCGGCACCATCGAAACGAGCGGCTACACGTTTACCGCACCCGATAACGGCTGGACGATCATCGGCGGCGAAGACAACGCCCCCTATGAATTCTACAATCCAAAGACGGGCCGCCGCGCCGTCCTCGTCGAGGTCACGCTCCCCGATGGCGAACCTTTGCGACTGATGGACCGCGCCCAGATCGAAATGCAGTCGTTCGAATCGAGCGGAAAAAAGGCTACGCTCGCCGAAACCTACCCCGAAGAAGCCTTCGGCACGACGGGCGCATTCTTTGACGTGGCCGGCAAGCGTTACGACACGCCTTACGAAGCCGTCGGTTTTGTCACCGGAGCCGGGAACCACGTCTTTACGCTGACGCTTTCCGCCAACGACGTGCAGCTTTCCGCAGGTGAACTCAAGCAAGAATGGAAGGACTTCTTTGCGACCTTCAAGCTCAAGGACATTGTAAAGGAAGCCGTCTCGGAACTTTCTACCGAACGCATCATGCAGCACTCCAGCGCGGATCTCGGATACACCTGGAACACCACCGACACGCTTTGGCACACCTGGGCAAGTGTCGCCCGCCAGAACGAAGATCCGGATCTAGTCCTGAGCAACAAGAAAGAAGACATTTCGTTGTTCGTGTACGGCGCCATCGTCCCAAGCGACGAAGTCGGCCAGCAGGATATGTTCAAGGTACTCCTCAGCCGTCTCGGACTTTCGATGAACGAGCCCTCCCTCGAAGTGCAGCGCGTCAAGGTCGGCGACCGCTACGCTCAGGAATTCACGCTCACGCGAGTCGTCAACAAGTTTGACTTCTATTATACAGGCCGGTTCTTCTACGACAATGGCCGCGGCATCCTCATTGCCACATGGACGCAGGGCATCAACAAAAAGAAATACGCTTCGGTGATGAAGAACGCCATCGAAGGCCTTAAAGTCGGTGCCATGCCCAAACAGGCAAACGACGAAGAATCCCGCAAAAAGCAGAACAAGTTCAACGCCGCCGTCATGAGCCAGGTCGGCATCCTCCGCTTGCTCGAAAACCAGCCGTTCGTGGCCCTCAGCTACTTTGAACGCGCCAACAAGATGGATCCGGAAGAACCGCTCTATTTAATTAACTGCGGTTTTGTGTACCAGATGAAGGAACTTTATGGTCCGGGCATCAGCTACTTTACAAACCAGATGGATCTCGTCCGCAAGAACGGCAAGCTGCTCTCGATTCTCGGCGAAATGTACGAAGCCTTGTTCGACTACGGCCACGCCCGCGAATGTGCCGAAGGCGCCCTGCGTTACACGCCGAACAATCCGGAATACGTCATCAACTTAAGCGACGCCCTCTGGGGCCTGGGACAGCGCCATCAGTCCCTCATCGTGGTGCAGCGCCTCTACGACACGCAGCCCAGTTCTCGCCTCGGCGTGTACCTCGCCAAGACTTATATGGGACTTGACCAGTACGCCGAAGCCGTCGACATCCTTTACGCCATCCGCGGACGCTTTGGCATGAGCAAGGAACTCGGCGAAACCCTTATGGACGCCCTCATGTTCCTCGGCCGCTACGAAGAAGCCCGCGCCATCAGCGACGAAACACTCGCCAAGGCCAAGAACGATTACAAGATCTGGACGATGCACGGCAAGATTCTCTTCTATAGCCGCAACTACCGCGATGCCGAAAAGGCGCTCACCAAGGCTCTCGCCCTCAAGCCCGATAACGAAGATGCCAAGAGTTTCCTCTCCGCCACCAAGGCTTACCTCGGCAAGGCCGACAACCGCACGCTCCAAAAGCCGATCACCCCGGTCGAAGAACGTACCGCCGACTTAAAGACGCTCCTCCGTCCGCAGGCCAAGCAGACAGCCGTCGAAGGCGACTTCCCTGCCGTGGTCCATTACCAGAAGGAATCCCTCAAGGCCGAAAAAGGCGCCAACTGGGTCCGCAGCGAAGAAATGCTCCTCGAAGTTCTGGACCAGCGCGGAGCGGCCATCTATCGTGAATTCACGTTCGACTTTTTGCCGGGTTTTGACCGCATTTACCTGAACGCTCTCGAAGTTTACGACAGCAACTGGAAGCTCAAGCAGAAGGCCTCGCTCAACGGAGCCTATATTACATACGCCACAGAAATCGGTGGCGGCAACGAAAGCCAGACGGCACATTTCCCGCTTTCGGAAATCGCTCCGGGTGACTTTATCTACATGCAGTTCAGCCGCACAAACATCCAGAACAAGGGTATGATTCCGTATACCAATTACGAAAGCAGCCGCGACGTGCCCGTTGGTGAATCCGTATTCCGCATTTACGCCGACACGACCCGCTTTGTCACCGAAGAATACGGTCCGCTCGAAAGGAAGGCCATCAAGGGCGGCATCGAATGGAAGATCGACAATCCGGTCATTGTCCGCAAAGAACTCTACATGCCGGTGTACCGCGACTTCGGTGCTGGCCTCATCCTCACGGGCAAGCAGGAATGGCGTGACGTCGGCGACGATTACCAGAACCTCATCAGCCACCAGTTCAAGCAGGCCGTCAAGGTTCGCGAGCAGGCGTTCGAAGTGCGCGGCAACAAGATTGGCGACGATGCCGTCAAGGCCATCGTGAACTTTGTTCGTCACGACATCCGTTACCGCGACGTGCGATTCGGCGGCCACAGCCTGATTCCGCAGACCGCCGAAGTGACGCTCAAGGAACACCGCGGCGACTGCAAGGATATGGCACTTTTGCTCAAGGACATGCTTGAAGCTATTGGCGTCAAGAGCTACCTCACGGCCATCCATTTGACCGAAGAAGGCTTCTCGCACTTGCCGACCATCCAGCAATTCAACCACATGATCCTCTACATCCCGAAGCAAGGAAAAATCAGCGAACGCTGGGTCGACGCGACCGACAAGACGGGCAATGACCGCCCGGTACCGCTCGACATGGAAGGCAAGGTCGCCCTCGTAATTGACGGTGACCAGAGCCACGTGGTGACGACTCCGATTCTCGAAGACAACCAGGAACACCAGATTGCCATCCAGCACGACCTGTTCATCGGTGCGAACGGCGAATGCGAATTCCGCGACTCCGTGCAGCTCCAGGGCAAATTTGCAAGCGCCATCCGCAACAAGTTCTTTGGTCGCGACCTCAAGGACCAGGAAAAGCTCTTGGAACAGTTCCTCGCCTCGGGCGTTCCGGACGTGAGCATCGGCAACATGCGAATCGAAAACCTCGACCAGTTCAACAAGCCGCTGATCATCGTGAATACATACCTTTCCAAGGGTTACTTTGGACAGGGCGGATCCGAGCTGAAGGGTCGCTTCCCGAACGTGTGGGAACGTAGCCTGTTCAAGCTTCCGAAGGTCGCCAAGCGCCACCACCCCATCCGTATGCCGCACGAAACGCAGTTCAGCTTCAAGCTGAACATCAAGACGGCAAGCGGCCACACGGTATCGCTCAACGAAGCAAAGCCGCTCAACCACACCCCGGATTATGTAAGCTTCGAAAAGCAGCCGAAGTCCAAGACATCTAGCGGGATCAAGTGGACCACATTCGCACTTTACGCCGATCCGACCGAATACGAAAAGATCCGCGAAGAATGGAACTATTTGTTGAGCGAAACCAGCCCGATGATTACAGTAAAGTAGGAAGTAGGAAGTAGACAGTAGGCAGTGGTTAGGATCGCAATTAGAACGTTCTTTTTACAATCCTGTATACTAACCACTGTTTACTAACCACTAATAATAATTGACCAATAACTATGCGTGCATTAATTCTCTCTGATATTCATGGTTCTGCCTTGGCGGCAAGGCAGGCACTCTCGTTCTTTGAAAAGTTCAACTGCGACAAGATTTTCTTGCTCGGCGATACGCTTTACCACGGTCCAAGGAATCCGCTCCCGGCAGGCCACGGCCCGATGCAAGTCGTCGAAGCACTCACGCCGTACAAGGACCGCATTATTGCCGTCCGCGGTAACTGCGATGCCGACGTGGACTTGATGATGCTGGACTTCCCTATGGAAAACGAATACAAGGTCGTCGAAGATTGCGGATTCCACCTGTTCTTGAGCCATGGGCATATTTTTATGCCGGAATGCTTCCCGCGTAACGCTCTAGAAAGCATCGAATCGACGGGTGCGTCTCAATCTGCGGCTCAGCAAAGCGAGTCTGCGAAGAAGCCGCCCATCGACATTTACTTGTACGGACACACGCACATCTGGAAGATCGAAAAGAACTTCCGCGACGTGGTGATTGCCAATCCCGGTTCCACGAGTTTGCCTAAAGGCGGGAATCCGCCCACGTTCGGATTCTACGAGAGTACGCCGGCCAATGGAGGCGAACCCGCCCATATCCGCTTGAGCATCCATAAGCTGGAGGATGGGGCGGAAATCGCGACGATGACGATTTAGTATACGAGAACGTGTAAGGCGGCCCCGGCACTAGGGCCGGGGGGACAGTGATGGCAAGCGTGTAAGGTGATCCCGGAACGGAGTCCGGGATGACATTGGAGTCCGGGATGACAATGTGAAAAGGAGCGTCTTTTGTTCTGTCATGCCGGCCAGTGTGCCGGCATCGCCTTTTTGTACTGTGTAAGGCGGCCCCGGCACTAGGGCCGGGGTGACAAGTCGGGCATAACGATTACATTTTTACTACTTTAGAGTTATGGTCTTAAACGTTATTTGGCTCATTTTCTTTTTCGGGGCGTTCGTCGCTTGCATAGTCCAGTGGCTCGCCTTCGGTGATACAGGCATTTTCAACAAGGCTGTCCTTGCCGCGTTCGATATGTCCAAAACAGCTTTCGAAATCGCTCTTGGCCTCACAGGCATTTTAAGCCTCTGGCTTGGCATCCTCAAGATCGGCGAAAAGGGCGGAGCCGTCCAAATTCTCGCCAAAATCGTCCAGCCGCTCTTCTCGAGGCTCTTCCCCGAAATTCCGAAGGGTCACCCGGTCGTGGGCACGATGCTCATGAACATCAGCGCCAATATGCTCGGTCTCGACAACGCCGCCACCCCGATGGGACTCAAGGCGATGAAACAGCTCCAAGACCTGAACCCAAACGAAGACAAGACCGTTGCAAGCGATTCGCAGATTATGTTCCTCGTCCTGAACGCCAGCGGCCTTACGCTTATCCCGGTGAGCATTATGACGTACCGCGCCCAGCTCGGCGCCTCAAACCCAAGTGACGTCTTTTTGCCGCTCCTCCTTTCGACATTCTTTAGCACCATCGCAGGCATCTTTGCACTCAGCTTTTTCCAGAAAATCAAGCTCAAGGATCCCGTAACCGTAGCGTGGCTCGGCGGCATCAGCGCCTGCGTCATCGCCGTGACGTTCTACTTTAGCCACCTCACTGCCGAAGCCCTCGGCACCACAAGCCTTTTTATCAGCGGTCTCGTACTATTCGGCGTGATTGTCGCATTCCTCGCCCTCGCCTGCTACAAAAAAGTCCAGGCTTACGAAGCATTTGTCGAAGGCGCCAAGGAAGGATTCAACACCGCAGTCATGATCATCCCGAACCTCGTCGCGATTCTCGTGGGTGTAGCCGTGTTCCGCGCGAGCGGTGCGATGGACCTGGTGATGAACGGCATCTCGGCATTGCTCGGACTCATCGGCGTCGGAAACGACGTTGTGCCCGCCCTCCCCACGGCCCTTATGAAGCCCCTCAGCGGTAGCGGTGCCCGCGGTATGATGATCGACGCAATGAAGAACCTTGGCCCGGACAGCTTTGCAGGCCGCCTCAGCTGCATGTTCCAGGGAGCCGCCGACACAACATTCTACATCATCGCCGTGTACTTTGGTTCCGTGGGCGTCAAAAAGACACGCCACGCGGTCACCTGCGCACTGATTGCGGATGCCGTCGGCGTCATTGCCGCCATCATTATCGCCTACATATTCTTCCCACCAATCCACTAGCCATTTGAGACACAGCTCACGCGTTCTAAATTGGAACAGAAACAAATAATTATATTAAAATTTTTTTACCTCTCTGCCAAATAATTATTTACATTTAGAACACAATTTTTGGTGCAAATTGCTGTGTGGATTTCTAAGGGGCGAGCATGGAATACGTGATTTTTGATAGCGTATATAAGAATTTTAGGGATGCTATTTTAGATAATATCCCAGATATGAAGGGAATGATAGTGCGAGTAACCGCAGCAATTCCCCCTATTTGTAATACCTTGAATATGGGTTTTATCAAGGTAAAACTCGTTGCACCATGTTCCATTATTGCCAAAAACGGTCTCAATGAAGAAAAAATAATTTACGAAGACCCGAACGGTTACGAAAGCACCCCCCTTATCCAGACCTACCGTACCGGTGAAAACGGTATGGCCACCATCGAAATCCGCGCCAAGAAGAACCACAAATTCACCGCCCCCGAACTCCAGGCCGTCAAGCTCATTTGCGATGACATCTTCATCATCCTCGGCAGAGCCCGCCTCATGGGAGCCATCCATTACGCAAGCCAGACCGACACCATGACCGGCGCCCCCAACACGGCTCAACTGGTCCACCACTGCATCGAACTCAAGGCCAAGCACCAGCTGCACAACTATGCCGCGTTCTTCTTGAACCTCAAGAACTACAAGTACATCAACCAGTCCAAGTCTCCGGCCATTGGCGATAAGGGCATCACGGCATTCACCCATAACGTGATGGCGATGTGCCGCGATGACGAAATCATCGCAAGACTCGGTGGCGACAACTTCCTTGTACTCGTCAAGAAAGAAAACAAGGATATGTTCGTCAAGGCGCTATCGTCGATGCAGGTGACCATACCGACTCCGCAGCAGCCCATCGTATTGACGCTCCAGAGCCGTATCGGCATTTACGACATTCAGCCCACGGATTCCATGAACGAAATCATGCACTGTAGCTCCGTGGCCATGAACCAGGCTCGCATCCATCCGGGTAACGACATCGTCTATTTCACGCGCAAGATGCTCGATGCCGCCTACCACGAAAAAGAGATCCTGTCGCTGTTCAACGAAGCATTGAAACGCAAGGAATTCATCGTCTACTACCAGCCCAAGGTCTCTGTCAAGGAACAGAAGCTCTGCGGCTGCGAAGCGCTTGTACGCTGGAACCGCAACGGACAGATCATTGCTCCGGGTGAATTTTTGCCCGTCCTCGAAAAGGAAACTTCGATCTGCCAGCTCGACTTTTACGTATTCCGCAAGGTCTGCGAAGACATCCGCTCCTGGCTTGACGCCGGGATCGAACCTGTCCGCGTATCGTCAAACTTTTCTAGGCTCCACCTCCGGAACCCGCACCTGGCCGACGACATCCTCAAGATCATGAAGGAATTCCGGATCGAGAGCAAGTACATCGAAATCGAGCTGACCGAAGCTTCGGACTTTGACGACAAGGTCGCCATGCAGAAGTTCGTGAACGAACTCCGCCAGAACGGAATTTCAGTTTCTATCGATGACTTCGGTACGGGCTACTCCACGTTCAACGCCCTCAAGGACCTGAACGTGAACGTCATCAAGCTCGACAAGTCGCTCCTCGACCACATCGGCGACGAAAAGCACCACGACGAAGTGGTCATCAAGAATATGGTGAAAATGATCAACGAACTGAACCTCGAAGTCGTTGCAGAAGGTGTCGAAAACACCAAGCAGCTGGACTTTTTGCAGGACGCGAACTGCTCCATCATTCAGGGGTTCATCTTTGACAAGCCGCTCACCAAGGATGAATTCGAGAAGAGACTTTCAAACAAAGTCACTTATCAGAACAATCCCTAAAAATCCTAGAAGAACATCCAGACCGCCATCCAGAGGACGATCAGTCCGAACTCGATTTCTTTTGAAATACGGGCCATGAAGCCGCTACCAAAAGCGATTCCGGCAATGGCGACAAGACGCAGCCACGAGACGCTCTCGCCCATTTGCAAAAGCGACACGGCGCTCACAAGTTCTACCCAGAGCCAGAACGTCTGCGCCAAGACCATATAGCGCCTGCGGTGTTCACGCAGCCCTGTCGTATAAACGCAAAAAGCGAGAGCCAGAATGCGGAACGGATAGCATTCCAGCGCTGGAAGCAAGAGGTTCCCGAAATACGACGTGTACAAAACGCTGATCAAGCCGAACAAAAGGATCAAAAGCGCGACACGGAACATTCCCTTGACACGCCAAAGGGCAAACGCATACGAAAGCCCCAAAAGGCACGCCACGGCATTGGCAAACATACTCATTGGCGCCCCCGTCGTTTAAAGGACAAATGCACAAAGGGTTGCAGGCATACAAGCATGCAGCTCACGTAGGCGGCAAAGGGTTCTGCCAGATAAATCCAGTCCGACGTAAAATAGCCGTAGACCACTCCCGCCAGGATCCCGCAAAGCACGGGCAAACGCACCACCTTGAATTCTGGCGAAGAGAACGGCGAAAAAGGCTTTACCGCCTCGACCACTGGAACTTCGTCATCGGAATTTTCATCTTCCTCGCCCATCAGAATTTCGTCGTTTTCAAAGAATCGCGCCAGCAAAAAACGCACCGCAAGGAAGATGGCCACAAACAGGGCGACGCCCGCCAACATGATGCCGCCATCGGCAAAGTTCAAATTCGAAAAGAAATGCACCTCCTGGCCATTCACCAAGAAGCCGCACTTGAGCAATACGCCAAACAAAATGCAAAGCGAAACGAACAAGCGCCCCCAGAGATTTTCACGGATGGATTCAATAAAGAACAGCTGCGGAACGGCACACGCAAACACAAGCGAAACAAGGCTCCCCTCGCCCTTGAGGAGGTACATCCACAAGAACAAAAGCGCCATGAACCAGCTCGAAAGAAGCAGGTACTTTTCCATAAGGCGGTTATAATAGTTTTCGAACGACAGGAGTGCGATCAACAGCGCAAAGCCTGAATAGAAAACGCAAGCGACAATATACAGCGGAAAGAACGGGCCAAGCCACATCGGATTTTCTACGCGGGCGTAATCCAGCCCCAAAGACGAGGCTACCCAAAAGATGGTCGGGAGCATAATCCATGCGAGCGGACGCCTGATGTTAGCCAGTTCCTTGCAAAGGGACATATCTTCGGCGGAGTCTGCCGCAGCCAGATGAGTCGCAAAGAACAGTAGCGAAATAAAGCCAAGGATTCCGATGCCGTAAACGTTACTTTCTATGGAAATCGCATTGGAACAAATCACCGAATAAAAGATGGAAACCGCCAAGCAGCACAGCGAACTCAGTTCTAGCAACAGAGAGGTTCGCCTGTGGATTTTGACGTTCATGATGAGCAAGAAGACCGAAAGGAGGACCCCCGCCTGCGACATGACAAGCCAGAAAATGAACGGGGTTTCGGGGAATTTCCACGAATCGCCATGCAAAAAGAGTTCAAAGGAACCGTCCCAGAACGAGCCCCCAACGGAAAGCAGCAGCAAAAGACACGCCGCAACAAAAATAATGCCAACAACTTTATAGTTCATCAGTCAATCAACCTATAATATATTTTTTATTTTTGCGGACGCATTTCGAAACCTTTCAAAAAAGCCTTTTCATGACCTTCATTGAAATCATCATCATCGCGATTGTAGAAGCTACGGACTGTTTTGCGGTAGCCGTTTCTACAGGGCTCGCCAAGTCTAACATCCGTTACAGCAGGGCGTTTTTACAGGCTGTTAGCTTTGGCGTTTTTCAGGGCGTCATGACGTTGCTCGGCTTTTTCCTGGGCGGATTTGCGGAACGCTGGTTCAACGCCGTCGGTACACCGATCGCCTGTGCGATTCTCTGCATTTTGGGCACTCGTATGATTTGGGGGGCTGTTCGAGGAGACGCTGGCGAAGAAGAAGGCGAGCAAATTGCAGCAAAGAACTTGTCCATAACCAACATCCTGCTACTGTCCATTGCGACAAGCATTGATGCTTTTGCAGTCGGGATTTCGTTTGCATTCATGAATGTGGATTTGGCATTTGCCACCTCGGCCATTGCGTTTGCCAGTTTTGCGATGGGCGTTATCGGTTTTGAGATCGGACGCCATACGGCAAAGCGCTTCCAGACCAAGATTCCGGAATTTATCGCCGGAATCATCCTTATCGCCATCGGCGTGAAGATGTTTTTTTAGTAGGAAGTAGGCGGTAAGAAGTAGGCAGAACTTAGAGGAAAAGCATTGTTCTAAATTCCGAGTTCTTTCTATATTGCATTTTATGAGTGAGCAGAAAGAACTTGACCGTACCCGCTATTTTGAGTTAAAGAAACAATTGGAAGAAGCCAGCCGTCTTTATTACAAGGACGGAGTCTCCCCTATGAGCGACCAGGATTTTGACTTTGGGCTCAAGGAGATGGATGCGCTCGAGGCGAAGTATCCGGAACTGCGCGGAAAGAACTCGCTCACGCAGAGAGTCGGCAGCGACCTCACGAACGACTTTGCGAAAGTGGCGCACGCCGTGCCGATGCTCAGCATCGCAAATGTGTACAGCGAAGAAGAAATGCGCGAGTTCGTAAGGGCCGCGGAAGAAGGGATTGCGGATATTCAGAATGAAAAGGCGATCCCGGCACAAGGCCGGGATGACAAGAAAAGAAGTGCCGGGGATGACAAGAGCGACACGCCCATAACCCATAGCCCAAAGGGAGCCAACGGCGACCGTACCCAAAGCCACAAATGGATTTGCGAGCGGAAGATCGACGGGGTCAGCCTTTCGTTGGTTTACGAGAACGGCCGTCTGAAGCAGGCGGCGACGCGTGGCGACGGCGCCCAGGGTGACGACGTGACGAACAATGCGCTCACGATTGCAGATATTCCAGAATATTTTGACGCAAAGAAGCTGAAGATTGACCCGAGCGAAATTCCGCAGGGAACGTTCGAAGTTCGCGGCGAAGTCTACATGGAACGCGAGGCTTTCGAACGCTTGAACGAACAGTTCATCCTCGAAAACAAGAAGACGTTCCAGAACTGCCGCAATACAGTTTCGGGCTCGCTCAAGCTCAAGAGCGTGGCCGAATGCAAGACGCGCCCGATGCGATTCTTTGCGTACCACATTCCGCAAAGCAAGAACGCGACGCACGAAGAAAACTTGAAGCAGCTCAAGCGCCTTGGATTCAACACGAACGAGTACTGGGCGGCCGATACGGTCGATGAAATTATGGCGATTTCCGAGAAGATTGGCGCGAGCCGCGACAGCCTTCCGTTCGACATCGACGGCATGGTCGTGAAGCTCAACGACCTTGCCATGCAGCGCGAACTCGGCAGCACGAGCAAGAGCCCGCGCTGGGCCATCGCCTACAAGTTCAAGGCCGAGCGCGCCTACACGCCGCTTTTGTCTGTAGAATTTCAGGTGGGTCGCACGGGTGCCGTGACGCCTGTTGCGAACCTAGCACCGGTGCGACTCGCCGGCACGACCGTCAAGCGCGCCACCCTCCACAACTTCGACGAAGTGGCAAGACTCGACCTGCACTACGGCGACACCGTCGGCGTAGAGAAGGGCGGCGAGATCATCCCGAAAATCACGGATGTCAAGCGCGAACAGCGCCCGGCCGGCGCCCTCCCCGTCGTGGCTCCTGAAAAATGCCCTGTTTGCGGCGAACCCTTGACGCACATCGACGGCGAAGTGATCCTCCGTTGCGAAAATATGCACTGCCAGGCGCAAGTGCAATGTTTGTTCGAGCATTTCGTGAGCCGCGAAGCGATGAACATCGAAAATCTCGGCCCGGCGCTTATCGCAAGCCTCCTTTCGACAGGCAAAATCAAGCGCATTCCCGACCTTTACCGCCTTACGCTCGAAGACCTGGAATCGCAGGAACGAATGGCGAAAAAGAGCGCGAAAAATGTCTACGAAGCCATCCAAGCGTCCAAGCAGAAAAGCCTCGAAAACTTGCTGCACGGTCTCGGCATCCGCTTTGTCGGCCGCACCAGCGCCCGAAACATCGCGAAGCACTTCCGCACGCTCGAAAAGATCCGCACTGCGACCGTCGAAGAGCTGCAGAACGTGACTGACGTCGGCGAACGCATCGGCAAGTCCGTCTACGACTTTTTCCACACACCGCTTTACACGCAAGAAATCGAAGAACTGATTGCGCTCGGGCTCCCGACGGAATTCAAGGGCATCGTCAAGACGCTGTTCCAAGGCCAAACCGCGGTCATCACAGGTACGCTTCCGAACATGCAGCGAGAAGACGCTCGCAAGCTCATCGAAGAATATGGTGGCAAGGTTTCCGGTTCCGTGAGCAAAAAGACGAGCTGGGTTTTGGCCGGAGAAGAAGCAGGTTCCAAGCTCACCAAGGCAAATGAACTCGGAATTCCCGTACATGACGAAGCGTGGCTTATGGCACAGATCGCGAATGCGGATGAATCTGGCGCAAGCACAGAAGAAGACAGCGCACCCGCTGAAAATGCAGCGAGTAGTTCAGCAAAGCCCGCAGAAGACCAGATGTCACTGGACCTCTAAATGACTAGTGTGTAAGGAGATCCCGCCCCGGAGTCCGGGATGACAATGTAAAGAGTTCCGTATAAGGGGATCCCGGCACAAAGGCCGGGATGACAAGCCGGGGGCAAGCGTATAAGGAGATTCCCGCTCGGTGGCGGGAATGACAGGTGTAGAGGCCGGGATGACAGCGTGAGAGGAATGTTTTTTGTATTGTCATGCCGCACTTGTTGCGGCATCGCCTTTTTTACCGTGTAAGGCGATCCCGGCACAAAGGCCGGGATGACAAGCCGGGGGCAAGCGTATAAGGAGATTCCCGCTCGGAGGCGGGAATGACAGGTGTAGAAGCCGGGATGACTGCGTGAGAGGAATGTTTTTGTACTGTTATGCCGCACTTGTTGCGGCATCGCTTTTTTTTACCGTGTAAGGCGATCCCGGCACAAAGGCCGGGATGACAAGCCGGGGGCAAGTGTGTAAGGAGATTCCCGCTCGGAGGCGGGAATGACAGGTGTAGAGGCCGGGATGACTGCGTGAATGGCCGGGATGACAAGGCTGGAATTTAGTCTTTGATGCAGCGGATGGTGCAGGCGCTGTTTTTAGGAGTTTCAATGCCTGCGAGGTTGGGCAGAATCTTCTGCATCTTATAAACGGTAAAGGTCGAGTCCGTATGATCCGTCGTGCAGAAATACGCTGCATCGAACATATCCGCATACTTTCCACTGCTATCGCGGACACCAGACGCAAACGCCGAGAAACCGACGAGGTCATCATTTCCGATATACCATTCATTACTCTTTTTCCAACCGTCCTTGGCACCTAAAATGCGCGTATAACGATCCCAATCAAAAACATTGTTGACAAAGGATTTCAAAGTTTCCCAGTCTTGACTTGACGGGACATGGAACCCTTCAGGGCAAACATTCTCACCCTTAACGCCTACATTATCCTTCCATTGGTAAAGGCGGCCGAACTTTTCACAATTTGCATCATTATCCTGATAGCACCAGCTGGAATCCGTCTTCAACTTCAAATTCTCCGCCATCCAGATTTGCGTCCCGACGCCAACCGTCTTGTACTTTGATTCGTCACGTTCGTCGGTCACGGTTTCGGTCACCACAGAATCCGAAGAATACTTCCATTGAGCTGCATTGCAGTAGAACAAGGAATTCTGATACTTGTAATACCCTTCAGAGCCAAGATTGCAGGCTTTTCCAAGGAACTTGTCCAATTCGCCCGCCACCTTCAATGCGCCATGATAGCAAGAATAATAAATTGTCGTATCCACTTTTCCCTGACGCAAGTCATCATCCTCGTCGCCACACGGATTTGCGGCCTTTTCTCGTTCAATCAAATCAAGTCTTATATCGACATCAGTAGCCTTGCGGAACGTTCCTTCTTCGCAAACAACATAAAAATCCGGATCTATGGAGAGTTTCTGGACGCGTCCTAAAGAATCACATTCCAAGTCCTTGGTTCCATATTCGATGTATTCTTCTTCCGAATCCGCGGAAGTCCAGTAATAATAGCCATTATCACTTAAAATGCACTTTTGGTAATTGGGCGCAAAGACATATGTAGCCTCTCTCTTACGGACAGAGCCCAACTTCGACGACACGCACGCCTCATCACCCGGATCATCTAAAGAAGGAATCCATTCCCCTTGAAGCGAATCGTAAGCGTACCAGAACGGGTCGAAAAAATCGCCCTTTCGCATTTCGCCATCATAGCCTTTTTCCCACTCATAAGTATCTTGGAAACCAGATCCCGGATAAGTCCATCCCGAATCCTTTTTACAAACAAACGGTCTCTTGTAAAGATCGCTCATTTCATTGGTAACGCGCTTGGCTTCGCCATCGTTTTTAGCGGAACACTCGCCTATGCCTTCAATATTTCCAAAAATAGACGCACACAACCGAGCCATCCCAAAATCGTAATCTTTTGCATTAGGATACCCAATGAAAAAATAAACTTGATCCGCAAAATGAGTTTTCATGGAATCGATTTCCCATGTTCCATCCGATTCGTACTTATAAGCGATTTTATCACGGAAAAGATATTTTGAATATATACGATGAATGGCACTAGCAACAGAATCCGCATCGTTTTTTGCTATCTGGTTTGAAGGCTTAATATCATATATTTTATGGAACAAATCCTTCATGATTTCGTGCTGAGCCTGCTTTTCCGCAGAGTCCGTCGGCAAGCCATCTTTAACAAGCTTCATCACGCGTCGATATTCAAGGTTCATCATCGTATTCAAGTGAATGGAATCTTTCTTGCTCAAATCGACAAAACCCCACAGCGGAGGATAATAGCTAACGGCTTCGTATTTTAACAAAGCATAGGGCGACTGCAATTTCAAATTTTTAAAATCAAAAAATCCATTACTCGTATCCACCGCTTCCGTAAATTCTCGGCCCGT
>JBGVAT010000174.1:0-3115 GCA_045224895.1 Fibrobacter sp.
ATCCGGATTGCCGAGTTCCGATTCCAGTTCTTCGTACTTTTCAATGAGTTTTTTAGCTTTATCTTTCATCGTGCCCAAATTTAGTAACTTTTGCGTAAGGCGAGTGAAACGGGGCTGTTTACAGGCCCACTTCCGAGCCTAGCAAAATGCACTCGAAGAGTGCCAAAGGCGAAGGCAGCGGCAAAGATATTACCCATTGAACATCCCTGAATCAATTATTCTTTGTAGGGTTGATTTAGTCTCTTTGTATTTCACATTGTCAAAAATAAAGAATCTTGTCACCCCATCGTAGTCTTTTTTGAAAAAATCTGTATCACAAATCTTTTGAAGCAATGAATTTATGTCTATGTCTGTTTTTGCTGATGGGCAAATGGTTAGGTCACTGCGTATTTTGCGAACTTTTTTGACGAGATTGTTGAAATTATCGTCAAAATTCACTTTGGGAAAAATCATGTAGATGTCGTAAATGTGTCGAGACAATCGACGTGATTTTTTTTCTAAATAGTAATCGCAGATGGCGAAGACTTTATCAATTAGAGTGCGTTCCATCGCTTGCACATTCATCATAAATGGTTCCAGTCCGTATTCGCTTAAAAATATTTCGTTTGAGTGTTCTGCGATGTAGTTCCCGATGGGTTTCTTTTCAAAAGGGAATGCTGTTGTAATTAGGCTTGTCTCTACCTTAACTGCGGGAATTATGTGGGTGCTAGAATTGCAGAGAGGCTTGTATTCGAATATGTAGTTGTTTATGTCTCGATCGCTTTGTGTTTCGTCAAAGTTTGAAATAGTTAGTCCTAGTTTTGGGGCTATCGGTGCTATGATTTGATATTTGAGTTTTTTGCGTCTTGACGCTCCAATGTGTTCTGAAAAGGAAACATCGATGTCTTCTGAAAAACGGTTTATGACTTTATGTGCTTTGGAAAGCGATGTCCCTCCTTTAAAAACAACTTTATCTGAATAGCTTGCAATTTCCTTTAGGATTAGAGATACATAGTAGTCTTTTTCGATAAGATTGGCTTGTATCTTTGATGCTTTGCTGATTGTTTCTAAAACTGCTAAGAACTTGTCTTTATCTTCATGCAAGTACATCGGTAAGCCTTAAATCATAAATATTCTTGTAAGTCTTAAGCGGAAAGTTTTCGATGTATTTGTCGATGTCGGTTCGAAGAATGTTGTTTCGCTGAATGTGCCTACGGATGATATCGGGAGCTTCCTTTTCGCAACAGTAGTCGGTGTATTCTTCAACATCTTTAAGCAAATCTAAAAGCTGGAGTACATTGCGGTTTTCTTTTGTTATGGGGACTTTTGCTCGGCGGATATAGTATGGAATTTCTCCGACTTTGACTTCGCGGGCAATTGCTGTTGCGTTATTGGTTACGATTTCTTCTTTATATGGCACTTGTAAGCACAATCCGAGTTGGTTTGCGAATGTATATCCAGAGTAATAACCGTAAATATCGTCTCCGTTGGTTATATACTTGTATTCTGCGACTATGCTTGAAGAAATGGGCGGATAGTATTCGTGATTTGGGTCTGGCAAAAAATACACGCCGGGCTCAAAACGATAAAGTTCTCCTGAATCAACGAGCTTCTTGAATTGCTGACGCAGATTGCCTGCCGAGAACCCGAGATTCTCTGCATCTGATGTGAAAATTGGCTTACCTGGTCCGAATTTAGATTTCAAGAAATCTAAAAGCATTTTTCTACCCCCATAATAACACTTTTTAATATATATAATTAAAAAGTGTTTGTCAAGAGGAATGCTGGCCCCTTGTTTTTGAAATATCGCCACTTACAGTATGTTGTCGAGGATGCCCCCAAGGACCCCGTCAAGAATTCCGCTCGCAGCTTCCCCAGCCGCATCCGAAACATCAACCTTGTCGGCCACTTCACTTGCTCCTTCGACAACTTTCTTTACCGTTGATTCAGCAACATCCGTTATTGCGTTGATCGCAGGTTTTGTGACTTCGGCAATCTTGTCCACTGCGGAATCGAAGGCGTGGTAAAGAGCGTTATCGGCAATGGAGTCCAAAATTTGTTCCGTAATGGACGGGTCGTTTGTGGTGCTTTGTGCCTGATTTATGTTTTCGGGTATTTCATTTTCCATAGAATTATAAATTATTAAATTTTGTTTGTTGAACTGTAATTATTTCTGGTAATTTTATGCAAATCAATCCCATCGGTACATTCTTCGGCGATGCCGTCTACAAGTACGACGCTCCTCGTCAGGGGCGCCTGTTTGCTGGGCACCCCGGCCGCATTGTGCTGAACCCGGGAAAGAATTTCGAGACTGCCCTCCGAGACCTCGATGGCTTCGAACGCCTTTGGGTGATTTTCCAGTTCCACGAAAACGTAGGTTGGCGCCCGACAACGCGTCCGCCCGTTCCGCCTAAAGGCCGCGACCGCGTAGGCACTTTTGCAAGCCGCAGCCCGTATCGTCCGAATCCCATTGGGCTCAGCTGCGTACGCCTCCTCAAAATTGAAGGACTTACGTTGTATGTGGATGAAGCGGACTTGCTCAACGAAACTCCAGTTCTCGACATCAAGCCATACATCCCGATGGCGGACGCTTTCCCCGATGCAAGGGCTGGCTGGGTCGAAGACCAGGAACGCGACTTGTGGACCATCGAGACGACTCCCGCCTTTGACGAACGCATCCAATGGCTCCGCGAAAATTCCCCGTTCGACATCTTGAGCTTTGTCGAAATCCAGCTCACGCGCGGTCCGTTCGACGGAACTCGCCGCCGTCTCGAAGTTGACGAAATTGCCAAGACAGGTGTGCTTGCCTACCGTACGTTCCGCATTGATTTCTGCTACGACGACCCGTCACGAAAAATCGTCCTTACGGGCCTCCGCAGCGGTTACACCCCCGAAGAACTCCATTTGCCCGAAGACAAGTACGGCGACAAGAAAATCCATAACGAATTCGTTGAAAAATTTCGTTAAAACGGCAATTTTGCTTGAAAAATACCGTTTTTAGGGCTTGAAAACGCCCATTTTGTGCGATTTCTTTTTCACATATGGTTAAAAAAGATTATTTTCAAAAAGAGTTTCAGAAAATAATCGGACGGGGAGATTATGGATAGAAGTACTGTTACCTTTATAGTTATATCCC
>JBGVAT010000175.1:0-25159 GCA_045224895.1 Fibrobacter sp.
TTCTTCCTGGTAGTGACGGTCGAGGTCTTCCTGGCTGGTGTGGAAGCTGTAAGCATCCTTCATCAAGAATTCGCGGACGCGGATAAGACCGCCGCGGGCACGAGCTTCGTCACGGTACTTGGTCTTGAACTGGTAGAGCATCACCGGGAGCTGCTTGTAGCTGTTGAGCACGTAGCGCACGAGGTCGGTCATGGCTTCTTCGTGCGTCATGGCGAGCACCATGTTGTGGTTGTTGCGGTCCTTGAAGCGGAGGAGTTCTTCGCCAATGGCCTGGTAACGGCCCGATTCGCTCCAGAGTTCAGCAGTCTGCACCACAGGCAAATCCACTTCGATACCGCCAATCTTGTTCATTTCTTCGCGGATGATGTTCGTAATCTTCTGAATCACGCGGAAGCCCATCGGCATCATGGAGTAGATACCGGTAGAAACTGGCTTGATGTAACCACCGCGCATGAGGAAGATGTGGGAGGGCATAGTGGCATCGCTCGGCGTTTCGCGGAGCGTTACGTAGAAGTACTTGGAGAGTTTCATTGTAATGACCTTTTAAAATTTTACGGCGTAAATTTAGCTTTTTTTGTATTTTGCAGTTATGGAATTGATAAATAAGTTGCGACAAAAAGCAGCCGTTCAAAAGATGGAAAAGTTTTTCCCGGCGATAGCGTTTTTAGGCGGTTTCAGTTGGGACTCGTTAACGATAGGGAGCAAGGTTTATGATTCGGATCTCATCTTCTTGTCGTTCTATTTTTTGTTGGCTTTGGTTTCCATTTATTTCATCGCCACACGAACGTCCGCAGAAGTAAGCGAAGCTCCATTCTTGCAAAAATTCCTAAGCCGGGAATGGCTGCCAGAATGGATTGACCGACTGACTTGGGTCGTGCAGTTCTGCTATGGAAACCTCTATAGCGCACTCGTCATTTGCTATTTCAAAAGTTCAGGTTCCATTGCCTCGTTCGTCATTGTGCTGCTGTTGGCAAGCCTCCTTGTGGGTAACGAATTCCTGAAAGAGAAGTACGAAAAATTTGGCGTAAGCCTTGCTTTTTTCTGCTTGCTCGGGACGATGTTCTTTAACTTCTTGATACCTCACTTGGTGCATGGAATGGGGACGTTCTGGTTCTTTTTCAGCACGCTCCTGTCCGTTGGAATATGTTATTTACTTTGGATGAAATCAGCCCGTAGCAAGCGCATTATGATTGCGCCAGTCGCTATAAGTTTAGCCTTGTCCATTGCCTACATTGCAAATTGGATTGCTCCGGTTCCATTGGTTTTAAAACAGCAAATTGTCTGCAAGAACTTTGACCGAGAAACGTATTCGTGCGATGCAGACAAGTTAGACTTTTGGCAACGCAGCGGATTCAAGACAGCCTCCATCCACAAGGAAGAAGGCGAAGAAGTCTATTTTATGTCGTCCGTTTACGCCCCGGCAGAGCTTAAAGCCCCCATTGAGTTCCG
Organism: Fibrobacter sp.; assembly: GCA_045224895.1. Lineage (GTDB taxonomy): Bacteria > Fibrobacterota > Fibrobacteria > Fibrobacterales > Fibrobacteraceae > Fibrobacter. The sequence goes on from JBGVAT010000175.1 coordinate 1,450, forward strand.
TTGGTATTATATGGATTCCACTGCAAAAAAGTTTGTACTCACCGATAAAATAACATCGCAGAGGATGGTCATCAAAGGCGGGCGCGATCTCGGTTACCGCAGCTATTCCAAAAAGAAAAATATCACAACAGGTACTTACCGCGTAGAAACGGCCTATAAGGACGGCGCCGTAATTGGGGCCGAAACATTCAAAGTGGTCGAAGGGATGCCTAAACAGGGGTTTGTCCGAGACTCATTGCGCTAAAACTTTGCATCTTTAAAAAGAAAATATGCTATATTAAACCCCGAAATAGGAATGATGCATTCCTAATGATTTTTTGACTTTAAGGAGTCTATTCAATGAAACTGAAAAAAATTGCACTTGGTGCCGCCGCACTCGCACTCGTTGCCTGTAGCGAAGCCCAGAAACCGGTTGCTAAAGTCGCTGCTATTACCCCAAATTCTACAGATGACCAGAAGTTCGCCTATATGCTCGGCGCACAGTTTGGTATCCAGAACTTTTCTAACCTCCCGCTGCGTACGGGTCTCGGCATTGACGAAGACGTCGTCGTCCAGGCTTTCCGTGATGTCATCGGCAATTTTAACGATTCTACGGTCAAGGTTCAGCTGATTCCGGATTCCCTCGCAGCTGTCAGCAGACGCATCCAGCAGAATATGCAGGAACGCTACATCAAGACTCGTCCGGACACTAGCGTCACCAAGGGTATGACCGACGAACAGATTCGCGCTTACGCCGATTCTCTCGAAAAGGCTCAGCCGATTACGGAAGCTCCGGCTGTAAAGAACGAAGCCGTCAAGCTCGGTGAAAACGCTACTGAACAGCAGAAGTACTCTTACCTCATCGGTGTCCAGTTCGGTAACCAGTTCTACAACATCGGTCGCCAGTTCCAGACCGAATTTGACGCCGACTACTTCGTACTCGGTGTTCGCGATGCAGGCAAGAAGGTTCGCGACACGACGTTTACGATGGTCCTCCCGGATGACACGCTCAAAGCCGTGAGCAACCGCTACACCGAAAAGATGAAAACGATCCGTGACGAAATGGTCAAGAAGCAGCAGGTCGAAGAAGAAAAGCTCAAGGCCGAAGTCGCTTCTCTTCGTGGCGATACGCTTGCAAACGGTATGCCTGCCAAGATGAACTTCAAGGTGAAGGCCACCGGCATCACGACTAAGGACGAAGACCTCAGCGCCTACGCTGGCAAGCCGCTTATGATGTTCTATTTCTCGGCTACTTGCGGACACTGTGCTCATGCTGCCCCGCAGATCCTTGAAATCGCAAAGACTTTTGCCCCCAAGGGTCTCACGACCGTTTCTGTCGCTAGTGGCGGAAACAACAAGCCGGGCATCCGTCGCTTTATCGACGATGCGAAGTTCGACGAAACCATCAATGTCGTTTGGGACGAAACTCGCCAGTTCGGTGAACTCTACAGCGACGGCTACGTTCCGAAGGTCTACCTCGTGAATCCGGACGGCTCCTACAAGCAGTACGTCGCTTTCGAACGCGAAAAGGATGACCTGAAGAAGGAAATCGAAGAACTCCTCAACGGCAAGAACGTTGAATGGAAGATCGAAGTCAAGCCAGCTGCGGATTCTGCCAAGGCTCCGGAAGCAAAGCCGGAAGCCAAGCCCGCCAAGGCTAAGGCCAAGAAGTAATCACCCTTCCATTTATGAAAACGCGTCCCGCTCGGGATGCGTTTTTTTTATAGCCGTATTGATTCATATTTTTTAAATTTGGCGCATGATTATCGCAGAATTTGATGTCGTTGTCGTCGGTGGCGGTCACGCCGGAATTGAAGCAACTCATGCAGCATGGAAGATCGGAGTCAAAACCGCCATGCTCACGATGGACTTGAAGGCCATCGGCAGGATGTCTTGCAACCCGGCGGTCGGCGGTGTGGCCAAGGGCCAGATCGTTCGCGACATTGATGCTCTAGGCGGCCTCATGGGCCTGTTGACCGATAAGGCCGGCATCCAGTTCCGCATGCTCAATATGAGCAAGGGCCCCGCCGTTTGGGGACCTCGTGCGCAATGCGATATGAAGTATTACAGCGAAGTCGCCCGCGAGACGATGGAAAGCTTGCCGGGACTCACACTGATTCAAGGCGAACTCGCATCGTTCGAACGTATGAACGACGGTCGACTGGAACTTACGCTCTTGAATGGCGACCGCTACATCACACGCGCCCTCGTCATTACCAGCGGAACATTCCTTGCCTCCAAGATGTTCACCGGGCTTGAAACGAGCATCGGTGGGCGAGTGGGCGAGCCGAGTGCAGACAAGCTTTCGGAATGCCTTGCAAAGAACGGCATCCGCTTGCGCCGCCTCAAGACAGGAACGCCGAGCCGACTCGACCCGGATTCCATCGACTTTAACGAATGCGACGTGCAGCACGGCGACGATAAGCCGTGGCCGATGAGCGACCGTCATTTTGACGAAAACGGAACGCCGGACCACTTCTGGGGCGACCAAGTCAATAAGTTTATCCGCAACGATTGCGTCTGCTGGATTACGCGCACGAACATCAAGACGCACGACATCTTGCGTAGCGGCTTCAAGGATAGCCCGATGTTCAGCGGCCGTATCCACGGCAAGGGCCCGCGCTACTGCCCAAGTATCGAAGACAAGATCAACCGTTTTGGCGACCGCGACGGGCACCAGCTGTTCCTGGAACCGGAACAGGCTGACATCGGGCGCGTGTACATCAACGGCTTCAGTTCTAGCTTGCCGGCAGACATCCAGCTTGCCGCCATCCACACAATTCCAGGCCTTACCCGCGCAAAAGTTTTGCAGATCGGTTACGCCGTCGAATACGATTCCGTGGACGCCACGCAGCTTTACCCGACGTTCGAATGCAAGAATGTTCCGGGTCTCTACTTTGCAGGCCAGGTCTGCGGCACGAGCGGTTATGAAGAAGCGGCTGGGCAGGGGCTCATGGCAGGTATCAACGCAGCACTCAAGGTCAAGGGCGAGGAACCGTTCATTCTCGGACGTTCCGAGAGCTACCTCGGCGTGATGGTCGATGACCTCGTGAACATCTTGCTTGACGAACCGTACCGTATGTTCACCAGCCGTGCCGAATACCGCCTGTTCCTCCGCAGCGACAATGCCGAAATGCGCCTCAAGGAAAAGGCCCGCAAGATCGGCATGATCAGCGACCGCGACTGGTTCGATTGGGACCGCCGCAAGAACCTCATGGCTGATCTCAAGACGAAATTTGCAGAAACCTCTGCCACGCCTGAAGAAGCAAACGCCATCCTCGAAGCAGGTGGTCAGGCGCTTGCCTCAGAACGAACCCGCTGGATCAACGTGCTTCGCCGTCCTGGAATTGATCCCGAGACGTTCTTCAAGATGGCCGCACCCGACGCCAAAATCACGCGTCGTGACCAGTGGTATATGTACGCCGAAGAACTGTACGCAGGCTTCTTCGACCGCCAGGAACGCGAAATCGACGACCAGAAGAAGATGGAAAAGGTCAAGCTTTCTCCGGACTTCGATTATATGTCCATTACGGCCATCAGCATCGAAAGTCGCCAGCGTCTGAACGCCCACAAGCCGCTGACACTTGGGCAGGCGAGCCGCGTGCCCGGAGTGCGCCCCGCAGACATCACCGTCCTTGCGCATTGGCTGGAGAATCACTAACCCTCACTTGCTTTTTCTCGATATTTTACTATCTTTGCGCCGTCATCATTAAACAATTTTCCAAGAGGTATATTTATGGCAGAAGAAGCAGAAGTCAAATCCACAGAAGAAGTTAAGCCTCAGGAAACAAAATCCCAAGAAAAATCTCAAGTAAAGAAGGCTCCGTCCAAGAAGAAGCGCCCGTTCAACGGTAAGCGCAAGGGTGGTGCTCCTGCTGCTGCTAAGAAGCCGGCTGTCTTTAGTGATTCCCTGGAAGATCGTTTCCCCAACCTTGCTGCAAAGCTCAAGAAGTCCATCGAAGATGGCATCAAGCAGAAGATCAAGGATGCTCAGAACGATCCGAAGGTCAAGGCCGCCTCTAAGAAATTTGCTGAAGAAAAGTAATCGTTTTTTCAAGCTTCTTTTTAAAAAGCCCCGCACACCGCGGCGGCTTTTTTGCTTTTAGAATTTCAAACATCAAAAGCGTAGGCCAAGCCCCTAGTTACTTGCCAAATACCCCTTCAATAGTTAACTTTATTATGTCTACGGGAGCTCGTAAAACGGGCTGAGAGGAAGTTGGAAACTTCGACCGAACCTGATTTGGATAATGCCAACGTAGGGAGGTTCCATTGAACTCAAATCCAGTCAAAATCAACGGTGAAGACGTCGCTGCAGCAGGCAAGACCATAGCAGAATATTTGGCGTCTGCAAACTACGACACAAAGCGCATCGCCGTCGAACGCAATTTGGAAATCGTCCCCAAGGCCAAGTATGCCGAAGTCGTCCTCGAAGCAGGGGATGTCGTCGAAATTGTGAACTTTGTTGGAGGCGGGTGATGGAGAGCGCTCGAATCCCGAGCAGGGAAGAGTTCAGACGCGCACTCGTACAAAAGCAGGGCGAACAGATCACCGAAAAACTGGCCCAGGCGACCGTAGCCATTTGTGGACTTGGCGGTCTCGGTTCGAATATAGCGATATGCCTTGCACGGGCGGGTGTCAAAAAATTGGTACTCGTCGACTTCGATAACGTCGATGTGACAAACTTGCAAAGGCAGCAGTTCAAGGCCTCCCAAGTGGGAACGCCCAAGAACATAGCCCTTGTCGAAAACCTTAAGGAAATTGCACCGTACGTCGAACTTGAAAGCTTCAACGAAAAAGTTTCCGAAGCGAATATCGACAAGTTCGTCAAAGACGCCGATATCGTATGCGAAGCGTTTGACAATCCCGAAGCGAAGTCGATGCTTGTAAACGAAGTCCTCGAAAAGTATCCGCAAAAGAATCTTGTTGCCGCCTCCGGAATGGCAGGCACGGACGATGCGAATTCCATCAAGACGCGTAAGATTTCAAGACACTTTTACCTGTGCGGTGATGGCAAGAGCGACGTGACGAAAGGGCTCGAGCTGTTGGCCCCGCGGGTCATGGTTTGCGCAGCGCACCAGGCACTGACGATCATCCGGATCTTGTCCGGTCTAGAAGTTTAACAAAAAGGAAGTTTAGATGAACACTGATAAACTCATCATTGGCGGTCATGAATTTGATTCCCGCTTTATCCTTGGTTCTGGAAAATACTCTCTCAAGCTGATCGAAGCAGCCGTCCACGATGCAGGCGCTCAGATTGTCACGCTTGCCGTCCGTCGCGCCAACACAAAGGAACATGAAAACATTCTCGACTACATCCCGAAAAACGTCACGCTCTTGCCAAATACATCGGGCGCACGTAACGCCGAAGAAGCCGTCCGCATCGCAAGGCTTTCGCGTGAACTCGGTTGCGGGGACTTCGTGAAAATCGAAATTATGCGCGACACCAAGTACTTGCTTCCGGACAATGCCGAAACCGTCAAGGCGACCGAAACGCTTGCTAAGGAAGGTTTCGTGGTGATGCCGTATATGTATCCGGATCTGAACGTGGCTCGTGACCTCGTGAATGCGGGTGCTGCCGCCGTGATGCCGCTTGCTTCGCCGATCGGTTCGAACAAGGGGCTCTGCACAAGGGACTTTATCCAGATTTTGATAGACGAAATCGAACTCCCGATTATCGTGGATGCAGGCATCGGTAAACCGTCCGAAGCTTGTGCCGCGATGGAAATGGGCGCTGCCGCCATCATGGCCAACACCGCTCTTGCAACAGCCGGTGACCTCACGCAGATGGCATCAGCATTCAAGCTTGCGATTGAAGCTGGCCGTAAGGCATACCTTGCAGGGCTTGGCCGTGTACTTTCCCGTGGTGCATCCGCATCTGATCCGCTGACCGGATTCTTGAGGGACTAAGATGGCCGAACGCAAAGACAACAATTATTTTGTAGATACGGGTTCACTGTCGCCGGCTGCGCTTGAACGCAAGCACAGGATCGAAAACGATCCTTCTGTCCGTACAGACATTATGGAATATTTGCCAGGAATGGAAGTCATCCAGTCCGACATCCGCGACAAAGTGCTTTCGCAGGCCGACAACTTCGACTATACCAAGTACACCGCCCGCGACGTAAAGTTTGCCTTGCAGCACGACACCTGCACTATCGAAGACTTCAAAGCTTTGCTTTCTCCTGCCGCCGCTCCGTTCCTCGAAGAAATGGCCGCCAAGGCTAAAATCGAGACGGGTCGTCATTTCGGCAACAACGTCTATCTCTTTACACCGCTCTACATCGCAAACTACTGCGAAAACTACTGCGTCTATTGCGGATTCAACTGCTACAATCACATCAAGCGCATGCAGTTGAATATGGAACAGATCGAGCATGAAATGAAGGTCATCGCCGACAGCGGTATGGAAGAAGTCCTGTTGCTCACCGGCGAAAGCCGCGCCAAAAGCAGCGTCGAATACATCGGCGAAGCTTGCAAGCTGGCACGCAAGTACTTCAAGCTCGTTGGTGTCGAAGTCTATCCGGTAAACGTCGATGAATACAAGTATCTGCATGAATGCGGTGTCGATTACGTGACTGTGTTCCAGGAAACGTACGACCGCAAGCGTTACGAACAGCTCCATCTGCTCGGCCACAAGCGTGTATTCCCGTACCGTTTTGATTCGCAGGAACGCGCTCTTATGGGTGGCATGCGCGGTTGCGGGTTCTCGGCATTGCTTGGGCTTTCGGACTTCCGTCGTGATGCGCTCGCGAGCGCTCTACACGTTTACTACTTGCAAAAGAAGTATCCGCATGCCGAAATGAGCCTCAGCTGCCCGCGTCTCCGTCCCATCGTGAACAACGAAAAGATCAGCCCGCTTGACGTTCACGAACGCGAACTTTGCCAGGTGCTTTGTGCCTACCGCATATTCCTCCCGTTTGTAGGCATCACAGTCTCGAGCCGCGAAAGCAAGGAATTTCGCAACGGCATCGTGAAAATCGCCGCCACGAAGGTTTCTGCAGGCGTCTCGACAGGCATTGGCGACCACGAAAGCAAGTACAGCGGTCACGATGACGGGAAAGGCGGCGACGAACAGTTCGAAATCAACGACGGTCGGAGCATCGGTAAAATGTACGCCGACATGAGCGGGCAAGGAATGCAGCCCGTCTTGAACGATTACCTGTATGTCTAAGCGACTGGTTGCCGTAAAGGAATAAAGGCGGCTTTGCCGCAGCTATAAAAAGAAAACGCGATGCATTTGACTGCACCGCGTTTTTTTTAATCATTTCAATCATCTGTTTTTGGGGCTTCTAGCACAACCTGCGTTTCCTAAAGTCGAGAAGCAGACGCCTTGATCCGTTTTGTAGGCGGCATCCCAGTTGCTTCCGTTCGGCAACAGGTAAACATCGACAGAAGCACTTTCGCTCATACCGCCATTCCAGCGAACGCTCATCGTATAACGGGTATTTTCGTTCTTTGTTCCATAATTAAGAGCCTTGCTCAAGAACATCGGTTTCTTAGGAGCCGTTCGATAGTCCCTGTTACCCCAGGCGTTGGTGTACATTATGGCATTGTAGGATTGACCGCTCTGGCTGTAACTGCCGATACCATTAAGTCTAGCCGCAATGATTTCAGCGACTCCATCAAAGCCGGATTCCTTCAAAGCTTCATACCAAGTACCACCATTTCCGATCAGTTCACAGACATTGTACGTGTTATTGGCCTTGTCGTGCTTTCCCTGCACGTTAATGGACAGGCCATTGTGCAATTCAATGACAAAAAGCGTAATACCTCTATCCGACTCCAGCCCTTTATTTAACTTGTTCAGAACATCGTTTTTCTGCTGATCCGACAAATTCTTGGAAGGCGTGTAATGAGAAAGAGCATCCAAATCTTCAATAAGGGCCAGATTGATGGCGTCTCTCAAATGGTAAAGCTTTGTCTGGTCAATTTTTTGGCGTGTTTTCTCGATAACGTCAAAATACTTCGGCACAGCAATACCACCAAGGATACCCATGATAGCGATCGTTACCATAAGCTCCATGAGAGTAAAACCGGAATGTGAACGCAAAGTATTCATCTTTTATCCCTCCGATTCAAACATAAAACTGATGTAACATTATCATATAGAAATAATAAGTTTCGTGAGGCTATGCAGTATAATCTACGTAAAAAAAAATTTATAGCTGTGAGGAGGAACACTTTCGAATGCCATACACAAGAGTATTCCAAATTGGAATTGCGTTTTTTGCTAATTTTTGCGCACCATGAAATCTTTGGATACGACTCTTTATTTCATTACCGATAGCACCAGCGTGCCTTCGGAACGTTTTTTACCGACCGTCGAAGCCGCCTGCAAGGGCGGGGCAACCCTCATCCAGCTGCGCGAAAAGAACCGTTCAACACGCGAATACATAGAACTCGCCGCAGCAACACACGAAATCACAAAGCGTTACAACGTTCCATTGATTATTGACGACCGCGTCGATGTGGCTCTGGCCATTGATGCCGAAGGTGTCCACGTCGGTCAAACGGATATGCCCGTGAATATCGCCCGCAAAATGATGGGCGAAGACAAAATCGTAGGTGCGACCACAAAGACCGTTCCGCAGGCCCTCGAAGCATATGAACAGGGGGCGGATTACCTGGGAGTCGGAGCCATTTACCCGACAACAACCAAGGTGGTAACCATCCTCACAAGTGTCGAGACCCTGAAAGCGATTGTCAAGGCAGTCCCCATCAAGGTCAATGCGATTGGCGGACTCAACAAGGACAATATCGACGTTCTCAAGGGCTCCGGAATTTCGGGAATCTGTGCCGTATCGGCCATCATGAAATCCGACGATCCTGAAAAAGCAACGCGTGAACTGAAAGAAGCGTTTTTGAATTTGAATAAATAGTTATCTTTTGCGGCGATGAAAAAGAATTTAAAGAAAACTTTATCGTTTGTGGTCGATGTGGGAAACTCGCACACCGTCCTCGGTATTTACAAGGGCGATAAAGTCGTTGATCACTGGAGACTCACCACGCGCAAGCAGACCACTTCGGACGAAGTGATGAATCGCGTCGGTGGCCTCATCCATCTTTCGAAAATCAAGCTTGAAGCAGTTACACATGTAGGCCTTTCAACGGTGGTGCCTTCCTTGGAACGCCCGTGGGTCAAAGCCTTGCAGACACTCCTCAAGCGCCCGGTGCAAGTAGTCAGTTCCACGAACTGCCTTAACTGCCCAATCGCCTACCCGAACCCGAGTACGCTCGGTGCAGACCGTCTTTGCAATATCATCGCACTCAAGGAACGCGGATACACCGACGCCATCGTCATCGATATGGGAACCGCAACGACATTTGACGTGATGAAGGACGGCGGATTCGCTGGCGGCATCATCATTCCGGGCATTAGCGCAAGCCTCGACGTATTGACCGAAAAAGCCGCAAGACTTTTACCGGTTAGCATCGAATGGCCCAAACGCCTTATCGCCAACAATACCGACGACGCCATCCGTGCAGGTCTCCTGTTCGGCTTTATGGCGGAACTCGAAACGCTCGTTGCAAAAATCAAGCAGGAAATGGGCAAGAAGGACGTTCCTGTATTTGCAACTGGTGGCTGGGGCCGCACCGTCGTCGGACATACCAAAATTATCGATACTTACGATCCGTACTTGACTCTTGATGGAGTTCGGTTGGTGGCGCTCCGCGGAGATTCCGCTGCCGAAGTCATCGACAAGGATTCGGAAGAGTAGCTATTTCACGAGGGGAGAAATGAGAGCCATACTAGCCAGTCTTTTGCTTGCGACAATCGCATTTGCAGAATCCGGACGCACAACGATCATTGGCGCAGAACGCACCCGCAATTTGCGCGGGCTCGATTATGCACCGATGCTCTTTGAATACCATCGCCAGACGGTAGGCGAGGGGCGTCACTTTTTCACCTATCCGCAACGTGACACGACGTTCCAGAAGAACTTTTTCAAAAACAACGTCAATGCGATGGTGTACTTCGATAACGAAGGTTTCGCCTCGACCCATCTAAAAGATTCCGTCACATACGAGCAGAAAAAGTCGGGCTCGAAACACAACTTCGCCATAGCAGTAAGCCCGATTCTGGGGATTGACTACAAGTCTTCGACTGCGCTCGGCGATACCATTTGGCCTTCCATTGATGGAGGTCTTTTCATACGTGGTTTTGCGGACTCCGTAGATTTCGACCTCGACGCCAGAATCTATTCTGAAGGCCATGCCGCGAAAAAGCCCAAAAGCTTTGACCACGAAGTCTTTGACGTCCAGTCCAAGGACAGAGGCGATGGCGGCATCGATTACGTAAGCTTTGCACGCTACCGCGCCCACCTCGCTTTTAACTACGCCTGGATGCGGTTGCAACTGGCCCGTGATGTTTTGCATTGGGGCCCCGGTTACTACAACAACCTCTCGCTCAACCAGTTTGCGCTCCCGTACAACATGCTTTCGCTGGACTTTACGTTCGGACCGTTACGCGTCTTTAGTGTCTACGCAGACCTCCGCGTAAACTCCTGGAGTTACAGCAAGGCCAACCTGAACGACCGTAACCTTTACGCCCACCGTTACGAACTTTCTCTCAGCAACTTTACCTTTGGCATCTCCGAGATCCAGATCCTTTACAACGAAAACAAGCCCTGGCTGTTTGTTCCGGTAGCACCGCTATTTATTGAAAAAGGGAATTATACCGAACGCGTCAACAACGGAGCCTTGGCGTTCGATATGAACGTACAGCTGTTCAAGAAAGCCCGCCTCTACGGAGAATTCTTCCTCGACGATATGGAATCGCCCTATGCAGTCTACCAGAACCGTTATAGCAACAACCGCTGGGCGGCCATGCTGGGTATGCAGGTGGCCCACGACCAGGAACTGAAGGGCAAGCTACTCCAGCTTGGATCCATTGCCGAAATCGCGCGAATCGAGCCTTTTACCTACTGCCATTATGATACGGCCCAGGCGCAAATGGCGCATCTCGGACTCCCGCTAGGCAACCCGAACGGGCCGAACTCGCTAGCCATCGACTGGACGCTGTACGCCCAGCTCCACTGGAATGCATCTGCAAAGTTCTTCTTTGGCCTCCACAACAAATGGCTTTGGAAGGGTATTGATTACGGAAGCAACATTAACGACCCGTACAAAACGCTCCCCAAGAAGTTTGTAAAGGGAGCGCCCCTGCAATATACGATTACACCTTCGGTCAGTTACAACGGAAAATACACCTCTTTTGAGATGGAACTCACTTTTGGGGATGAAAAAGCGTTTTTTGTACGCTCAACCTTGCATTGGTAGTTTTTTGTAATTATTTTTACAACGTTATTGTAAGCAAAAATAAACCAGGTTGTAAGAATGTCCCATTTGTCGAAGTTGTTTGCCAATTTTCGCATTCGTAAGCGAGTCCTTGCGCTGGCGGATGCGTTCATTGTAGTTGTTGCAGGTCTTTTTGCGAACTTTCCGTTACCCCTAATAGCAAACCCCATCGACAGAGCAGCTCTTTTTTCCATTTTCTTTTTAAGTGTCATCCTCTGCTTTAGCAGCCTGCTTTTCTTCGGGGCATACAACAAGCTGTGGCGTTATCTCAACCGCTCGGATTTTTATAGCTGTGCCAAGGGCATCTTTGCGGGCATCATCGTCACTCATCTTTTCTTTTTCCTGACTCAAGGGGTCTTGCATTGGCAGTTCGCCCTGTTGCAGGCTGTGATCGCCTCATTTGGTGTCTGCGCATTCCGTTACCTGTTCAGGAACGCCTTCATCAGCATCGCCGAATCTAGCCGACGTGAGGCAAAGAAAATCCGCACGATGATTATCGGTGCTGGCAACGCCACAAAGCTCTTGCTCGACGAAATCAAAAGCAGTTCCAAGGACGCCGAAAAAGGCATTGCTACATCTCCGTCTGCACATATTTTCCCGGTCTGCCTCATCGACGACGATCGCAACAAGCTTGGCAAGCCCTACGAAGGCATTCTCGTTGCCGGTGGCACAAGCGATATTCCCAAGATTGCAAAGCACGAACGCATCGAACAGATCCTGTTCTGCATTCCGAGTTGCCCGCCCAAAGACCGACAGAGCATCTTGGACCAATGCAGCAAGACAGGGCTTCCGGTTAAGGTTCTTCCGTTCGTCGGGACGCTCCTGGACACCTCCAACGTCGGAGACGGTTCTACAAATTTTGCCACGCAGATCCGAGACATAAAAGTCGAAGACCTGCTTGGTCGTGACCCCATCAAGTTCGACAACAAGGACGTCCGTGCCTACATCGAAAATAAAGTTTGTATGGTAACCGGCGGTGGCGGAAGCATCGGTAGTGAACTTGTTCGTCAAATTGCCAAGTACAATCCTAAACAAATTATCATTGTCGACATTTACGAGAACAACGCTTACGAAATCCAGCAAGAACTCGTAATGGAATACGGAAAGTCATTAAATCTTGTAACGCTCATTGCGAGCGTCCGTGACTACTTCCGAATGAACCAGATCTTCAAGAAGTACAATCCCGAAGTTGTTTTTCATGCTGCCGCCCACAAGCACGTGCCGCTGATGGAGAACAACCCGATGGAAGCTATCAAGAACAACGTTATCGGCACATTCAACATAGCCACACTCGCTATGTTCAATAACGTCAAGAAGTTTGTTATGATCAGCACCGACAAGGCTGTCAACCCGACAAACGTCATGGGAGCCTCCAAGCGTTGCTGCGAAATGATTGTCCGCTTCATGTCGATGCAGAAGGACAGCAACACGGAATTTGTCGTGACGCGCTTTGGTAACGTCCTCGGCAGTAACGGAAGCGTGATTCCGTTGTTCAAGCGCCAGATAGAACAAGGCAAGCCCGTAACCGTGACCCATCCGGATATCATCCGTTACTTCATGACCATTCCAGAAGCCGTGAGCCTCGTTCTCGAAGCTGCAAGTATTGCTCACGGTGGCGAAATTTTTGTCCTTGACATGGGGCAGCCGGTCAAGATCGTCACGTTGGCAGAAAACCTGATCCGTATGTATGGCAAGGTTCCGTATAAGGATGTCCAAATCAAGTTTACTGGACTCCGTCCAGGCGAAAAGATCAAGGAAGAGCTTTTGATGAACGAAGAAGGCTTGAAAAAGACAAAGAACAAGCTCATCTTCATCGGCAAGCAGATTGACATTGACACTTCCAAATTCATTAATGACTTGTGGAAGTTGAAAAGTGCTGCTTCGGAAAATGACGATGCCATCGCCATCAGCACGCTACACGAAATTGTTCCAACATTCACAACACCAGAAGCTTTCAATAGCACCATATTGAAAAACGCTGATTTAAAAAAGGGTGAAGGAGAAAATGTGAATGAAACAGAACATACAGAACCTCAAAAACAGACAATCTCGCAGGAGGGATGATATATGAAAAAAATCGTTTCACTGGCTTTGCTAGGCTCTACGCTTGCATTTGCCCAAGCTGGAATCATGGGTGGCTCAGAGGGTTTGCATCAAATCAACACCAAAACTCTTGGGCAGTGGCAAATCAACGTAGGTACCGGTGGTAACATTTCTATCGGTTCCTGGGGCTTGTCTCGTGGCGGTGTCTACGATATGCGTCATGGTAATGGCGTCTTCAAGAGATACTCGTTCAATGATGCCGACTATTCTCAGGCTGGCAACTTCTTCATCAGCTTGGGTATCCTAGACTTCATCGACATCGGAGCCTCTCTCCCGGTTTACTACGAACACGCCAATTCCAACGGATATAGCGGTGCTGCAAATATGTGGACCACAAGCCGTGGCGACTTGGACCTCTTTGCAAAGATTGCAGTCCCGTTCGACAGCAACAGCGTATTCGGCATGGCCCTTATGCTCGACCTCTACGTTCCGACGGGCGAACAGAGCGCCGGTGTGCGCCCCCGCCATTCCTGGTACCTGAACGGAAACGGCTATACGCATCCGTTCACCGCCGATGATTTTGCTTTCGGTGCAGGTCTTGCCTTCACGTTCGACTTTAGCAAGAAGGGAGCCCCGATTACTTGGAACGTCGCTGCAAGTTACGTCTATCCGATCAACACGGACCAGACAAACACGCTCGTCTATAGCACCGGTTTGAACTGGCTCGCACTCCCGTGGATGACGCCGTTCCTCGAATTCTCTGGCGAAATGCGTCTCCAGAGTGTCGGTCGCTATGACTTTGACCCGACCGTCGACCCGATGCTCATCACTCCGGGTTTGCGCTTCCACCTCCCGTACAACATCGAATTCGCCGTCGGTCTCGACGTTGCCGTACGTGCCATCAGGGAATTCTCCTTCAAGTCGGGCATTACGCATAGAAGAGACGTGAGCGGTGGTGTTGACTACCAGATCTACTACCTTGGCGAAAATGGATATAATGGCAAGTACGGTTACGCAAGCACACCGCTTATCTCGGGAGCCGCTCTCTTGAGCATCGCTCTTGACGCAAAGTCCAAGCCGAAGGATTCCGATGGCGACGGCATTGCTGATGCAGACGACAAGTGCGCACGTACCCCGAAGGGTGTGAAGGTCAACGAAGAAGGTTGCCCGGTCGAAGAATTGGAAAGACTTGCTCGTGAAAAGGCCTACAACGATTCTCTCGCTCGCCTCGATACCGACAAGGACGGCATTGTCGACCTCAACGACAAATGCCCGAATACTCAGGCCGGTGTTACAGTCGACTCCACTGGCTGCATGCTCGACTTTGACAAGGATGGCGTAAACGATCCTAAGGACAAGTGTCCGAACACTCCGGCTGGCGTTCCGGTTGATGTAACTGGTTGCCCGCTCGACTTCGACAAGGATGGCGTTGCAGACTACCTCGACAAGTGCCCGAACACTCCGGCTGGCACTCCAGTTGATTCTACCGGTTGCGTACTCGATACCGACAAGGACGGCGTACCTGATTCCAACGACAAGTGCCCCGGCACCCCGCAGGGTAATTCTGTAGACTCTCTCGGTTGCTTGCCGGACTTTGATAAGGATGGCGTTGCAGACGTATTCGACAAGTGCCCGAATACTCTCCCTGGTATCCGCGTCAATACGGATGGTTGCCCGATCAACAAGAAGGAAGACTTGGACCAGCTCAAGAAGGGCATCAAGTTCAAGACCGGTTCTTCCAAGCTCACCAAGAGCAGCTACTCCACCCTCAATGACATTGCCGCTCTTATGAAGAAGATCCCGGAAGCCAACCTTGAAGTTCAAGGCCATACCGACAACAAGGGTTCTGACGAAAAGAACAAGAAGCTCTCTGAACAGCGCGCTCAGTCTGTCGTCAAGTACCTCAAGAGAAAGGGTATCAGCGCCGACCGTCTTCGCGCAGTCGGTTTCGGAAGTTCTCAGCCGATCGCTGAAAACGACGATGCTGCCGGCAGAGAACAGAACCGTCGCGTTGAATTGGTCCCGTTCTCCAAATAAGAGATCGCTAGATTAATGAAAAATCATCCTGTAGACAGAATGCCGATGGAATTTCTATCGCGTCCGTCTCAGGGTGATTTCATTTAATTGGCAACACAAAGTAAATGATTTAAACTCAAAATATTATTAAATTTGTAACAATCAAGTACAAAGGTTTTAAACCTCCGTACAAAAATTTCCAGAATTGCGTAGACAAATCAATTAGGAAAATCTATGAACGAAAAGGAAGAAAACAAGGTTGTCAATCAAGCTGTCGTCCAGGCGCAACAAAATGCCAATACGATAACGTTGCTTGAAGCTTTCGAAATTTTATGGGCAAAAAAGTTCATTTTGTTACTTTTCCTGGTTGCAGGTTACGCAATTGGTTACGTCATTGCCAACTGGCAGCGTCCTCAATACACAAGCGACATCTTGCTGCAAATTGACGTCAAGGGCGGCAAGGCCGGCAAGGCTATGGGCGAAATGGGTTCTCTCCTCGATGTGGCAAGCCCCGCCGATGCCGAAATAGAACTTATCAAGAGCCGTATGATTCTCAGCTATGTCGTCGATGCCGAGCGCTTGTGCTTTAGCGCGACGCCCACCAGCGCTGTCGACCGCTTTTTGCATAAAGAAGGTCGAATGGATCTCGACTCCCTTTATATTCCGCCAATGGCTCGAGCCACCAAATGGCGTGCAAGGGCCATTTCTCCTGAAACCTATGAAGTCATAGACGAAGACGACAAGGTGCTTTTAGAAGGCAAAGTGGGAGTAATGCATAGCGCAAGCCTTGCAAATGATTCCCTGCATATCCGCGTTTCCCAAATGCTTGCGGATTCTGGACAGACATTCGTCATTTCTCAAATTAGCGATCTTGGTGCGATGGGCGCTTTGAAAGGCGGTCTGAACGTCAAGGAAAAAGGCAAGCAGACCGGCATCATCGAAGCAAGCTTCAACCATCGCTATCCGGACAAGGCTGCATCCATCTTGAACTCGATTGCCAAGACGTATTTGCGTCAGAACGTCGAAATGAGAAGCGCCGAAGCCGAAAAGACCCTCGAATTTTTGGAAAAGCAGTTGCCGGGCGTCAAGGCGAAACTCGATAGCGCCGAAAAAGTTCTTGCCGATTACCGCTACAGCATCGGTTCCGTAGACATGACTGGCGAAACCCATGCCCATCTGCAAAAAGAAACCGACCTCCAAAAGCAGATTTTGGAACTGGAACAGCAACGCCAGGCTGCCGCCCGCTTGTTCAAGGAAGAACATCCCAGCATCCAGACTATTGTCAAGCAGCAGAACCGTTTGAGAGCTGAACTCGGCAAGCTCAAGAAGAACGCCGAAAAGATGCCGCTGACCCAACAAGAAGTGGCCCGCTTAAAAGAAGATGTCGCCGTCAACAACGAAATCTATACCGAAATGCTGAACAAGGTCCAGCAGCTCCGCATTGTCCGTGCCGGCGAAGTGGGTAACGTACGTATTGTGGACTTTGCTCGCATCAACGGGGCTCCGAGCAAGCCCAGAAAGGCAAACATCATTATTTGCGCCGTGGCGGCGTCCTTCATGGTGGGCGTCCTTTTGATATTCCTCTTGCGTATGTTGCAGAATGGCGTGCGTAGCGTTACCGAAATCGAACGTGAAACGGATACCAGCGTCATCGCGAAGATTCCTGAATGCGCCGATAAAATCAGCAACAAGGACCAGCAGCTGTTTGTGGCCAAGAAACCGAACGATCCGGTCAGCGAAGCCATCCGCTCTGTACTTACCGCCATCGATTTTTCGTTCAATCTTAGCAACGATCACCAAGTCATCATGGTCGGAGGCCTTGTTCCGAATGCCGGTAAGACGTTCGTGTCTTTGAACCTTGCAGGAACAATCGGACTTGTCGGAAAGAAGGTCCTTTACATTGACGGCGATATGCGTAAGGCAAGCAGCCGCTTTAAAAAGGTTGGCCTTGCCGACGTACTCATGGGCAAGATCAGCTTTGACGAAGCCGTTTACCACGCCAAAAGCGTCGAAGGATTAGATGTCCTCGAAGCCGGTAAATTCAAGATGGCCGCATTTGAACTTTTGCGCGGAAACCAGCTCAAGAAGCTTCTTGATGAACTTCGTCCGCGTTACGACAAGATCATCATTGATACTCCGCCGACAAGCCTCGTGACGGATGCCTACATGATCGCCCCGCTCGTCGATATGACACTTGTCGTTCTTTATTACAGCCGCCATTCTATGGAATCCATCCAGGAATCCTTGCAGAACCTGAAGCGCTATAGCAACAAGCCTATGGCCTTCATCATGAACCACTGCGAACATAGAGCCGGCTATGGATATGGTTACGGTTATTATTATGGACGTTACGGCTACTACGGTAAGTCCAAGGACGATTAATTAGGGAATTTCCCAAACCATTTTGAGCCCGCTCCTCGGAGTGGGCTTTTTTGCATTCTGATGGACAAATATTCCATAATATTGCGAACTTTTGGGTATCCGCTTTTTGGAAAAATAAACGATTTTTAGAGAGTGACGAACCGCGCACTTTGAAATGCGCCGAGACAAAAAAACATAGGGTTGAGAAAGTGAAGAGTAAACTGATTTTTTTCGCAACGGTCGCTGTCATTGCAAGCAACGCCGCACACGCCCAAACGAAAGTAGTCGTAGATCCAGGCAAAAGATACCAGCTATTCGAAGGCTGGGGTACTAGCCTTTGCTGGTGGGCAGAACTCGTCGGTGGCTGGAGCGAATCGAATTACTCAAAACTTTTGGACGTTATCGCCGATCTGGATTCCGGCCTCGGCTACAACATTTTCCGCTACAACATTGGCGGCGGCGACCAGCCTGGCCATAACCACTTGACCAAAGGCGATGGGGGAGCGGCGGTTCCCGGTTACAAGCCGACCGAAAAAGGCGATTACGACTGGACAGCCGACCCGAACCAACGCAATGTTCTTTTTGGACTCGCCAAAAGGGTCAAGAACCCCATTTTCGAAGCGTTCTCGAACTCCCCGCCATGGTGGATGACGAACAGCGGCTGTGTTTCGGGTGGAGTAAATGGCGCAGACAACCTCAAATCCGATTACTTTGACGATTTTGCCGATTACCTCTCTGAAGTGGCAAAGCACTTTAGGGACGAATGGGGCATCACGTTCCGCACGATAGAACCGTTTAATGAACCGAGTGCCGGTTGGTGGAAGGCCAATGGCGATCAGGAAGGATGCGGTTTCAAGAACAAGCAATCCGAAATGATCGTGGAACTCGGCAAGGCCCTCAAAAAGAAGGGATTATTCCCGGAAACATCGGTCAGTGCAGCAGACGAATCAAACATCGGCGACGCATTGAGCCGTTTTAACAGCTACAGCGCCGAAGCCCGCTCGTACATGTTCCAGGTCAACACGCATAGCTATTCGGGCTACGATTCCCGCGGAAAACTTTATAACGCGGCCTTCGCCGCCGATAAGCGTGTTTGGCAGTCCGAATCGGGACCTCTCCATCGCAGTGGCGACCTCGACATTACACTTTGGATGGCGGACGTCATTTTACATGACCTCCGCGATATGCACGCAAGCGCCTGGGTCGACTGGCAGCTTTCGGACCCTGCCGAAAACTGGCGCACCATCGCAGCCGACCATAAGAAACAGACGTTCTCCTACGCCCCGCGCTTTTATATGCACGCCGCTTTCAGCCGCGCCATTCGACCGGGTTCACGCTTTATCGATAGCGACAACAGCAACACGCTCGCCGCCATCCGCGATGACAGCTCGCTTGTTCTCGTCGCCTTGAACACTAGCTCTAGCGATGCGAAGTACACGTTCGATTTGAGCAAGTTCGAATCGATCGGCAACAAGGTCAAGGTCCACCGCTTTACGCTCCCCGCAGCACTCAAGGCCGATGCGGACATCAGCGTTTCGGGCAAGTCCTTTACCGTCACGGTTGCAGCACAATCCATCGTCACGATGGTCATCGAAAATGCAACTGGCGGCGTGTGCGTCCCCAGTGAAATCATCCCTTACGCCAAGATCCATAACGGAGGCTGGAACGAAACGACCGAAGTCAAGGTGAATCCCGGCGATTCACTTGTGATCGGCCCGCACCCCTACGATGGAGGACGCTGGACTTGGAAAGGCCCAAACGACTTCTATTACCTGGGCCGCGAAGTACGCTTCAAGGATTTGCAATGGCAAAGCAGCGGCGTTTACACAGGAACGTACGTGAATCCGTACGGTTGCGAAAGCACCGTTGACATCAAGGTCATCGTCGACGATCCGGAACATCCGTACGTAGAACCCGTCAATCCTGATTCCGGCAAAGTGAATATTTCAACGAGAGTCACGCAAGGTGTCGGGAAACTTTCAGTCAAAAAGAGCGGGGGAGACCTGTTTGTGAACATTGCCGACAACGCGCCACATCAGCTCTCGATTTACGACTTACAAGGAACACTCCTGATGCGCAGGCAAATCGACGGAACCGCAACGATTCCGGTCGAACAGTTCTCGCACAAACCCTACATCGTGAAAATCAACAGCGCAAAAAATAAAGTTTATCAGAAAATTTTTAGATAAAAAGAGCAATGCCGGAGAGATAACTCCGGCATTTCAAATATGATCTAATGTGCTTTGAGCATTTTTCTGGCCATCTTTCGACACTTGGCAATTTCGCGGGACGAAAGACCTTCTCCATTCAACGTTCCACTCTTTTGGATAACGCCGTTTATCTTGAACCCGCTCCAGCATAGGACTTCCTTGAGGGCACGCACAGTCCCTAAAGACTGCTTGAAAATCAAATTGAATGGCCAGCGCGTGGAACAAGTCGTAACAAGGACGGCCTTTTTACCGCTCAATAGCGGGCGAGGAACGCCTTGATCACTGTGGTCCATAAAACCGTAAACCCACCTGTCGAAAAGCATCTTGAGTTGCCCCGTCATATTCCCCCAATAGCAAGGCGAACCCACAATCAAGCCATCACATTGCTGTACCAATCGCAAAATCACTTTGGCATCATCTTCCGGCATCACACAGTCATGAGCGCTACGGCACTTCATACAGCCAATGCACGGGTGGAACTGTAATTTACAGACATCAACGTAATGCACCTCGCCGCCATTTGCCAGCAATTCGTTGCGCATAATGCTCAACATTTGGCAGATATTGCTATTTGGGCGAGGGCTTGCGTTCAAGATGACAAACTTTTTCATTGGCGTTTCATAGCTCCTTGTTTCTATTCATAAATTAAACACCTGAAGCCATTCCAAATGTTACTTTAATAAATAATTTCGTGAACAAATCACAAAAAATAGCGAAAAATACAAATTGAGTATATATTATTCAAAAAAGCCTCCGACTAAAAGGGAATGGAATTTGGGGAGAACCTGGAGGGAGCCTTGATAAATTTCAAAACGCCAGAACTTTCGGATATGTTCGCCGCAATGCGTGCGGTCGCCGATTCAGGGTACATCGGAAGCGATGCCGGATTTGCAAACATTTTCCTTTTGCGCAAAAAATACGACACATTGTTGGCTTTGCAGGATGGATTTCTGTTCCGCTATTACAACGGACTGGGGAGCCGTCGAGGCTATGCATTCCCGCTTGGAGCGGATGATCCGCATTATGCACTAGACTTGATCGTCAAAGACGCTCAAGAGTCTGGCAGACCCTTGGAATTTTGCCTTGTCGATGAACCCCGCGCACAGATTTTGCAAGAACATTTTGCAAATGCAGGGGCGAACGGTTCCGGGGCTGTTCTACATTTCGAACACAACCGCGGCGATAGCGACTACATTTATTCGGCCGAAAGCCTCGCAACGCTTCCAGGGAACAATTACCGCAAAAAACGCAACCATATTTCTAAGTTCAGCCGCACTTACGCCAAATTCGAATTGCGCGAAATCACCCGTATGAACGCAGCCGAAGCCATCGAAATCGAAAAAGCGTGGCTGAACAGCGGTATGGCAGGGGAGCCGTGTAAACCGACCTGCGAATGTGAGCATTGGGCGTGGGCGGAATATTCCGAAGACGAGAAATCTCGCCTGATGGAATTCTGTGCCATAGAAGAAGCGCTGCAAAATTTCGAAGAACTCGGATTCAAGGGAGGCTTGCTTTACGTCGATGAGAAGCCGGTCGGAATGACCTTGGCTTCGGAGATCACGCCCGGCGTGTGGGACATTCATTTCGAAAAAGTGATCGGAGAATATGCGATTAACGGAGGCTATGCTGTCATCAACAAGATGTTCGCCGAAACGCTTACCGAAGCAAGGCTCCTCAACCGCGAAGAAGACGTGAACATCGAAGGGCTCCGCAAGGCAAAACTTTCGTACTACCCGCTGATTATTTTAGACAAGTGCCACATTAAATATGCTCTCTAAAATCTTATCAAAAAGCGCCTGTGCTGCATGCAAGTTCTGCTGTTCTTTCCGGCGGCAGAGCATCTGGGAAACACCGCTTTTCCCACCCGAAGTTGTCGAAAAACTCAGCCATCCGAACGAATACGGCGTAGTGGGGGAGTTTCGCGACGGTCAAATTATCCTTGGCGGTTACCGCACCGACGACCCCGAAGAAGAAGTTCCTTGCACGTTCTTGGATCCGCACAAAGGCTGCATTTTAAAAGCAGAAGACAAGCCATTTGATTGTAGCATCTGGCCGCTCCGCATTATGGACAAAGACGGCAAGCTCGTCATCGCGCTCACACCAACATGCCCGACCATCGGCGCAACGCCCCAGCTCGAACTGATTGAACTTGTAATGAACGGTCTAGGCAAAAAGATTTTCGAGTACGCCAAAACGCATCCGTACATTGTCAAGGAATACCGCGAAGGATTCCCGATAATTCATATTTAACTTCGAATTTAACCGCACGATTTTAGCACAAAAAAACACCCCCGACACTCAAATGTCGGAGGCATAGATTGCTTCGACGCCTTGCGGCATCTCGCAATGACGTTTACTTAAAAAGATTCTTCATCTTTTCAAGGAAGGATTCTTCTTGAGCCGTTTCCTTGTCGTGACGGAGATCAGCAAGCTTCTGGTAAAGTTCCTTCTCTTCGCGGGAGATATCCTTCGGAATATCAACACCGATTTCAACGAACAAGCTACCACGGTCACCTTGCTTCTTGAGGGGCCACAAGCCCTGATCGCGCAGACGGAGTACGCTACCAGCCTGAGTACCAGCGGCAATCTTGATCTGAATTTCTTCGCCGCTGATGGTCGGAATGCGCTGCGTTCCGCCAAGCACCAGCTTGTGAACCGGCACCTTGATCTGGCAGTGCAAATCGTCGCCTTCACGGGTGAAGAAATCATCCGGCTTTTCGGCAATCACCACAAGCAAGTCGCCACAAGCGCCACCGCGCGGACCACAGTTGCCTTCGCCACGGAGGTTCAGGTACTGGCCTTCGCTCACGCCTGCCGGGATCTTGATGGAAATTTCTTCGCTTTCCTGGATGCGGCCTTCGCCATGGCAACGAGAGCAAGGATTTGCAATCACTTCACCCATGCCGCCGCAAGTGGGGCAGACGCTTTCGGAAACCATCTGGAAGAACCCGCCAGAAACACGACGCACACGACCCGTACCATGACAGGTTTCGCAAGTCTTGACGTTCGTACCACCCTTACCGTTACACTCCGTACACGGCGTATAACGTTTTAAGCGAACCTTCTTGGTGCAACCTTCGAAAATTTCCTTGTAGCTGAGAGCCACCTTGATCTGCAAGTCATTACCACGCGGAGGACCAGCCTTGCGGGAACTTCTGCGGCCACCGCCACCAAAGCCAAATCCGCCACCAAAGATATCGCCAAACTGGCTGAAAATATCGTTGATGTCGAAACCAGCACCACCAAAACCGCCGCCGCCAAAACCGCCACCGGGGGCATTGAAGCCGAACTGGTCGTAGTTCTTGCGCTTTTCAGGATTGGAGAGAACGTCGTAAGCTTCGGCAGCTTCCTTGAACTTTTCTTCAGCTTCCTTGTCACCCGGATTCTTGTCCGGATGGTACTTGATGGCAAGCTTCTTGTACGCGTGCTTGATTTCGTCAGCACTAGCGTCCTTGCCGACGCCCAAAACTTCGTAATAATCTCGTTTTTCAGCCATAATATGCCTTTAGTATAGTAGACAGTAGGAAGTAGACGGTAGACAGTTGGATACTGTATTTACACAAAAAGGATTGCCCCTAAAAAGAGCGAATCCTGTTTTGCAAAACGTAGTCTGTAGCGGCAGGAAGTTTTATCTTGCGATAATTCTTCCTACTTCCTACATCCTACTTCTGACTAATTAGTCAACCACTTCAGCGTCAACGACTTCCGGGCCATCACCCTTCTTGTCGTTCTTCGGCTGTTCAGAAGCACCCGGCTGCGGACCCGGCTGAGCCTGGTTTGCACCGGCGGCCTGAGCCATGGAG
>JBGVAT010000176.1:0-7054 GCA_045224895.1 Fibrobacter sp.
CGAAGAATTCATGGGCGATTTCCCGCTGTGGCTCGCTCCGGTTCAGGCCCGCGTGCTCCCGATTTCCGAGAAGTTCGTTGACTACGCGAAGCAGGTCGAGAAGGAACTCGTGAACGCCGGCGTCCGCGTGGAAGTCGACGAATCCAACGAAAAACTCGGCTACAAGATCCGCCAGTGCGAACTCCAGAAGGTGCCGTACAAGATTATTGTCGGCGAAAAGGAACAGGCCGAAGGCGTCATCGCAGTCAACAAGAGAAAGGAAGGCGATAAGGGTCAAATGACTGTTGCCCAGTTCTTGGAAATGACTGCAGAAGATCGCAAGGTCGTCCGCTAGTAAAAGGCGATCCCGGAACAAGTCCGGGATGACATTTTGAAAACGTAGATTCTTCGGAATCTGCGTTTTTTTTGCATTTTACCGAAAAATATTATAAATTTCTTACATTAGCCCTTAGAGGTCGCTTATGTCTGAAATCGATTTGCGTGAAGTTTACATCGCTGATATGCTGGGGATCTTCTTGATTCTTGGCGCCATTTTCAGCGGCGCTTGGAAGCTGCAAAAAAAGAATAACGAAGACAAGGTCCTGCTCGGTGTCATTATTCTTGTGATTACGGCCTGCATTGCCGATGCGATCACTTTTTCCGTGGACGGTCATACTGGCTCCGGCGTGAGGGCGTTGGCTTATGTCTCGAACAATATCCTATTCTTATCCAATTTGGCGATTGGCCCTCTTTGGGTGATGCTGATATCTTTGCACATCAATGGTGTCGTATCCAAATTCCAGCGCCTTTTTATGCTGATTGTTTGTGGCGTAATTGCGGTTCTGATGGTCGTGAATTTCTTCGATCCGATTATTTTTGACATTAACGAGCGGAATGTCTATACACGCGGTCCACTATTCATGCTGAAGAACCTGCTAGAGGTGATTTTAATGGCGGATGGCGTTATCATCTATTTGGTCAGCCGCTACAAGAGCGGTGGTGTCAAGTTTTTCCCGGTTCTGCAGTTTGTGACTCCAATATTTATCTGTGTCTGCTTGCAGATGTTTTATTATGGCATTTCCACGATTTGGGTGGGCATCGCGGTCGGCTATACGAGCTTGATGCTTGCCTTGCAGAACGAGAATATTTTTATCGATAAGCTGACGGGACTTTACAACCGTTATTATCTCGACAAAGTTTCTGGGGAGCTGAAACGCAAAAGGAAAATCACGATGATGATGCTTGATATGAATGATTTCAAGAGCATCAACGATAATTTTGGCCATTCGCAGGGTGATGACGCGCTGGTTTCGCTGGCGGATGTCTTGCAAAAAACGGTTGGAGCCGAAGGGACGGTGGTCCGTTATGCGGGCGATGAATTTGTGATTATCCTGAATGGTGGAGACGAGGATGTCGCTGAAAAATACAAGCAGCTAATCAAGAAAAATCTGGAAGTATTCAACGAACGCCATAAGAAGAAGTACAAGCTTTCGGCTTCGATTGGCGTGGGCGTTTTTGATTTGGAAAAGAGCAACGTCGACAAAATTTTGGAAAAGATCGACAAGCGAATGTACGAAGACAAAAAGGCTTATTACGCCTTGACGCATAACGATCGCCGTCGCGCTCGTTAATTATGGCAATGTTTGGATGAGCGAATCAAGACGTTTTGTGAGCTTCTCTGCACCCTTGTAGGAAAGGTGATCGAAATTTCCAGCTTCGGTGTCGCTGTAATCGTGATTGCCCATTTTGTTTTCGTCCATCAGTCTAAAGTGTGAATACTTTTCCTCGAACTGGTGGAGCTTTTCTATCATCTTCAAGGCAACGGAACGGCGTAAACCGTAGCGTCCAAAGGCTCCTGTTTCCCTGTAATCGGGAGACTGGGGGAAGATGATCCCGATGATGTAAATGCTCTTTTTCTCGGCCTCGGCAAGAAGATCTTCGACATCCTCAAGCAACATTTCATCCAGGTTTGTTTCAGCATCCATCATCGTGGTATCGTGATGCACGGGGCTTCCTTGCCATCCTCCAGGGGGAACCTCTTTAAATCCGTAATTGGCTTGTTCGTCGGCTCTGTTCTCGTCGTTGTTGCCGTAAGAATCTCGGGTGAGTTCGTATAGGCCTTCTGGGTATCCGTCCGACCAAAAGTCATGAGCTTCGTCATAGACAAAACCCGGCGAATGGCTGAAAATGATTTTCCAGTAGTTTCTGGTGTCATAGTACCGGCCAAAGAGAATGTCCGGGTCAATGGAGATTACGCCGATTTTCAGTTTTGGCAAAAAGTTGAAACCGTAATTCAGTATGATTCTTTTGGCGACTGAGATGTCGACTGCCGCGTTTGCCGTGTTGATCGAGAATATTCCGCTTTTCGACTTGTTCAATACGGTCGGGTTGATGCCTGCCCAAGGTCTTGATGAACCCGAAATTAAAACATTGATGGAATCGCGATGCTTGTAGAGCATTTCAAGATCGTAGCGGGTCCGCATTGTACTCAAGTCTCCTGTGAACGGATTGTTGAGTTCATACATTCCAGCGCTATCGAGGTCTAGCTTTGTCTTGATGTCGCGATGAACTCCGGCCCAAAAGTTCGGATGCCAGAAGTTTGCCCCTTTTGCAATTTCGGTGATGCTGGAATTGTCGGTGTTGATGAGGACGATCTTGGGATGGGTTCCGTCTGTCTGGGTAAGCGTCGCTATGGCCAGGTTCGAACTACTTTGTACCCATTCCGTATGGTCGAACGTAAACCCTTTGGGGGCCGGAATTGCTTTTATAAGCTTGCCTGTGCTGTCGGCAATCAAGAGTTCTTCGTGTGTTGTGTACTTGTGCCCGGCAAATTCCTTACCCGTATTTCCGGCGAAATCAAGGAACAGCGTTTGCCTGGTTGAATCCGATAGGGATGCGTTGCAGGCTTGTTCCTTGTTGTACCAGACTTGATTGTTTCCGTTGACTTTTGCGCGGAGCAAGCGGGCGCCCGAAATGGCGAGGTTGTTGTCTGCGCTGACTCCTCCGTTGAATGTTCCGTCAAATAACTTTTTGGGAGTTCCGAATTTTCCTGCGGCAAAAGGAACGCTCCATGTCGAGCCGCTTTTCCATTTGCTTTCGTCAGAGTTGGATTCTGCTGTCGTGACGTAAACGATTTCGGTATCATTCTCTGTCACACGCCAGCGCGGGATCGCGGCACTTTCCACATCTAGCTTGATTTTGGGAGCGTTGACGGTGTCGATGCGCTGCACGTATAGTTCGGATGTTCCGGAGATGCCCTCGAACTTGGTGGAATAGGCTATGTATTTCCCGTCTGGCGAAATGACGGGGTGGTAGGCTTCTGCAGTATTTTCGATTTCCTTGAGAGTGGGGATTCCGCTGGACATATTCACAACGGTGATGTTTGCGCTTTCTTCGTTGCGGAATGCGAATTTGTTCAGGTAGGTGCTGGTATAATTTTTGAGTTGCTTGTAAGTGGCGAGGATGCTGATCGGCGTTGTTGTGGATTTCCCTTTTTCATTCATCCAGACTGCGTTTGGAATTTTGCCGAAAGCAAGACGGAACCCGACGTAGTTCGCCCTCGTCGAAGATGTGACGGTATAGACATCTCCGCGGTTGTCGAGTGTTGTTTCTGAAACGGTGTTGCGGTAGCTTCCGCCTTTTACGACTCGTTCGTCAATGCTTCCGCCATTGGGGACTCCGACAAAGTTGGTGACCGCGGTGTCGCTGAAATTGCCCTTCCAGTCGTTGACCCATTCCATTGCGTTTCCGGCGAAGTCGCAAAGCAAGGAGTCGGTGCCATCGATGTCTTTTGCCGTGCAACGTTCGTGCAAGTGATAGTCAGAGTTTTCTGTATTCCAGCCGTTTTGCGGATTCCAGTTTTGTGATGCCGCAAAAGTCCATTCGGCTTCGGTCGGCAATCTGTAGGCGTCTTTGTCGGCGTGAAATGCAAAGCCGGAAAGATTTACGCAATGCCCTTCGTGATCGTAAGAAATATCCGTGTAACTGTATGCGGTATCTAAATTCGCTTCTTTGCTTTTTTTATTTGCAAAAAGAACGGCATCAAAAAAGGAAACATTTGTTATGGGGTAGTAGATGTTGTCGCAGGTTGTCGTGGTGACGAGTCTTGCGTATTCCCCGCAGGTGACTTCGTGCGAGTCGATTGAAAAATTGTACGAAAAATCGACTTTAAGTTTAGCACCCAAAGTTATGGATTTTTTTTCGGATCTTATGGCTGCCATTCCGGTGTGGCTTTTGTCTTCTTGGACGGTTGGCCCCTTGGACTCTTGCGGAGAAGAGACGTGGTCAGAACTGCAGGCGAGAATGCTCAAACAAGTGGCAATAAGGATCCGTTTCATAATACACAAAATAAAAAATGCAGCGATGTGAACCGCTGCGGTGATTGTTAAATGGTTGCAAAAAATACTGCTTGACGCAAATTATTCTTGCTTGACGAACATGTCCTTGCCGACTCCGCAAACGGGGCAAGTCCAATCATCGGGTAAATCTTCGAAGGCTGTGCCTGGAGCGATTCCGTTATCAGGATCTCCGACGGCGGGGTCATAGATATAACCGCATGCTTCACATTTATATTTTGCCATAGTATTTTCTCCTTGAGTGTTTTTTTAATCTATATAATATTTTTTGAAAAGAACAGATTCACTCTATTTTTTTAATATTTCTGCTATGCAGGGCCTTACCCGAATTTATATTGCCGATATTTCTGTTTTAAAGGATCCTTTCGTCTTTGAACGTCTTTTGAAGCGCGTTCCCGAATACCGTCAAAAAAAGGCGATGTCCTTTAAATTCGAAAAAGGGAAGATGCAGTCGCTCGGTGTGGGACTTTTGCTCCAGTTGGCGTGCAGGGAAGCGGGGCTCGAAGGCGCCGATGAGCATATCGCCTATGGCGAAAACGGAAAACCGTACTTGGTTGATTGTCCAAATGTTCAGTTTAACCTGTCGCATTCCGGTGAACGCGTGATGGGCGTGATTTCGCCATTTGAAGTCGGTTGCGATGTCGAGATTATCAAGGGTGATCGCGGGCGCTTGGCCGAACGGTTCTTTTTGCCCGAGGAATCGGCGTGGATCAAGCATTTCGAAACGCCTGAAGCGCAGTCCGAGGCGTTTTACAGATTGTGGACGCTCAAGGAATGCTATATGAAGGTGACGGGACGCGGCTTGTCGTTAATGCCGGATATGTTTGCCCTGCATATGGATGAGTCCGAAAATATTTCGCTTTTCCATAGTGGAGAACGTCCGGAATATGCATTCCGCGAAATCGACTTCCACGATGGCTACCGCTACGCCTATTGCATTAAAAATGACGGTAAAAACGCACCGCACGAAGTAAAACGCGTAGATTTGCGTTAAAACGGACTCTGTTGCACTGTCATCCCGGACTCCGTTTCGAACGCGATGTCATCCCGGACTCCATGTCATCCCGGCCTTGTGCCGGGACGGGATCGCCTTTCCCTACTTCCTACCGTCTACTCTTATATAATCCACCAGCATTTCGTTCGGGAACTGCGTGTCATCGACTTCAAAACCGGGCCAGTTGCCTGCCACGGCGACGTTCAGCAAAAAGAAGAACGGCTTGTGGAATTCTTCGGTGTCGCCCTCATTGCCTTCGATTAGAATCTCGTGGTACATGAAATCGTCGACGAACATACGGATGTATTTCTCGTCCCACGTGAATTTGTACGTGTGGAACTGTGTGATGTCGAGTTCGTATTTCTGGTCGCGGTAGTTGCCGGTGTTGTTGCCGTAGGTGGCGTATTCGGATCCGTTTGCCCAGTGGTTTGTACCGTAGATTTTGTTTTCGCTGTTGACCGCTTCGATGATGTCAATTTCGCCGCAGGCTGGCCATCCGACAGTGTCGAAGTTCTCGCCGAGCATCCAGAATGCAGGCCAGATTCCCTTGCCGGTCGGGAGTGCGATGCGGGCTTCTACTGTGCCGTACTTGAACGAGAATTTGCCCTTGGTAAGCATTCGGGCCGAGGTGTATTTTTGGCCTTCGTAGTCTTCTTTTTGCGCACGGATGTGCAGGATGCCGTCCTTGACATAGGCATTTTCCTTGCGGTCGGTGTAGTATTCCCATTCGTTGTTGCCCCAGCCGCTTGCGCCGGTGCCAATTTCAAAAGTCCACTTGTCGGAATTGACTTCATCGCCGTCGAATTCGTCGTGCCAGAGATACGGGGATTCGCTGGAGCTGTTTTCGCTAGAACAGCTTGCAATGTCACTTGCGCTGCTCGTGACTTCGCTGGAGCTGCTTGCAACGTCACTTGTGCTGCTTGAGACTTCGCTGGAGCTGTTGGCAACCTCGCTAGAGCTACTCGCGATTTCGCTCGAACTGCTTGCGATTTCGCTCGAACTGCTCCTGTCCGTTGCAGAAGAATAGACCGTCTCGCTGGAACTGCTTGCCGGGGTCCATTGTTCGGGAATTTCTGCACTAGATGACGAGTCCGAGGAGCATGCCATGAAAAGGGCTGTGGTGCTTGCAACTAGGAAAGTAACACTGAAGTGGGGGGTAAACATGCCCTAATTATAAAAAAAAGCGCCAATTTATGTCAAATTGTGATATTTTCGTCATATTTGCACAATATTTTTTTAAGTAAGCCTCCAAAATACTGATTTCTAATATATATTTACCTGTGTAAAGGGATTTTAACATGGTGGTTTCGTATAAAAATAACAGCGTCCAAGGCACCAAGGACACAATCCTGGTGGTCGATGACGATCGAATGAACTTGAAGTTCGCCGAGCACATGCTGAACTCGGTGTATAATGTCGTAATGGCACAGTCGTACAAGGAGGCGCTTGCTTACCTTTCGAAGGATCGTCCTGCTTTGGCGCTTTTAGATGTGCACATGCCAGAAATGAATGGCTTTGAGTTGTTAGCCGAAATTCGAAAAATTAAGGATTGTGATGACCTGCCGGTTGTGTTTTTGACAGCGGACAGCGACCGTGAGACTGAGGTCCGAGTTTTTAGAGAAGGTGCTCAGGACTATATCCAAAAGCCTCTAGTGCCCGAAGTGGTGTTGGAACGTATCAAGCGTATTCTTTCGTTGCGTAATTTGCAGGATTCCCTTGAAGACGA
>JBGVAT010000177.1:0-9104 GCA_045224895.1 Fibrobacter sp.
CAAGAATGGCGCTCCGGTGGATGCTTACGGCCAGCAGGCTCACGACTGCAAGGGCATGAGCAAGTCCGATTTCGAAAGCAAGATGACTCGAATCCACAACGAAACGGGCCTCCCGCTCTTGGTTTCTGAATATGATATCGGTGAAGCCGATGATACCAAGCAAAAGAATGATTACGCCAACCAGATTCCGTTCATGTGGGAAACTCCGTGGGTCGCGGGCATTACCATCTGGGGTTACATCAATGGTGCAACCTGGGCTGCAAATACCGGCATTATGGAAAAGGACGGCAGAAAGCGTGCCGCAATGACTTGGCTCGAAGATTACTTTGCTAAAAATCTTAGCAAGGGCCAGAACGATGTGACCTTCACGCCTGTTGAACCGGAACCGCAAACTCCGTTCAAGGGTACCGCTCGTGCCATCCCGGGCAAGGTTGAAGCCGAAGACTTTGACGTTCCGGGCAAGGGCGTTAACGAAGACGGCACGACCAACGCTTCTTACAGCGATGATTCCGAAAACCACGGCGATTCCGACTACCGCAAGGATGACGCTGCTGCTGTTGACCTTTACGCAAAGGCTACTGGCGTTATCGTGGGTTACAACCAAACGGGCGACTGGCTGGAATACACCGTAGATATTGCAGATGCAGGCGACTATGTCATGACGGCATCCGTAGCAACGGAAAGCGAAAGCGCATCCTTCAAGCTTTCCATCGACGGCAAGTCCATCGCTGAAATTCCGGTAACGGGCACTAGCTGGGATGACTTCAAGGATGTAACGGCTGATGTGACGCTCCCGGCGGGCAAGCACGTGTTGCGCATGGACGTGACCGCTGAATACTTCGACGTCGACTACTTCAACTTCGAAAAGAAGGGTCAGGTGTCCATCCAGCAGAAGGTTCGCCTCGACAACAATACGCTCCAGGATTACTACGTGATTGATGCACAGGGCGTGCGTTTGGGCGTTCTTTCGGCCTATGGCTTTGATGCTGCCGCCAGCATGCTCAAGTCCTCGAGCGCTGTAAAGGCTTCCGGCATCTACTTCTTGCGCAACCGTACGACGGGCAAGATGCAGAGCGTCCGCGTGACGAGATAGCAAAAGTCGATTCCTAGAACATCTTCAAATAACGGATCCCGAAGCTCATGCTTCGGGATTTTTTTTTACGCTGGATTCCCTTGTGGAAAAACTTGGGAAAATCAACCACTGCGTTTTTTTATTGAAAATTTGCTCAAATGAGCATTTGAAATGACCGATTTGGGGACGATGTGATAAAAAAAGTATGTAATTTTTAAGTTTTTACCCCTTCCTGCGTTGCCAGTGTGGTTGAAAGTGGGTATATTTACCATGTGTGATAAGTGTTGTGGTAAAATGTGTCAAATATGAATTTCACTTCTTTCATAGGACAAGCCCAAACGGCGATCGATGGAAAGGGAAGAACCTCCTTCCCTAGGGAATTCCGTCGTCAGCTTTCGGCGTCCGAAGGGAATGAGTTCGTGGTCACCCGTGGCCCGGACCGCACCCTCCGGTTGTTCGTCCTACCCGAGTTTGAGAAATTCATGGCGGACTTGGACAGCCGGTCCGACCGCCGTCAAGCCGACTTAGTTCGGAGAGGCCTCTGCCCCACAGTGGTGGAGATGGATGGCCAGAATCGCATTTTACTCCCCAAAATATTGCTGGAGTATGCCGGTCTTAAAGACGAAGTTCTTTACGTCCAGGCCAGCGGTAAGACTCTCGAATTATGGAATCCTGAACGTTACAACGAAAAGTATGGCTTACAGACAAATGAAGCCATTGACGCTTTCGATGCCGCGTTCTATGGTGAAGGCTTGACGGAGGGGGATAATGGCAGATAAAAATCTCCGCAAGTCAGTACATGTAAATGAAATTTCGGAAGCCGCGGTCGCTGGAGTTCAAGGGAGAGAATTCTATCACGATCCTGTGATGCTCAAAGAATGCCTTGAAGGCTTGAATATCAAGCCGAACGGCACCTATTCGGACTGCACGCTTGGCGGTGGCGGCCATTCTTACGCTATTGCCCAAGAATTGAATTCTGATGGAACGCTCCATGCGTTTGACCGCGACGACGAAGCCGTCCAGTTTGCAACGAAGCGCCTTGCTAATGTTGCTCCCAAGTTTATTGTCCATCCGGTTCCGTTTAGCGAACTCGGAAACGAAATTGAACCGAATACACTCGACGGAGTCCTTTATGACCTCGGCATTAGCAGCCATCAGGTGGATGACTCTAGCCGTGGTTTTACGTTTGTAGGCGACAATCCGCTCGATTTGCGTATGGACCGTCGCGAAAATGTTTCTGCCCAGGAATGGCTCCGCACCGTTAGCGAAGATGATTTTGCTGCCGCTCTCCGCAAGAATGCCGATATGGATCGTGCTTTCAAGCTTGCGACCCGCATCAAGGAAAAAGTGGGCGAAATTGCCGCTGAAGGCCGTGACGTACTCCCAAGTGATATCAAGGCCGTTGTTGAAGCCGTTTTCCCGGACAAGCGCCGTGACGCGAACAGCCTTTTGGCCCGCGTATTCCAGGTCATCCGTATGGAAGTGAACGGCGAACTCAAGCAGATTGAAGACAGCATCCGCGCCGCCGTCGATTGCCTCAAGGTGGGCGGTCGTCTCGTGGTGATGAGCTACCACTCCGTCGAAGACCGTTGCGTCAAGGAGACGGCTGCTGAATTTGAAAAGGCCTGCATTTGCCCCGAAAACTTGCCGGTTTGCATGTGCGGTGGCAATCACCAGCGCTTGAAGAAAGTCAATCGTAAGCCGATTTTGCCCTCGGCCGATGAAATCAACAGGAACAGCCGGGCTCGTTCTGCGAAATTAAGGATCTATGAAAGAGTATGATCACGAATGAGCAGGAATTGACGGCTAAATCGGGGAAGCGCGGCATTATGGGCATAGTGCTTCTCTTTGTGCTTGCCGGCTCTCTGGTTGGCATGGTTCCGGTGTATATGCAGAACCGTATCGAAAGCCTTTACAGGACCTTTGACGGGCTGCGCGAAAAGGCTAGCTTGATGAACCGCGAAATCCTCTTGAGGGAATTCGAGATCAACAAGCTCACGTCGATGGAATATCTTTCGAAGTTTGCAGAACGTGCTGGGCTTGAACTGGGCGATGTTCCGGTAAAAGTGAGAGCGATGGGGGTGCCGAATGAATAAGTACGGTGCAGATCCCCTGTTCATTTTGAAGAGCCTCGTGCTTTGCACGATTATGGTGCTTTTGTTGCAGACTTTTGATATCCAGGTCTGGAATCGTAACATTTATCAGGTGAAGACGAAATCCATGGTGACGCGTACAAAGAATCTGTATGCGGAACGTGGCTCGATTATGGACCGTAACGGTGTTGTCCTTGCCGAAAGCATGCGCGATACGAGCGACAAGGGTCTTGGCTACAGCCGACTCTTCTTGCAGGGCACCCTTGCTTCGCAGATTGTGGGGAAGGTGGGTTACGATGGCCACGGCAGCATGGGCATGGAAAAGATTTATGACGACAGTCTCCGTGGTAACGAAGGTCTGCGAGTTAGCGTGCAGGACGTCAAGAAACGCGAAGTCCATTACCGTTCCAAGAACGTGGTCGAAGCTCAGTCCGGTTTGAATCTCGTGCTGACGATTGACCGCAATATGCAGGAAATTGTCGAGAAGGCTTTGAAGGACGGCGTGGCCGAATTTATGGCAACGAGCGCTAGTGCCGTTGTCGTCGATCCGTACACGGGTGAAATCCTTGCGATGGCGAGCTACCCGACGTTTGACCCGAATTCCAAGATCCAGGGAATCGGTCGTATGTCCAAGAACGAAATCATTTCGATGTCTTACGAACCGGGTTCGACGTTCAAGGTGATTACCGCTGCGGCAGCGCTCGAAAACAACGCTGTCAGCCCCGAAAAGATTTATGTGAACGAAGGCCGTTGCTGGAAATGGAACCCGAAGTCCGAAAAGATTTGCGATACGCACGTCTACGGTGATATGAACATGAGCGAAGCGATGGTGCAGTCCTCGAACATCGTGTTTGCAAAGATTGCCTCCGAAGTGGGTGCGGTGCGTATGCATAAGATGGCTCGTGCCTTTGGCATTGGCGAAAGGGCTTTTGACAATTACACGGGCGAAGAAAGCGGAAGGCTTTTGACTCCGGATGAACTCACTCGTGATGACAGAACGCTCAAGACGATGGGCTTTGGCCATGCCGTTTCCGTGACGCCGATCCAGATGGTGATGGCTTATGCGGCGATTGCGAATGGCGGAAAGCTGATGCGTCCGCAGATTGTCAAGGAATGGCGTGATTTGAATGGCGACGTGGTCGAAAAGAAGGCTCCGGTGGAACTCCGCCGCGTCGTTTCGGAAAAGACGGCTGCGACTATTCGCAAGATGCTCAACCGCGTGGTGAACAGCGGTACGGCAAAACGTGTCGCTTCGCAGAAGTTGACAGATGTGCTGTTTGGTGGCAAGACGGGTACAGCCGAAAAGTACAACCACTTGACCCGTTCTTACGACCGCAATTCGCAGGTGGCTTCGTTCATTGGCCTTGCTCCGTCCGAAGATACGCGCTATGTGTGCCTGGTGCTTGTGGATGACCCGCAGGGAAAGCACGTGGGCGGCCTTACCGCTGGCCCGATTTTCCGCCGCATCATGGAAGGCATTTATTACCACCCGGCTCTTTCGCCCAGGGCTCACAATTTAAGGCAGGTGGAACTCGGTTCCCTGTGTGATAAGGACTTTGCCGGAATGACGACTGTTGCTGCCAAGGATTACGCCAGGAAGCACCGTTGCCCCGTTCACTTTGAAGGCAAGGGTTCTCGCGTGATCTCGGAAAGAGTCGATATGGGACTCGTCAACGGCAAGACGCTTTTGCTCGGCGATGCTGTGGCAAGCAAGATGCCGAACTTGCAGGGACTTTCTTTGAAGGATGCTCTCGAAGTGATGGGGAACATCCGCATGAATGTTGAATATACAGGAAAGGGTCGCGTGGTGGCTCAGGAACCCAAGGCCGAAGAAGCCTTGCAGAAGGGAACCATTTGCAAATTGACCTTAAAGGAGAAAAGCTGATGATTTCGGAAGGACTTATGGAAAAGTTGTCCGTGACGGGGCTTTGTGATGATTCCCGTCGTGTGAAACCGGGGAATTTGTTCTTCTCCGTTCCAGCGGAAGGATTTGAAACGTTCGCCCGTAGCGCTATTGCGGCTGGTGCCGTTGCGGTCGTGGGCGAAACGATGGCTCCGGAAGGACTTACTTCCAAGTGGATCCAGGTGGCGGATGTAAAGGCTGCACGCCTCGAAGCCGCAAAGATTTTTTACAAGGACCCGTTCAGCAAGCTTACTTGCCACGCGGTTACCGGTACGAACGGTAAGACGACAAGTGCATTCCTCATGAATGCGATGCTTGAAGCTGCTGGCCACAAGACGGCTTTGCTTGGCACAATCTTGAACAAGATTGGCGACAAGTCTGTGCCGGCAACGCTTACGACTCCGGGTCAGCTTGACTTGTTCGCTTTTGCGGCAGACGCTGTTGCTGCTGGCTGCACGGACCTCGTGATGGAAGCTTCTTCGCATTCGCTCCATCAGGGGCGTGAAGCGGGAATCCGCTTTAAGAGCGGCCTCTTTAGCAACTTGACGCAGGACCATCTCGATTACCACAAGACGATGGATGCCTATTTTGAAGCCAAGAAGTTGCTGTTCACGAAGTACCTTGCCGATAACGGTGTGGCCGTCATCAACATTGACGACGCTCATGGCGAAATGCTCTTTAATGGTCTCGATTGCCGCAAGGTCGCTGTTTCGAGACTTGGCAAGGCTAAGGCCGACATCAAGCCTTTTGGCGATGTGAAGAATACCGAAGACGGTCTGGAATTTACGCTTCCGGCCATTTCGAAGGATAAGTTCGAGACTCCGCTTTGTGGTGACTTTAACGTGGATAATGTTCTTTTGGTGCTTGCCTGGGCGGATGCGCTTGGCATTCCCGAAGCTGCAATGCGTAAGGCTATTGCGACTGTTCGCGTTCCGGGCCGCTTTGAAAAGGTCTGGAATAAGGACGGCAAGCACGTGATTGTGGACTATGCCCACACGCCGGATGCCCTTGAACGTGTGCTGAACACGGCCCGTGGACTTTGCCGCGGTAAGCTTTCGACGGTGTTCGGCTGCGGTGGCGACCGCGACAAGACGAAGCGCCCGATCATGGGTGGCATTGCCGAACGTATTGCCGACAAGGCATGGCTTACCTCTGACAATCCGCGTACCGAAAATCCGGCGGCGATCATTGCTGACGTCCGCGCGGGTATGACGACGGACAAGTTTGAAGTTGTAGAAAACCGCGAAGAGGCCATCAACCGCGCCTGTGCAGAACTCAAGGACGGCGACTGGCTTGTGATTGCGGGCAAGGGTCACGAAGATTACCAGATCATCGGCAAGACCAAACATCATTTTGACGATCGCGAAATTGCGATGAAGGCTATGGAACAATGCTAAAGCTTGATTTGACAATTGGCGACATGCTCAAGATTCTGGAAACCGAGTCGGTCGGTGTTCCGGCGCGTACGCTTAAACGCAAGGTGAATCTGTGCATGGATTCTCGCGAAAAGGCCAAGGGCGTTGTCTTTTGGCCGATTAAGGGCGCTAGGTTTGATGCCCACCAGTTTATTTCTCAAATGGAAAAGGACGGAGCTCTGATGAGCGTTGTAAACGAAGATGCTATAGATCAGAATGTCAAGATGTACGCCCCGGTCGATGACACGACCAAGGCCCTCTTGAAGCTTGCCAAGGGCTACCAGAAGCTTTTCAAGGTGAAGAAGGTCGCTATTACCGGAAGTAACGGCAAGACGACCACGAAGGAAATGACGAAGGCTGTGCTTTCGATGAAGTTCAATACCCATGCCACGCAGGGTAACTTCAACAACCATATCGGTGTGCCGATGACGTTGTTCCAGCTGAAGCATAGCCACGAAGCTGCCGTTGTCGAAATGGGTACGAGCGGTCCGGACGAAATCCGTCCGCTTTCGCTGGCGACCGAACCGGATGTTGCCGTGATCACGAACATTGGCGCTAGCCACTTGGAACGTCTTGGCGACCTCGACGGTGTCTTTAACGAAAAAATCAATATTATTGCCGGCCTCAAGAAGGGTGGCCTGCTGATCGTGAACGCTGACGATGAACGCCTTTGCAAGGTGAAGTCCACCAAGAATGTCAAGGTCGTGACCTTTGGTGTGCATCGCGGCATTGTCAAGCCCGAAAAGCTCAAGTGGAACGAAAACTTCTGTGCCGATTTCTACATCGGACGCACGCACTTTACGCTGAACGTTCCGGGCGACCATAACCTTTATGACGCTCTCGCCGCGATTGCCGTTGGCGAAGCGTTCCGCATCCCGAAGGGCGATATTGCAAAGGCTCTTGCAAACTTCCGCTCGACGAGCATGCGTATGGAAGTGAAGATTGCAAACGGCTTCAAGATTGTCTCGGACTGCTACAATGCGAACCCGTCTTCGACGAAGATGGCGCTCCAGACGCTTGGCAACATGAAGCTCGATGGAAACCGCATTGCCGTGCTTGGCGACATGCTTGAACTCGGTAAGGAAAGTGGCAATTTGCACAAGCAGATTGGCGCCATGGTTCCCGAAATGAATTTTGACATGCTCCTCGCTGTTGGTGAACAGGCGAAGATGTATGTGGAAGGGGCTAAGTCCCGTGGCATGAAGAGCGTGTACCACTTTGATACGGTACCGGAAGTGGTGGCGTTCTTGAGCGAAACCGTTGCCGAAGGCGATGTGCTTTTGGTGAAGGGAAGCCGCGGCATGCATATGGAACAGGTCGTCGATGCGTTGCTGCATATGACTCCGGTTTTTAAGGCTTAAGGAAGGGATCAGCAGTTAAGATGTCAAACGGTCAGTCAACAGGAATGAACAAGCTTTTGCTTTTTGTCACATTAATGATAATGTGCTTTGGCGTTGCTGTCATTTATTCTGCGTCTGTACCTGTGGCGGTCAAGAATAACTTGCCTCCTGAACACTATCTGAAGATTCATTTCTCGCATGTCGTGATTGCTGTTGTCGCTCTTGGCGTGTTCAGCAAGATTGATTATGCGCTGTGGAAGGTGCTTGCCCGCTTTAGCTTTGGTGTTGGAGCCGTCCTTACGTTTGCGACGATCATTGCTGGCATTTCGACAAAGGGTGCCACTCGCTGGATCTGGGGTATTCAGCCGTCCGAAATCTTGAAGTTTGGCTTTATCGCCTGGGTTTGCTCGAAGCTTTCGAACGCCGGTGACGAAATCAAGACGCTCAAGTGCTCGATTATCCAGCCGGGCGTACCGATGTTGATTTCGGCGATTCTGCTTGCCTTGCAGCCGAACTTCTCGATGCTGATTATGTTCTGTGCCCTCTTGCTTGTGGTTCTCCTGATTGCAGGTGCCAACTACAAGTACATCGGAATTTCCGTGTTGGCGAGCATTCCGGTGGGACTTCTCGTGTTGCTGACGAAGGGCCATACGAGCAGACGTATTCAGGCCTTCTTCTCGGAAGCAGGGACAAAGAGCGATGCGCAGTACCAGTCGGAACATGCCATTGCCGCTCTTGGAAACGGAGGTCTGTTTGGAACGGGTATCGGTATGGGCGAACAGAAACTGGGATTTTTGCCCGAATCCCACAAGGATGTGATTTACGCTGTGATTGGTGAAGAATTTGGATTTGTCGGGACGGTATCGGTTCTGCTTGCGTTTGCAATCCTCTTTTCGCAGGGATACAACATTGCAAGGAACTCTACTACCCGCTTTGGAAAGTATATGGCTGTAGCTTTGACGACTTCGTTGTTCATGAACTTTGTGATTCATGTATGCGTGTGCGTCGGGCTTATCCCCACGACGGGACAGCCGTTGCCGTTCCTCAGCTATGGCGGAACGAATTTGATTTTCTCGGCTGCGTTTATCGGTATCTTGTTGAACATTTCCCGTTCGACGACTGGTAAGAGCATCCGTGAACCGTTCATGAGCAGTCCTATGACTTATGAAACGGGTCGTTTTACGAATTTTGGAGCAAGAAGGAGTTCTATATGAAAAAGTTCCTCTTTGTTTGCGGTGGCACTGGTGGCCATATTTTCCCGGCAGTGGCTATTGCCGAAAG
>JBGVAT010000178.1:0-5197 GCA_045224895.1 Fibrobacter sp.
ATGCGTTCGACTTCGTAGCGGCTGTACTTCATGGTGTCAAAGCCGATTTCTTCCTTGGAGCCCGGAACGCCTTCGCGGCCCTTCGGCTGGCCAAAGTAAACGTCACCCGTCAGTTCGCGGACGGTGAGGATGTTGAAACCGTCGCCAACGATGTCAGCGCGGAGCGGGCAAGCGCCTGCGAGTTCCTTGTAAACGCGGGCCGGGCGGAGGTTGCAGAAAAGCTTGAAGTGCTTGCGGAGCGGGAGGAGTGCGCCGCGTTCCGGTTGGAGGTTCGGCGGAAGGTGTTCCCACTTCGGGCCACCGACAGAACCGAAAAGAATACAGTCAGAAGCTTCACCGAGCTTGAGGGTGCTTTCCGGAAGCGGAGAACCGCTTTCGTCGTATGCTGCACCACCGACGTTTGCCCATTCGGCGTTCACGTCGAAACCGAACTTCTTGGAAACGACGTCCAACACGCGGACAGCTTCTTTCATCACTTCCGGACCGATACCGTCGCCCGGGAGTACTGCAATCTTGTA
Source organism: Fibrobacter sp. (assembly GCA_045224895.1). Classification (GTDB taxonomy): domain Bacteria; phylum Fibrobacterota; class Fibrobacteria; order Fibrobacterales; family Fibrobacteraceae; genus Fibrobacter. Next base: position 519 of record JBGVAT010000178.1, read on the forward strand.
ATTCTTGCTCATTGTTAATCCTTGTTTAAATTTGAACGAGGTAAAGATAGCAAATTTTAGTGCTTAGCGGTTGGCAGTCCGCGTTTCGGCTTATTGTTGAATCCGCACAATCTTTGCATTTCTTTCCTTGACGGAGCGGAGCAAGTAGATGCCTTTGCTCCTGATGTCGCTAGAGCTTTTGAGGGCGGCCGCAGCCTCGTCCATAGTGTAGGCACGCAGGCGTCCGAGTCGCATCCCGTTCACGTCAAACACGTCGTATGATTGGAGCGTGTTCTTTTGCAGGCGTACCTTGCTATTGATGGCGTCAGGGGAGTCTCCGGGAAAAACGGATGTCGGCATCCACTTGTTTTTGGTGTCGGCCTTGTGTTCTGCGAAATACTGCTTGAGCCAGGTCATTGCCGAGCGGTCCACTCCGTCTTTGATGATGCCGGAACAGCCTGTTTCGATGGTGCTGCAATTTTGCCATGTCTTGCCGTAGATGTAGCCCCAGAGGGTAATGCCTGCGATGTATTCATTTTCCATAAATAGCGAAATTTGTTCCGAATAGCATGTTTCTTGTATGTTGTCGTTAATTGTTGCGATATCGTATTCGGTAATGTACAATGGCATTTGCGTGCTGTCGATAATCTCTTGGAGGTACTTTTTAAGTATGTTGAGGTTGAGACAGTTTTGGGGGCCTGATCCCGTTGTCATTAAATCATGGCCTTGCAGTCCGTAGCCATCGACTGGCGCACCGTTCTTTTTGATGGTATTGATAAGATTTATTCCAACATCTCTTTGCCATTGGAATGTATTGTAGTCGTTGTAAATAAGTATTGCGTCCGGCCAGCGTTCTCGAGCCATCTTGAAGGCCGTCGTCACGAAATTGTAATCGCCATCGTTGTCGCCACCTAGCGCTTCGATAAAATGGTTGTTGACGCCAAATCCGGAATGATACTGGTTTTTCGAGGAGCGGCCAGCTTCGGTTACCACATCGATCATTTCTAGGTCGGGGTAATGTTCCGCAACTGCATCGAACCAGGCGGTAATGGCTTCCTTGGTTTCTTCGACATTCAGCTTGCTGAGCCAGCCTGGGTACTGTGAACCCCACACGAGAGTGCGGAACTTGAACAAGACTCTGTTCTCCTTAGCCCAGTTGTAAATCGCATCGCACTTGGAAAAGTCGTATTCGCCACGATTCTTTTCGACTTGGGCCCATACGCATTCGTCATTGGAGGTGATCTGGTTCCAGTATTCGGTAAAATCGGAAGGAACCGCTTCTTCAACGGGAATATTGCCCAGAAACTTGGCCGCGCCATCGGCTAGGCCTTGACTCGCAAAAATGCTCCCGTAAGCACTCAAAAGTGCAATCGACAATATTTTTAAAATTTTAGAACTCATAACTCACCATCATAAACATATATTCAGTTTTCCGGATTGCTCCGAATAGGGCTGCGTTCATTGTTGACAAAACATCAATAACAAAAAAAGGAGCCTTGCGGTTCCTTTTTCGTTTAAAATGGAGATGAATTTAATCGTCGTCTTCGTTCTTAGGCAAGGCACAACGGGTTGTCGCCCAGTTGGTCTGCTTGAAGCAGGCACTTCTGGTGTAGCAACATCCGTATGCATTTTTATTGCCAAGATCTTCGCAATGGCAAGCAATTCCGTCACCTTCCTTCTCTTCGTCAACAAGTTCACCGTTAGCGCAGACCACCATGTATCCGCCAGTGTGATAACTTGTGTTGATGCAGGTTTGGAGGGAATTGTGGCAAACTCCGAAGTAGGTACCCTGGATATTGCATGTTACGTGTCTCGTCTCGTTTGTAAGGTCGAATTCGAAATCTTCCACGCGTTCATCAGGAGAGGAGACTGGTTTGTGATTATTCCAGTTGTACCCGTGAACGGTTTTTGCGGCCATCTTTTTACTAGGAATCAGTTCCTTCCATTTCTGTTTAGTCTCGAAACTTCTGAACGGCGGATAGTCGGGGTCTTCTTCGGCAAGGATTTTCTTGCAACGTTCCTCGTCGTAGCAGGGATTTGGATTGGAAGGCGCTACGCCCATTGGCTCACCCCAGCAAGGATCACAATCAGAACATTGGTCTATGTCGCATTCGGTTTCCATCTTCTGTGGATCGGTGCCTTCTCTACAAGCGACGGGACATTTGTAATACTCCTTGTCGAGCGGGTCAAACTTGTTGCGGAGTCTTTCCCATTGTCCATCGACACAGCGATACATGATAGCGTTGTTGTTGATGTCGTTGTCGCACTTCAGTTCACCATTCAAGCATTCGCCGCAGATGGGCTTGTCGGTACGGCACGACTTATTGCCACATATGGTCACGGCCTTTTTGGCTTCGCCTGCGACGCATTCGTAGACGGTTCCCTTTTCTTCTTCGTCATTGACGCAGGAATGCCTGTAGTTCGTACATTCTCCGCAACTGTTGTCACGCGGGTCGCAAGAGAAGTCTCCGCAACTTTCAGAAACCTTCTTGCCGTTTTCGCAACGGGAGACTGTTGCGTGGAATTTCTTGTCTTCGGTACAGGTCTGGACGTCGTCGAGGCATTCGCCGCAGTCCGTGCCTTTTTCGTTACAGGAAACCAGGCCGCATGAACGGTTCACGATGACTCCCTTTACGCATTCCTTTACGATACCGATATTTGCAGGGCTGTTGGAGCAGGAGTTCTTGTAGCTGTCGCTGCATTCCTTTTCAAGGGCGTCCTTGTTGGCGCATTCCTTGCTTTTGGTGTTGCAGAGAACGCCTTCGTCGCAGGCTGTAGACTTGCAAACGCAGGCTCCGTCTTTTGCTGTACCGCCAGAAGCCTTGCACAAGTCGGCAAAGGTGGGTGCAGATGCGGATGAAGAACTGGACTTGGATTCCGAAGAAATTTCGATGGGCTTGCTCTGGTTACCGCAGGCCCCCGTAATGGTGTTGCAGACGGCTCCTTCATCACAGATTTCGTCGTTGCAGACGCAGGCTCCGTCCTTCGTTGTGCCGCCGGAAGCCTTGCACAGGTCGGCGAAGGTGGGGGCTTTGGATGAGGAGCTTGGCTTAGAACTTGAAGAGGCTACAGAGGAAGAACTTTTTTTGGAGTCCGAAGAAATGTCGGATGGCTTGCTCCGGTTTCCGCAAACGCCCGTGATGGTGTTACAGACTGCACCGACGTCGCAGAGTTCCTTGTTACAGACGCAGGCTCCGTCTTTTGCTGTACCGCCAGAGGCCTTGCACAGATCAGTGAACTTGTTGAGTTCGTCCTTGGACTTGGACGAAGAACTAGCCTTGCTGCTGGATGATTTTGCAGAGCTTGAAGATTCGTTGACGGGTATCCAGTTTTCGTTGTGGCAGTAGTAATCGGCATCTTCTTTTTGGGCATATACGGTGTCGCCTTCGTTTTGGTCGCCACATTTCCCTAGTTCATAGATCGAGTTGACCTTCGTGATGATCTCTCTTGGGAGTGTCTCGTCGCTGGAATCGTCACTACAGGCTACAAGAAACATCACGGCCATCGAGACCGTGATGAAAAAGGCTGAAATTGTTTGTTTCATAATTATTTTTACCGATTGTCAGAAAAAAATAAGTTTGTCGAAAATTTAGATACAAAAAAGGCGCTTGTCAATGCGCCTTTTCTCGTGGGTGGAAACTGCGGTGTTCTTGCCGGATCAGTTCGTTATCGATGTGCGTGTAAATTTGGGTGGTGCTGATGTCGGCGTGGCCGAGCAGCTCTTGCAAGACGCGCAGGTCCATTCCCGCTTCGAGGCAGTGCGTGGCGAAGCTGTGGCGGAACGTGTGCGGCGAAACCTGCTTGCTCAAGTGCATCGTGTGGAGTTGCACAATCTTCCATGCGCCCATGCGGCTCATCGGCTTGCCGTGTGCGTTTAGAATAACGTTGTCGGCTTGCGGGTGCGTGAGCGGACGGCCTTCCTGGATCCAGGCGCGAAGGTTTTCTTTTGCCTTGCTTCCGAGCGGTACGAGCCGTTGCTTGTTTCCTTTGCCGATCGGCGTGAGCCATTCGTTGTCCAGGTCGACTTGGGCGAGCGTAATCCCGAGAGTCTCTGAAATGCGAAGCCCGCCGCTGTACATCAGTTCGATGAGGGCGGTATCGCGGAGCGGGTTCTTGCCATTCATAGCGCTCTCAAAGACGCTGTCGACCTCTTCACGGGTGAGGTACTCTGGCAGGTAATGCCCAAGTTTTGGCGTCGCGAGCATCGATTCGGTGCTGTAGTCGTATTCGCCCTGGTTCTGCATGTACTTGAGGAACCCGCGCAGGCTCGAAAAATGCCTGGCGACGGATGTGGGGGAGTATTCCACTTGCCCTGCGGTGAACGTCAAGAAATCATCCAGTTTTTCGGGCTTCAAGTCCTTGAGGTCGATCCCATTTTCGTCTAGCCATGCGATAAAATGCCGCAGGTCTTCCTGATAGCTCTGGATGGTCACGGGCGAGAGGTTCCGCTCGACTCCGAGGTGCGAAAGAAAGGCGTCTAGACGGTTGGAATTTTGGCTCATGTGCGAGAATATAGATTATCGGCGGAAGGCTTGTGGTGGTCAATAAAATTTTTTCAAAAATTTTGACCCTTTCCCCTTGCCAATCGCTTTCAATATTTCTAACATTGAGCCCGTCCTAAGCGACTATGGATGATTAGCTCAGTTGGTAGAGCAGCTGACTCTTAATCAGCGGGTCGCAGGTTCGACCCCTGCATCATC
>JBGVAT010000179.1:0-29218 GCA_045224895.1 Fibrobacter sp.
CTGCCCGAAGGGTATCACCGTCGATTACATCGCCAAGATGAACCGCGAATACCTCGGCGCAACAGTCACCTACGCCGAAAAGGTTTATGGAAAGGATTAAGTTTTAAACGACTAATTCCTGACATGTCATCCCGGACTCCGTTCCGGGATCGCCTTTCAAAAAGGACCGCAGCGATGCGGCCCTTTTTTGTTTGTAATTCGTAATCGTCCAAATCTCTCGGGAATCGGTCATTTTTTCGGGAAATCCCCAAAAGAAGTTGTAGCCTGCTCATGCTTGTGGCGCGTTATGACCGCTCGCTTTCCTATATTTTCATCAGAAATAAAAAAAGGAATTAAAAATGAAAAAGATTTTTGCGATGCTTGCTGCTTTTGCTTGTGCCGCTGTTCTCTCTGCTTGTAACGACCAGAAGTCCGAACCGAAGACCGCTGCCGATGAATCCTTCAACAAGGTCAAGGCTGCCGGCGTGTTCGTGCTCGGCCTCGACGATTCTTTCCCGCCGATGGGTTTCCGCGACAAGGACAACAACATCGTGGGCTTTGACATTGACCTCGCAACTGAAGTTTGCGCACGCTTGGGCATCAAGCTTAAGACTCAGCCGATTTCCTGGGACGCCAAGGAACAGGAACTGAACACCGGCAAGATTGACTGCATTTGGAACGGCATGAGCGTTGATGCTGCTCGCGCCAAGGCCATGAACTTGAGCGATGCTTACCTCAAGAACCGCATGATTTTCACCGTGAAGGACAAGGCTATCACGAACCTCGCTGCTCTCGCTGGCAAGAAGATTGCCGTGCAGAACGGTTCTACCGCACAGAAGCTTTTGGACGCATCCGATGCTGGCAAGGCTGCTAAGGAAATCGTTCCGTTTGACGACAACCAGACGGCTCTCATGGATTTGGACAAGGGCGGTGTCGATGCCGTGTTCCTCGACGAAATCGTTGCCAAGTACTGGATTGTCACGAACGCCAAGCCGTACATTGTCTTGGAAGAAGGTCTCTCCGACGAAGTCTACGCTGTGGGCTTCCGCAAAAAGGACCAGGCTCTCCGCGATTCCGTGAACAACGTCCTCGCTGCGATGAAGGCCGACGGCAAGTTCGCTGAAATTTCTGCCAAGTGGTTCGGCAAGTAGGTATGGGCTCGCTCCCTACGGGAGCTTTGTGGTATGAGGTCGGCGCAGTGCGCCTCTGAGGTTTTCTTTTATGTCGGAACTATCAACGCTTTTGCCAATCCTCTGGGGTGGCTTCTGCACGACGCTAGCCATCTTTGCGCTTACGCTCCTGTTCTCGATTCCGCTCGGCTTGCTTGTGGCGGTTCTCAAGATGAGTCGTTACCGCATCATCCGTTACCCGGTATCGTTCTACATCTCGGTCATGCGCGGCACTCCGCTTTTGCTCCAGATTGTGGCGATTTACTTTGGCTCGTACTACTTGAGCGAATACACGGGCGTTGAGCTTTCGTTTGACCGTTTCCCGGCGGTGATTGTCGCGTTTTCGATCAACTATGCCGCTTATTTTGCCGAAATCTTCCGTGGTGGCATCCAGTCCATTCCGAAGGGCCAGTACGAGGCCGCCGCAATGCTCGGCCTTACGCGTGGTCAGACGTTCTATCGCATCATTCTTCCGCAGGTGGTCAAACGCGTCGTGCCAGCCAGTGCAAACGAAGTCATCACGCTCGTGAAGGATACTTCCTTGGCGCAGGTGATTGCCGTGACGGAACTTTTTGCGCTTGCCAAAAAGCAGCAGGCCGCTTACGCGAGCATCTATCCGCTGTTTGTCGCGGGTGTATTCTATTACGTGGCGAATCTTCTTTTGAGCGTGTTGTTCGCTTATGTTGAACGCAAGCTGAATTATTACAAGTGAGGTGCGGCATGACTATTGAAAAATCTCAACCGACCGCTCCGATTCTCGAAGTCAAGCATCTGAAAAAGTCTTTTGGCGACTTGCAGGTGCTCAAGGATATTTCGCTCGACCTCAACGCAGGCGAGGTGCTGTCGATTATTGGCCCGTCTGGTTCCGGTAAAAGTACGCTCCTCCGTTGCCTCACTCAGCTCGAAACTTTCGAAGCGGGCGAGGTGCGCGTCGATGGCAAGGATATGGTGATCCCGGTTCCCGGCAAGGAAGGGAAAATCAAGTACGCCCCGACAAAGGTCTTGCGCGAAATCCGCCTTTCGACGGGTCTTGTTTTCCAGAATTTCAACTTGTTTCCGCATTTGACGGTTCTCCAGAACTTGACGCTTGCTCCGATTCGTGTGCTTGGCGTCCCGCGTGAAAAAGCCCGAGCAACCGGGCGTCGACTGCTCAAGGAAATGGGGCTCGAAGGCAAGGAATCGTCTTATCCCTGCGAACTCAGTGGTGGCCAGCAGCAGCGTGTGTCCATTGCCCGCGCCCTGGCGCTGAAGCCGAAGATTCTTTTCTTTGACGAACCAACCAGTGCCTTGGATCCAGAACTCACGGGTGAAGTCCTCAAGATTATCAAGCAGCTTGCCGAAGAACACATGACGATGGTCATTGTGACTCATGAAATGGCGTTTGCCCGCGATGTGGCGAACAAGGTCATTTTTATGGACAAGGGAGTCGTTGTGGAACAAGGTTCGCCGGACTTTGTGTTCAACCAGTCTGAGAACAAGCGCTTGGCGTCATTCCTGAAACGCTTCTCTCGTGCGTAATTTGACATCTAAACGAAGTCTCAACACATTTTTATAATTTTTTGATAAAGATTATGAAATGAAGTACTCTTTTTTTGTATTTTTCGCTCAAATACAATAACATTTTTTGTTTTAAGGAGTACATATGAAGAAACTCATTTTGGCATCTGCTATTGCTATGATGTGCCTTAGCGCAAATGCCTTTGCCGAAGATGACGGTTACGGTAACGATATCCCGGCTGCAAGGGTCGAGGGCTCCGTCGATGATGGCTATGGCAACAAGCTTCCGTCGAATGGTCCGGAATACAAGAGCTTCGAAGATGCTCGTTCTTCGAGCCGTGGTGGTGTTCAGGGCATTCCCTTCAATATGGGTCTTCACCTTGCTTTTGGCTTGGGCACCTATTGGGATTACCCGACGGATCGTTATCTGGTGGAATATTATGGCGAAAACGACTGGCTTACCGTTAACTTTGACATCGGTGGCGTCGCCAAGATAAAGATGAGTAACCTTGTAAGTATCGTTCCCGAAGTGAACTTCGGTTTCAACTTTACATCGAGAGAAGTGGGTCGTGGTCATACGAAATACTATGGCAACTACAAGGTCGAAGAATCCCGTACCCTCATCAATGTGAATGTTCCGGTGGCACTCCGTTTTACGCCGCTCCCGTATGCCTATGTTGAAGCCGGTGCCCGTTTCAACTTCAATTTGGGTACCTCCCATACTTTGGACTGGTATGACGAAGATGGCAATGCTCTTAAGGATTGGAAAGGTAAAGAAGTTTCTGAAGAACTGGACAAGTGGGAAGCCAAGGATTTCATTCCGTCCTTTATCGCTGGCTTTGGTGGTACTGTAAGGGCCAACGGACACGAATTGGATTTGGGCATTCGCTTGATTCTTGATCTTGTGGGTGTCGAAAAGGATGACAAGATTGACTTCACCTACAACGGCGAGGTCCTCACTATTGACGGTGAGAAGCTTGTCGTCGAAAACAAGACCAAGATGTGGGCAATCCAGTTCTTCGTGAACTACTACCTCTTCTAAAATTTGAATTTGTTTGAATTTTAAAGGTCTCCTCCGCAATGGGGGAGATTTTTTTTTGAAAAAAACAAAAAACTGGCGAACAAAATCCTGAAAAAAGCGTGTTTATATAGTAGACACGTTTTTATAGGAGAAAATATTGATGATGCATAATCAGGTGGCGCTGGTCTCGAAATCCAAATACACTTTGATGCCGCGGGAAAAGCTGGAATATGCCGGTGTTGGCGCCTTGAGTAACGAGGAACTGTTGGCGATTATTCTGGGGAGTGGCAGCCACGATTGCGATGTCTTTGAACTTTCGCGAAATCTGGCCGATTTTTTGTCAACCGAAACGTCTGTCCCGTCCTTGGCGCGTCTCAGGAGCATTCGCGGGCTGGGGAAGGTCAAGGCCTCGCAGATTCTGGCCTGCCTGGAACTTTCGGGGCGCTTCATCTTGAGCGATAAGGCGATTCCCGTCTCGTCACCTGAGGACATTCTATCGCGTGTTTCGTATATGAAGTACGAGTCGCAGGAACATCTCGTGGTCATTTCGCTGAACTCGGCAAATTATGTTATACGGGTCCATGAACTTACGACGGGGCTTGTCAACCAGACTCCCGTGCATCCGCGCGAAGCCTTTGCTCTTGCGATCGAAGACCGTGCCGTCTCCGTCATTTTTGTGCATAACCATCCGTCGGGTTCTCTAGAGCCAAGCCCCGAAGATATGTCTATTACGCGGGTTCTCTGCGCATCGGGAAAGATTTTGCAGATCCCAGTTCTTGATCATGTCATCATTGGTCGAAGTGGTTTTACGAGCCTGTGTCGACGCTACCCTGAACTTTTCGAAAGTACGTTCTTTAAATGACTTATGTAAATATTTCGCAATAAAACGCTGAAAAATAAAAAACATGTATTATTTATCAATTTTTTTAAACGCTAAAATTTGCGGACTTTTTTTTAAAGAGTTATATTTCACTTAAACAATTACTAGAATGACCTTTCCATAAAGGGTTGGTCTAAATAAGGAGACTCTATGAAACGAGTAGCTATGGGATTGGCTTTTGCATTGGCGGTTTCCGCCTTTGCAGACCAACATGCCCAGACGATGAATACGACTGCTTTTGGCGGCGTCAATAAGACGCAGTCAGCACAGTCTCTTGGACATTCAAAACTTGTCTTCTCCGCTTTGGCTAATTACGCTTTCGGAAATAAGATGTTCCAGCCTATGACTGATGGCGTGCCTGAAGCTCAGCAGGTTCACTACACTTTGCAGAGAACCGCAGATGGCAAGCAGTCTGATGTTTCCGGCTATAAGGGCGTTTCCGCTTACGTCGGTCTTGCTATTGGCCTTTGGGACTACTTCGACTTCGGTGCTACGTTGCCGGTCTACTTGGACCAGTTCAAGGGCAATATCCTCGGCAGCAACGAAACTCTTGGTGGCAACGGTGCTGCAACGAAGAAGGCTTACATCGGTAACGTGACCTTGAACCTCAAGGCTCGCGCACCGCTTCCGTCTGACCAGCCGGTCGACGTGGCTGCTTTCGGTCGTTTTTCTCTCAACACCTCCAAGGACAAGGAACAGGGTCTTTGGGTCCGTGAACCGGAATACATCCGTAAGGATGGCGTGGCTTATGCTTACGGTTCTCCCAAGTCTGTCTTGACGGGCGGCCTCGCTGTGACGATTGACCTTGCCAAGGTTGATCTCGCTGCCCTCCTCTTCCACTTGAACGGTGGTTACCGCTACTCTTTGGACAAGGACTATCAGTCCTTCCCGTTTGCAAGTGCCGCTGCTGAATTCTACCTGTTGGACTTCTTGTCCTTCTTCGGTGAATTCTACATGGACTTCCAGACGAAGGCTTACGAATGGAGCGCTACTTACGGCGATCTGACCTACAATTTCAGCGAAAAGCTCGATATGAAGCAGGTCACCGGTGGTGCCGTGTTCCACACGCCGATCGGTCTTGACATCCAGCTCGGTGCTTCTATTTACGTTGGTAACAAGAATTTTGTTCATAACATCCAAGTTCTCAGAGGCGACGAAGCCTATGCAGAAGGCGTGAGAATCACGAAGACTCGCGTCAACCCGGAAATGACGGTGTTCGGTGGCCTTACATGGTCTGGCTACCTCATGCCGCAGGACCGCGATGGCGATGGAGTTCCTGATGCTGAAGACCGCTGCCCGAGCGACTACGGTCATCGTTTGAATGCTGGTTGCCCGATGGGTAGCCCGGATACCGACGAAGACGGTATTTGCGATGCTTGGGTTTCTGAAAAGGGTATGCTTGATGAATTCCGCAACGTTTGCGAAGGCATCGACCAGTGCCCGAACGAAAAGGGTAATAGCACCAATGGTTGCCCGACGGACGATCCGGATGCCGACAAGGATGGCGTTTGCGATGGTTGGGTCAGCCAGAAGGGTCAGCTTGACCAGTTCAAGGATATTTGCGAAGGTATTGACCAGTGCCCGGCACAGGCTGGTACGCTCATGAACAACGGTTGCCCGGAAGACAATCCGGATCCGGATGGCGACGGTCTCTGCTCTCCGTGGGTCACCGACAAGAACAAGCTCGATCAGTATGCCGGCGTCTGCAAGGGCTACGACATGTGTCCGGGTGAAGCCGGTGCTGCTGCCAACAAGGGTTGTCCGTGGGATGATCCGGACTCTGACGGCGACGGCATGTGCGACGAATGGGTTGTCCAGAAGAAGCTTGGCTACTACTTCGAAAAGGCTGCTGAAGACGAATCCGTTGCTAAGGAATGGTTCATCTCCAAGTCCTGCAAGGGTCTCGACAAGTGCCCGCTCGAACACGGCCCGGCTGCAAATGATGGTTGCGCACTCCCGGATCCGGACCTTGATAAGGACGGCGTCTGCGATGCATGGGTCACCGAAAGAAATATGTTCAACCTCTTCGAAGGTGTCTGCGCTGGTCTCGACCGCTGCCCGGCTGAAGCAGGTGACGATGGATTCGGATGCCCGAAGAAGAAGGTCGAAAAGCTCGAAGGTATCTCCTTCAAGAGCGGCTCTGCTACTGTCAACGCAAATGCTAAGAGAATCCTTAAGGGTATCGCCCAGAAGCTCAAGGAAGACGACGCTTACAAGGAACTCAAGATTGTGATCCAGGGTCATACCGACAACCGCGGTAAGGCCAAGAAGAACCTCAAGCTCTCTGACCGCCGTGCTAAGGCCGTTATGAAGCAGCTCACGAAGTTCGGCGTAGCTAAGGATCGCATCAAGGCTATCGGTCTCGGCTCTACCTGCCCGGTTGACGACAACTCCACGGCAGACGGTCGCGAAATGAACCGCCGTATTGAAATGCACTTCGTCACACCGGAAAATGACGGTATGAAGTGCGAAAGCAACTACGTCGGTGACTAAGACCTGATTCCAAAGTCTTAAACCAAAAGCCCTGGGCATTCGCCCAGGGCTTTTTTCAATGTCATCCCGCGTTCGCTGTCATGCCGGACTCCGTTCCGGCATCACCTTGCTCGGTTCCCCCAGCGTGTCATCCCGGCCTCAGTGCCGGGATCACCTTCCTAGATTTCTACATTTGCAATATGACAAAACTCGATGAAATTTTAACCGCCAATAACTTTAGCAATCACGACCTCGTCGAAATGCTCCCCGTTAACTTGAACCACAAGATGGTGCAGAAGGCCCGCCTTGGCAAGAAGCCCGTGCCCAAGCATACTCAGGACTTGATTTTGCAGGCCCTCAACAAGCTTCTGTTGCAGAATGCCGCCGAAGTCGAAGGCAAGGTCGTGAAGCAGTACAAGCGCGTCGACCTGTTTGGAACCGACGAAGCCGTTTAGTATGGGATTAGGGTGAATTGCCCATATCCCTTACATTGTCATCCCGGCTGGAGCCTGTCCCGGATTTATTCCGGGATGCCGGGATCGCCTTTTTATTACATTAATAAATATGAAGCAATATTTAGACCTTCTCCAAGACATTATTGACAATGGCGTGGACCGTTCTGACCGTACCGGCACCGGCACGCGTTCGGTTTTCGGCCGCCAGATTCGATTTGACCTTTCCAAGGGCTTCCCGTGCCTTACGACAAAGAAGCTCCACTTGCGCAGCATCATCCATGAATTGCTGTGGTTCTTGAAGGGCGATACGAACATCAAGTACTTGCACGACAATAAGGTTACGATTTGGGACGAATGGGCCGACGAAAATGGCGACCTGGGTCCGGTCTATGGACACCAGTGGCGCAGCTGGCCGACCCCTGATGGAGGACACATCGACCAGATTGCAAACCTCATCAATAGCCTCAAGAACAATCCCGATTCCCGCCGTCACCTCGTTTGCGCCTGGAACGTTGCCGAAGTCGACAAAATGGCCCTTCCGCCTTGCCATTGCCTGTTCCAGTTCTACGTGGGCGGTGTAGGCGCAAGCGGCAAGCGTAAGCTCAGCTGCCAGCTGTACCAGCGTAGTGCCGACATGTTCCTTGGCGTGCCGTTCAACATCGCTTCTTACTCGCTTTTGACGATGATGATGGCTCAGGTTTGCGGTTATGAGGCCGGCGAATTTGTGCATACCTTTGGCGACCTCCACTTGTACAGCAACCACTTTGACCAGGCTCGTGAACAGCTTTCGCGTGAACCGCGCGCGCTCCCGACGATGAAGGTCAATCCCGATGTAAAGGACTTGTTCGAATTCAAGTTCGAAGACTTTGAACTTGTCAATTACGATCCGTGGCCGACCATCAAGGCTCCGATTGCTGTTTAATGGAATCAAGCATTGACTTCATTGGCGATATTCATGGGCACTACGATGAACTCGTAGCGCTCCTTGAAAAGCTGGGCTACACTTACCGGGAAGGGGCTTATCGCTATCCCGGGAATGCCCGAATGGTCGTCTTTTTGGGTGACTACATCGATCGCGGAAGTCAAGTGCGCGAAACGGTGAACCTCGTGCGGGCTATGCGTGATGCGGGGTCTGCTGTGGCGCTGATGGGCAATCACGAGTTCAATGCCTTGAGCTTTTGGCAGGAGAACGGGCGTGGTGGTCGTGAAATCCATTGCGTGCATGGCGGCTACTTGCGCGAACATACTTTTAACAAAGTAGCGATCCACGTGAAGACCGTCGAAAGCTATCGTGGACGTAAAGCCGAGTTCATGGAAATGCTCGACTTTTTAAAGACGCTCCCGTTCTATTTGGAAACAGATGCGTTCCGTGCGCAGCATGCTTGCTTTGATATGAAATGCGCCGATATGCTCAAGGCTCAGGGCATCCAGTCTTTTGCAGATGGCGACTTTGATGAACTCATTGCCAGGGCGAACGACAAGTACAACGAATACGGTGATTCGCTCTACTTTCCGATAAGCATTTTCTTGAAAGGTCCGGAGATGGACTTGACCGATGGCATCACGTTCCGCGATGGGGAAGGTGTGCTTCGCAAACGTACTCGCCTTTGCTGGTGGATCGATCCGAAAAATGCTAACTTGCGCGAACTGAGTTTTCAGCCGGGAGTAGAATTGCCGCCGGTTGATGTGCCCGCCGAAGTTCATGAACGTGATTTTTACGGTCAAAATGAACGTCCGGTTTTCTTTGGACATTATTGGTTGACGGGGTTTCCGGAACTGATTCGTGATAACGTCTGCTGCTTGGATTATAGTGTGGCCGGTTACCGTGGCGATGGTCGCCTTGCCGCTTACCGTTATGATGGCGAACAAAAGCTCGATAACCAAAAATTCGTCTGGGTCGACGCCGGAACAGCATTATAAAAAGCCCATACCCCATAGCTCAAAGCACCGAAGGTGCGACCCCATTGCTGATCTCCTTATTGCTATATTTGTTATATGTTACAATGGGATACGCTACTCTCTGCAACGCGTTACGGTCACCCGGCCGATCCGGATCCGAACCGTTCTGATTTTCATCGCGATTACGACCGTATTGTTTTTTCTACAGCTTTCCGTCGCCTGGGGCGCAAAACACAGGTTCATCCGTTCTCGGTGAACGACCACGTCCACAGCCGTTTGACGCACAGCCTTGAAGTTTCGAGCGTTGGTCGAAGCCTCGCGATCACGGTGTATCACCTGATTAAAAAGCACTTGCCAAAGTACGTGAACGAATACCAGTTCGGTACAATCGTGCAGTCGGCTTGCTTGGCTCACGATATTGGAAACCCGCCGTTCGGTCATGCTGGCGAAGCGGCTATCCGCGAATGGTTCCGCAAGAATCGCAATTCGGCACCGATGTCCGAAATGAGCAAAAAGGAAATTGCAGACTTCGAAAACTTTGACGGCAATGCGCAAGGCCATCGCATTTTGAGCAAGTTGGAATACCACTTCCTTGACGGTGGAATGCGCCTCACGTATGCAACCATCGGTTCTATGATCAAGTACCCGCGTCTTGCCTATTACGGCAATCCGACGAGCTTGTTCCAGACCGAAGCCGAACTTTACCGCGAAACGGCCGAAATTCTCGGAATCCCCGAAGTGAAAAACGGCGTGTGGGCGCGTCATCCGCTTGTGTACCTGATGGAAGCTGCTGATGATATCTGCTATTCCATTCTTGACGTCGAAGACGCTATTGAGTTGGGAATTCTCACGTTCGGTGACGTGCGCAATATGTTCAGCTTTTTGTGCGGTCCCGAAGTGGACATCGACCGCGAATTCGAAGAAAACGGTCAGAACTTTAGAGACTTCCTCAGCAGCATTCGCGGGCGCGCCATCCAGAACTTGATTGACGACGTGGCCGTCCTCTTTGTGAAGCATTATGACCAGATTATGGAAGGGGCTCTCGATAAGCATTTGATTGACCTTTCCCGTACCGATACTATGGAAGGCATCCGTATTGCAAAACGCCTTGGCGTAGAACGTATTTACCCGGACCGTCGCAAGACGGAACTCGAAGTCGGTAGCTACACGACGCTTAGCACGGTACTCGATGCGTTCATCAATGGTGTTTACGATTATCGTCAGAATGACCGCAATTCTTACCGCGCCAACCGCATTGTCCGCTTGATTGGGCAAGCTAAGATTGGCCAGAGTGTTACGACTGCCGAAGCCTACCACCAGGTACTCGACTTTGTGAGCGGTATGACCGATAACTACGCTACATACTTGGCTCGTCAAATTGGCGGGCTTGCCATGGGCTATTGATGAACATCGGCATTAGAAACGATTCCTCGAAAATCTGGCTGTTCGATTACGACCTGACGCTTTATGGCGAAGAAGAACGCTTTGTCTTGACATCCTTGGATCATCGCATTTCGCTGTTTGTGCAGAATGTGGTGGGCTGTGATTTTGAAACGGCGCACAAGGTCCGTACCGATTATTTGGAACGCTTCGGAACGACGCTTTCGGGGCTTATGGCGTTGCATCATACGGATCCTGATGAGTTCTTTGACTTTATCCATGAACCGGAATTTTTGACGTACCCGAAGGAATCTCCCGAAAAGTTGTCGCTGTTGCAGGACCTTGAAGGCCACCGTTTGGTATTTACGAACGGGCGTGGAGACTGGAGCCGAGCTGGTATGGCGCATATGAAAATCGAATCCGCTATCGAGGATGTTTTTGACCTCAAGCTGATGAACTGGGAAGGAAAACCGCATATGAGCGCTTACGAAAAAGTCGAAAAATGGCTCGGTGCGCACGGCTTGCTTCAAGATGAAACTTCTTTGGACAAGTCCCAAATCGTCTTGCTCGAAGATTCGCTCCGCAATTTGGAACCCGCTCATGAACGTGGCTGGACGACCGTTCTCGTGAATCCGAACATTCAGTCTCCGAGTTGGGTGGATTTTCACATCCCGCATTTACTAAATTTAAAGGAAATGCTTGTTCCTAACCACTAATCAATAACCCCATATCCCTATGCTCGATTTACTTTCCATGGATTTTATGCAGAACGCTCTTGTCGCGGCGGTGCTTGTCGCTATCGCTTGCGGAGTCATGGGAACGTATGTTGTTGTCAACCGGTTGGTCTCGCTTTCGGGTGGTGTGGCGCATGCTTCGTTCGGTGGGGTTGGGCTTGCCTGTTTTATTGGTTTTTCGCCGATGCTTGGTGCGCTTGGTTTTGCGCTTGCTTGTGCAATGCTCATGGGCGCCCTCACTTGGCGTGATCGCAAGCGTTCGGATACCTTCATCGGGATTATCTGGGCGGCGGGCATGGCGCTCGGCGTGATCCTGACGGACCTTACGCCTGGCTACAGCGGCGAAATGATGAGCTTCTTGTTCGGTAGCCTCTTGACTGTACCGACGGAACTTTTGTGGTGGATGGGGGCTTTGCTTGTGTTCATCCTGGGGGCGGTCTCGTTCTGCTACCGCAATTTCCTTTCGATCTCGTATGACCCGGAATTTGCCCGTGTCCGTGGCATCCCTGTGCTGAATTACTACATGCTCTTGATTGCGCTCATTGCGCTCACGGTCGTGATTGCCGTGCAGGCTGTGGGGATGATTCTCGTGATTGCGCTTTTGACGATTCCCGCCTACATTGCGGAATCCTATGCGAAAAACTTGTTGCAGATGATGATCATTTCTGTCATCGTTTCGCTTGTTCTCGTGGTCGCAGGACTTTTGGTCGCTTGCCAGATGAACTTTGTCGTGGGCCCCACGATTATTGCGGGCGGAGTCGTTTTGTACCTGCTGAACTTTGCTGTCAAAAAGTTTTTGAAAAAATAGGAGAGGGAAAATGTTTTCTATACGTTTGTCGGTTGTCTTGATGGTTTCGCTGCTTGCCACGTCGGCGTTTTCTGCCGCGGCTCGCAACTCGTTTAACAATATGGATGTCAAAACGTCCTATTCCGAACTGATGCAAGAGAAGAATGCCCGTAACGATTCGCTGTTGCCGGCATTCGATGGCGACAAGGCTTTTGCCGAAGTCCTCCGCTTGAATCCGAAGTTCTGGAGTATGGGAAGTGCCTTGAACAAGGAAGAATCCCTCGTGACGAAACTTCACGTCAATATGATTTTTGTGGATGGTGTTCGTGAAGATCCGTTCTGCGAACTTGAAAAGAATGCGAAAAATACGGCCGACGAATGGAACGTGCGTATTGGCGTCGACTTTGTTTCGGGTGGCTCGAATACCGTTCACATTCACGTGCAGCAGTGCTTGGACTACGTTCGCGACCAGCTTGGCTATGCCATTAAGAAGGGTGACAAAATTGTGTACGTTCCGCCTAAGGAAACGCTTGAAAAGATCAAGAAAAGCGAAATTCCGGATGCCATCGACATTGACTTGCAGCAGACACTCCTCAAGGCTCATGAAGACGTGAACCTTACCGGCAAGTGCCCCAAGGACATCGAAGCCTACATCATCCTCATGAACGTCTACAATCAAGTCAAGAACATGAAGATGGACTATGTGGTCATCAATGACCAGCTGAACAAAAAGCGCAATGGCGGTTCTCGCGTGCAGTCCTGCGCCTTCAGCCGCGAATGGAACAAGCGCTATCAGGAAAGCGCTAGCTTTGAATGCGATATCGATAATGACCGTTGCACTTACCGTCAAGAAAACGATGGCGATACCGAATGGTCCATCAACTACGAAAAAGACCGCTTTGAATACATCAACAAAAAGTTCCTCTTCTTCAATCGTGATCCGATGAGCATCCACAAGGGCGGCACTATGATGGACCTCCGCCTCATTCGCCTCTCCACGACACTCTATCTGGAAGCCTACATCAATTTGAAGGGTGAACCGGTGACGCTCGGACTTATCGTTGTTCCTGGCGACAAGAGCATCAAGGATTACGAAGACGATCGCCCGTCTTACGAAGAATCCCGTGAAATGACGGAATAAATTTTGCAATACAGAAAAGGAGAAAATATGAAGTTGGAAAAATTGAAAATTTTGGGCCTCGCCCTTGGTGTGGCTACTTTTGTTGCTTGTAGCGATGATAGTTGGACGAATGCGTCTTCAAATGCATCTGGGAAGGACGACGCTGCTTTGACCGGTTATCCGCAATCTGTAGATGATGATCCGCAATCCATTACGAGCGGATCTTCGACAACTGTACCTGTGGTCGATTTTTCTTCTTCCGCAACTTCTCAAAATTCTTCTTCCGCAACCTCTCAAAATGCGGGTCTCCCGGCTTCTGGTGAATACTGCACCGTTTCTAGAGACGAAAACTCTGTGTGGAGCGATATGGGCGTTGACGGTAAGGCTACCGCAAAAATTACCGTTAAGAAGGGCTCGGGACGCTATCTCAGCATAGTGTCTGAATATTGGTTTGCTTCGTCTAAAGCTAATGCATACAATTGCTCGGTCTATAAGTCAGAGGCTGAGGATTGGAGTGGTATGACCGTTGAATGTGGCGCCAATACCACGATCGTCACTGAAATTGACGAGGGTTCTTTGGACGACCATGAAGCTGACCTGAAAGAATATTGCTCTGAAATGGACTACGACGAACTTCGTCAAATCCTGAAGCGTTTCGAATAAATGTAAACTGCATAAAAACGGCTTGTCATCCCGGACGCGATGTCATCCCGGCCTTGTGCCGGGATCACCTTTTTTAAGGCTTCACTCACTGCTTCAAGTAATCCCTGACGGCGTCAACAAACCGTTGGCCGAACATCTCGATTTTCCTTTCACCGAATCCGTAAACGCTATAAAGGTCGTCTAAGGACAGGGGCGGCGTTGCCACAAGATCTCTCAAGGTGCGGTCCGAAAGTACGACGTAGGCGGGCCAGTTGTTTTCCTCGGCGATTTGTCTGCGCGTCTTGCGAAGCACTTCGAATAAGTCGTCGTTGGCGTCGGGTTCGTTTACAAAGCTCTTGCTGCTGAATTTTTGTTTGCGCTGAGAACGGGATTCTTTTTCTGGCTCTCTGTCGACGGGAATTGCCAATTCCGTGCGCTTTTTCCCAAAGAGAACGTCGTTTCCGCTTTCGGTGATTTTTAAGTGGTTGGATTCGTTGTAGGCAATCTCGATGAATCCCAAATGGAGCATTTGCAAAAGATAGTCGTACCAATGCTTTAATGTGGTACCTGATCCTGCTCCAAATGTCTTGATTTTGTCGTATCCGTTTTGCACGATCTCTTCGCTGCTGAATCCCTTGAGAATCTGTGCGGTCATCGTAAATCCGATTTGCTCGTTCGTTCTCTTGATGGCCGAAAGTGCCTTTTGCACGAGGATGGTTCCGTTAAAACGGCGGGGCGGCCTTTTGCAGATGTCGCAGTTGCCGCAGTCGCTGTTGCTGCTTTCTCCAAAATAATTCAGCAAGATGCGTCGGCGGCAAATCAAGGACTCGGCGTATTCCTGCATACGGTCCAGCTTCTCGGAATTGATTTCTTTTTGACCGCTCGCGTTGACGAAGCTGCGGAGAGTCACGATGTCCTGGAAGTTGTAGAACAGTACTGTTTCAGAAGGTAATCCGTCGCGACCTGCGCGGCCGATTTCTTGATAAAAGCTTTCGATGCTCTTGGGCAAGTTGTAGTGGATGACGAACCGGACGTTGCTTTTGTCGATCCCCATACCGAATGCAATCGTGGCGCAGACAACGTCAATTTTATCGTTGATGAATTCTTCCTGAACGGAATTCCGTTCATCCGTGGTCATCCCTGCGTGGTATGCCATGGCGCGAACGCCTTTTTCTAAGAGGAGCTGCGCCACTTTTTCGGTATTCTTTCGCGATAAACAGTAGACGATTCCTGAATCGCCTTTGTGTCGCGAAATGATGGATAAAATTTCACGGATCTTTTCGAGGCTTGAATAGCCTCGCTTTACTTCTAGGCTCAGGTTTGGTCTGTCAAAAGAACTGATGAATACTTTGTGCGCATTTAGCCCGAGTTGATGGATGATGTCTTCCTTGGTCAGCTTGTCTGCCGTGGCGGTCAACGCCATAATGGTGGCTTTCGGAAATTTTTGATGCAGGCATCCGAGCTGCGTGTACTCGGGTCGAAAGTCGTGACCCCATTGCGATATGCAGTGTGCTTCGTCTATGGCGAACAGGGGAATGTTTATCCGTTGCAGCCAGGGAATTTCTCTTTGCAATCGTTCCGGCGAAATGTAAAGGATCTTCAGTTTGCCGGATTCCGCTTGCCTCCGGATATCGATGATTTCACCTTCGGAATTGGAGCTGTTGAGTGCTGCCGCGGCAATTCCGCTTGCGTTGAGCGCATCGACCTGGTCCTTCATCAGCGAAAGGAGCGGCGATATGATGACCGTGGATCCTTCAAAAACCAATGCCGGAATTTGGTAGCAGAGCGATTTGCCGCCGCCCGTGGGCATCAGTACCAGGGCATCTTTGCGGGCTAGAACATGGTTGATGATTTCTTCTTGTTGCGGTCTAAACGAATCGTAGCCAAAAACTGTCTTTAAAACTTGTAGCGGGGTCTGCATTGATTTTTACGGATTCTAGAATTTTTAAGGGAATTTAGATACATCTGTGCAGTATGTCAAGTGCCTGTGCCGAGGCTATTCACATTTGATTGGGCTCTACATTCAGTTGTGTGAAATGGGAGGGGAAAGTCCTTGCCTTGACGTAATTTTGTATATTAAAAATATGATAAACTCTAAAGTTGTAAAGATATTGCTCTCTGCAATAGTATTGTCCTTAGTCGTTGGTTGTTCCGGTGGCTATGAAACGTTTCGGGACAATATTACGAAGGTTGTTCCGAATGGGGAAACCCAATTCGATTACCTAGATTCCCTGATATATGCGCTTGCCGAAGATAGCGATGCCGAATGCAAGAATCTTTCTTGTGCGGATGTTATGTACAAACCTGAATCTTTCGGTTTTGATGTCTCTAGTGGAACATCTGAACAAAAAACTTATGAACCCTTGACCATTTATGTCGATGTCTATCTGGATTTTGAGATGAAGACGTTGCCTTTTTATGATTGGCAAGACAGACGCCATACCTTCTATTTGTATATCGATATTTATAACTGTAACACCTACGATTGTCATGATGCCGATAAGATTGTGGTGCATAGCAGGAATTATGAATACTCACGCCTGATAAAACCAGAAGAATTTTCCATCTCGAGTCTAAAGAATTCCGATATCGTTGGCGCCAAGGGCGACGTGAGCGTGTTCCATCATTTTAATCTCAAGATAGATGCTAAGGGGCTCTCGCTGGACTGGAATGTTCAAATAGGCCAGAGCGAATACGAAGAATGGGTCGATTACCATATTGATCCTATATGGGGGTAGATTTTGAAATATATTGTTTTACTTTTTGCCCTTGTTTTTTGGTCCTGTTCTGATGGCGATGACACCAATTTTATGGATGTCAGTAAGTTTGTGGATTATTCCGGTTCGCAGATTCTGAATATTGGAACTCTGAATGGGGGTTCTTCTTTTTCCGTTGTCGCTTACGAACTGGATTCGCTTTTTGATATCACTTCGTCCGAGGAACTGCCGGTTGAAATCGGGGAAACGAAACATTACCATCCGAGTTACACGACCCAGTATTATTATGTGGACTTGACCAAGGCAAACCTTCCATCGAAGTTTGTATGGGTCCGGCTTCGGATTTCCTATGACGCATACAAGGATTCTGTATCGGGTTTGGAATACTTTGTCGAACAGAATCTTGATTTGGATGCCCCCACGCTAAACCTTTGCTCCCATGTAACTCAGAAACGAGTGGAACAGTTGGTGAAGGATGGGTTCCCGTATATTCCGGCACAGAAGACGGCCCGTAGTGAACTGGAACGTATATGGGGTGGGGATTCTTGCTCTGATGATAATTTGAAAAAGCTTGTTTTCTCAAATCAGTTTAATATGGGCGAACTCAACAAATTTAGGGACCGATTCTCGGATGGAACCGTTGATACTGCAGGCCTTGTTGAAAAAGTGGACCGTATGCTGGACAGTAACTTTTTTTACGGTAGCCAAAAGCAGCTCCTCAAGAATTTCCTCGGTGTAAAACTTTGCGAAGATGCGGGTAGCCGCACTGTCGTGACGAATAAACTTTCTAAACATTATCAGGATAGCCTGCTTTGCGATAAAGACTCCGATATGTATATTCGGTTGTTCAGTGAGCTTGATTACGAACTTGGCCCTTGTCTCATTAGCAAAAAGGAAAC
Source organism: Fibrobacter sp. (assembly GCA_045224895.1). Lineage (GTDB taxonomy): Bacteria > Fibrobacterota > Fibrobacteria > Fibrobacterales > Fibrobacteraceae > Fibrobacter. Next base: position 17,652 of record JBGVAT010000179.1, read on the forward strand.
GTATGCCTGTGCGAATGATTCCGACTGCTATGTCTGTTGGGGAGGGCGTGGATGGAGGTCTACGAAGGACTTCAGCTATATGCCCCAGAACGCCTACGAACTCAAAATTTTGAAATCCAAGCAATGATCTTGGAAAATCCTCGAAAAAAGCGTCCGAATGCGCCATTTTCGGACCGATTTTCGCTTGAAAAGGAATTTTTTTATTATATATTAAATGTGAAATTTAAGGAGATTATTATGAATCGTTTTGTGAAGGCTTCTCTGATTGCTGCAATGATGACTGCTCCGCTCATGGCTGACGAATCCTTTGGTGGCGTCGGCATTACCATTTACCAGGTGAAGGACGGCGTCCATGTGGCAGAAGTGATCCCGGGTACTCCGGCTGCAGAGACCAATCTCCAGGCTGGTGACATCATTACGTCTGTTGACGGCGTAAGCCTCAAGGGTCAGGACATTGAATTTTCTAAGTCCAAGCTTCGCGGCCAGGTAAACAAGCCGCTCGAAATCACCTACACGAGCAATGGTGAATCTTACTCCACGGTGATTCGCCGTGCCCAGATCACGGTGAAGGACTTGGACAACAAGGCTGTCAAGAGCTGGTATGGCGACAAGGAACGCGTGAACGTCCAGGAACTCGAAACGTTTGCTAGCGCTACCGAAAACGACAAGCAGCTCGTCGCTGTCCTTAGCCGCGGTAACCTCATCAAGAAGGATGTGGCTGTCGAATCCGCAAGTGTTAACGGCATTTATGTTGAAAAGGCCAAGTCTTCTCCGAAGATTTCTAAGCCGACCGCTGTCCGCACGGGCGACGCAAGCCTCCGCCTCTTCAACCGCAAGGCCATTTCGTTTACGCTCAAGTCCAAGGGCCGTGCCGTTATTTCCATCATGAATGCCGATGGCGAACTGGTGACGACTCTGAACCTCGACAACGCCATGGCTGGCGTCAACACGCTCAACTGGGATGGCTCCCAGGTTCCGAGCGGCCGCTACGTTATTTCCATTGACCACAATGGCGCTGTTAGCGGTACGAACGCTGTGCTGAAGTAATCGGGCTTCTCGGTTCTCGCCGAGCTGGCTTTATTATCACAAGTTTAAAAGGACGCTCCTGGTTTTGGGGCGTTCTTTTTTGCTATTTTGTGGAACCGTGATTTTATCCGCAACCCATCGTTATCTGTGGGCCGTTTTTGCTTTTCTGATTGCTGCGGTCTTTGCTCCTTGCTCGTACGGCGAGGACATGACCCGTTTTGAACTTGAAGAACGTGAACAGCCTGTAGAAGACACGACCGAAGTCGACTGGATGAACGATACGACTGGGGTGGATACGATTGAGTATCACGCCGTGGACTTGGTCTATGATGTCGAAACATCGACATTCAACCTGAACAAGTCGGCTCAGCTCAAGTACCGTACGGCAACGCTTGAATCCGATACCATCTGGATGGACCAGAAGAACGAGATCCTTGCCGCATCTGGCAGTCCCGTACTCCGTGAATCCAAGAACCCGTCCTTGTCGGGGATGCGCCTCAAGTACAATCTCAAGTCCAAGATTGGTGAAGTCTATTACGCAACGACGTTCCAGGACAACCAGCAGCTGAACGGTATGGAAGTCCGTCGCCTGCCCGATACGAGAATCCAGATTGTCCGCGGTGATTTTAGTACGTGTAACGATACGACGCACCAGCACTTCTACTTCTATGGCCGCCGTATGGTGGTGAAGCCCAAAGAAACCATTACCGCGCGTCCGGTGGTGCTGAACATTGCCGATGTGCCTGTGGCGGTTCTCCCGATGATCGTCGCTCCTCTCAAGAGCGGGCGCAAGTCGGGCCTTTTGACGCCCAAGTTCGGTGGTGACCAGAAACAGGGCTACTACTTGCGCAATATCGGTTTCTACTACGCCGCGAATGATTATTGGGATGCGACGATTTCTGCTGACATTATTGAAGGTGACGAGGCGCGGTTTGAACGTTCTACGCTTTCTGGCGAAATTCGCTACAAGAAGCGCTACTTGCTGGACGGTTACTTGAAGTACACGAGCTACCTTGAGGAATTCGACTTTGCCCGTAGCAATTACGATATTTCGTTCCAGCACAACCAGAACTTGACTCCTGATGCCAAGCATACTTTGAGCGGTCAGGGTTCCTTTGTGAGCAACAGGAGTGTCCGTAAGGATAACTCGCTTGAAGCCAGCACGATTTTGAACCAGCAGGCAAATGCCTCGCTTGCTTATTCCGGTAAGTTCGGCAACAACAAGAGCTTGACGGTCAAGGTCTCGCAGAACCACAACTTGACGACCGGCATGCTCGAACGCAACTTGCCCGATATCCAGTTCCGCATGAGCGGAAACCTCTTCAACTTTGAACTGGAAGAAGGCGAGGTGGCTGCCGAGGATGGTTCGTTCCAGTCGTTCCTCGAAAAGTTCAACTACAGCTTTACGAACCGCTTTAACTACTACATGCGCCGTGACAAGGATGAGACGCTGGACGAGGACACGACCGCCCACTATGTCGGTTATGCGGGAACCTATACGCTCGACTATTCTGGCCGTCTGTTCAATGTCATCAACATTACCCCGAGGGCGACATTCTCCGGGTATTGGACGGGTACATCCTGGCGCAATCCGAACGACTCGTTGCACTTGAGAAAGCGCTATATGAGCTTTAATCCGGATGAAGGTAGCTATGGTGAAGTGGCCTACAACCACAACTACAGCCTCACCGCCGATACCAAGCTTTACGGTATCTGGGTGCCGGAAATCGGAAGGTTCACGGGTGTGCGCCACGTGCTTTCTCCGAGCATTTCTTATACCTACGCCCCGGAGATCGATACCGTCAAGAAGTTCGCCCCGCATCCGCTCCTTGGGCAGTATGCGTATCAGGAAAAGCAGCAGACGGTCGGCTTTAGCCTGAGCAACGACTTCGACATCAAGTACCTCAAGGTGGCTGGCCATGTCGATACGACTCGTGGTGATTCTACGAAAAAGGCAAAAGCCGTCGAAGACCAGTACGGTACGCGCCGTTTGCTTACGACAAGGCACAGCTTCTCGTACAATTTTGCGGCCGATTCGCTCAACTTCTCGGACATTTCGTCGTCGTTTGGTTTCCAGATTTTGCCGGACTACATGTTCACCATCAACACCCGTCACAGCTTCTATCACAAGTACGATACGAATCCGAACAAGGTCCGTTTCCCGGAACTCACGTACTGGGGCTATGAACTTTCAAAGAACTTCCATTGGAGCGGAACGTTCAACGGCGGCCTTCCGTCGCAGATGGAAAAGTACGAAATGCTGAAGTGGTCCTTGAGCCTGGATTACCGTTATTCGTTCAGCAGTACCCGTGTGGCAAAGAATTTGTTTAAGGATAACATAAACCATTCGACCGGAATCTCGGCAACATTCCAGCCGACGGTCAACTGGAACGTTTCTTACAGTACGCGTTATGATTACAACGAAGGCAAGTTCGTGTCGCACGAGTTTACGTTCAACCGCACGTTGCATTGCTGGCAACTCGACTTTACGTGGACTCCGACGGGACCTGCTGCCGGTTGGAGCTTCTCCATTTACGTACGTGACCTGCCGGACATCAAGCTGAATGCCGGTAGCACCGATACGAAGAGCTATGACTAATGGCTGTGGGGAATGGGCTCGGGGCTTATGCCCCTTTGAGGTATGGGCTTTTGCATAGGTGCCCAAAGCGTAGCGACCCCAAAGCGAGTTTACGAGCGACCTCATACCCCATTGCTGTAAAACAAAGACGAATGACTAACAGTTGAATATGAATAATACAGAAATAATCCTTGCTAGCGGATCTCCGCGCCGTTCCGAAATCCTGAAGCAACTTGGAATCCCGTTCCGCGTAGTCGTTTCGGGCGAAGACGAAAAACCGACAAGTAAAAATCCTCTGGACTTTCCGCGTGAAAATGCCTGTGCTAAGGCAGTGTCAGTGTCCCGCCAGGAACCCGATGCCTACGTCCTCGGCTTTGATACGCTTGTCTTTTTGGATGGCGAACCACTTGGAAAACCCAAGTCGGCGGCGAACGCTCTTGAAATATTGAATAAACTAAATAACCGTGGACACCTGGTCATAACCGGAGTGGCTGTGGCCAAAGCTGGAAAGGTCGTTGCTGCCTCCGAGGAGAAAACGGAGGTCATTTTTAGAAACTGCACAAGACAAGAGCTTGAAGATTATGTAAATTCTAAGGACCCGATGGACAAGGCGGGTGCATACGGCATTCAGACGAATGGTGCGCGCCTGATCAAGTCCATCAATGGATGTTACTACAACGTGGTTGGGTTACCTGTTGCATGTACATTAGAAATGTTACATAGCTTACAAGTTAAGGTATAACTAAATGATTCAAATGGATGAGAAGAATCCCGACGAACGCCTTGGCGATTTTCTTGCACGCGTTCGTGAATCTCAAGGACTTTCTATTGAAGACCTTTCGGAACGCACTAAAATCTCGGTTTCGATTATTCAGAAAATCGAAGCTAGCGACTGGAAGGCTTTTAAAGTGGAAGCTTACGTTCGTGGCTACCTTAACTCTTTAAGCCGTAAGCTGGGCTTGGATCCAAAGGCCATCCTTCAGACATATAGTGACGAAGTCGGTTCTACCTTTATCGAACGCGATATGGAACCGCTGATGCAGAATATTGCTCCGATTACCGAAGCCGAAAAGAAACCGCGCAGCAAGGCCGTGCCTATTGCGATCGCTGTTCTTGCCGTCATTTTGTTTGTCGGACTTCACTTTATGACGAAGGATGATGCTTCTTCTGACGGGAGTGCCAATCCTCCGGCGGCGGTTGCTTCTGAGGATGCAACGGAACTGAATCAGGATATGCCTGAAGGCGCAGTTGCTGTTCCTGTCGATTCGATCAAGGATGAAAAGAACGAAAAGGTGACGCAGGCGGTTGTCGACAAGGCTGTGAAAAAGGCCGAAAACCTCCCGGCTTCTGCAACGATTTTCATTTCTTCTTCTTCCAAGAAGGATTCCGTGAAGGCTAGCACGGAACCGGTTTCGGATAATGGCCGCACCAAGATTGAACTTGTGGGTTCTGGCGAAATGCGCTCTTGGGTGGGCATCAAGCGTGACGAAGATGATGACGACTTTGTGAAGGAAGCCAACATTGCGACTGTCGATAACAAGCTTGTCTATGCCGCTTCTGGTACCTTGTATATCGTCATTGGCGAACCGCGTGCCATTGGCAAGATGTTCTTGAATGGCGTTGAAACCCCGATTCCGCAGCCGAAGTTTGGCCGTGTGGCTCGCTTTAGCGTCTTTGACGGTCGTGTTCTTCATTAAGGAGGCCTTTGATGCGTTCTTCTAAGATTTCTCGCAAGACGAGTGAAACCGATATCCAGCTTTACTTGAACCTCGACGATGCGACTCGAGGCAAGATCAGCTCTGGTTCTGGATTCTTGGACCATATGCTTAACTTGTTCCAGGTTCACGGCGGGTTCCATCTGGACTTGACCTGCAAGGGTGATGTCGAAGTTGATATGCACCATAGCATGGAAGACATTGCAATCGTGCTTGGGCAGGCTTTGGTCGAATGCCTCGGCGACAAGAAGGGCATCGAACGCTACGGTTTTTACTTTGTTCCTATGGACGAAGCCTTGAGCCGCGTTTGCATCGACTTTAGCAACCGCATTGGCTTTGTGTGGAACGTGAAGCTCCCGGCTGCAACTGCAGGCGGAATCGAAGCCAGCATGTTCGAACACTTCTTCAAGAGCCTCTGCGAAAACGCCCGTATGAACTTGCATGTAGAACTGTTCTATGGCAAAGATAACCATCACTGCCTGGAATCGATTTTCAAGGCTTTTGCCCGCGCCGTAGCCATGGCTGTCGCACCTTCCCGTAACGTGAAGGGCGTCCCCAGCAGCAAGGGTGTGCTGTAGTTCGCGAAACTTGTCATGCCCGCCTTGAGCGGGCATCGCCTAGTTTGCGATTGTTCCTTTAGCCTGTCATCCCGGACTCCGTTCCGGGATCTTCTTTTACTATTTCACATTTTGTAAAGGCTTGAATGGCAAAATTCCGGTTTTGCCATTTTTTGTAAAATTTTTGGATTTTGTAGTATATTTGAAAGAATTATTTACAGCAATTATGCTAAACCATTTTTTACAAAAGTTTTAAGTTTGCCTCTGATATGGGAGATTTTGTGAGACCGAGATGAAAGTGATTTCTACGACATTGAAATTGGCATGCAGCCCGCTAGCTTTTAACGATATAGCTTGGGCCAAGCATGATGTCGATTTCAAAGATGTCCTTGGAAAATCTCGCGTTTATATGGTCGCAAAAAAGTCTCGCCTTTGCTTTCGCAATGTCAAGGTTGTCGGCAACAGGATTGCTTTGGAAATCTCTGGTGATCTTGGTAGTGTTAGCATTACAATCCCCTCGAACGAACCGATATTTAAACCGAGCGACAAAAAAACACTTGTTTTGGATGTCGGGTTTAAGGAGACTCATATCCTTGCGAAAAATGAAGAGTTCGCAAAAACTTATGGGATTCGTTTCTATGAGGTGGATGACGCCTTTTATAAGAAGGCGAGCGACAAGGAATTGAAAAAGTGCCTTGATGACGACTCTTTTGTCGCTTGGCTGACTCCAGAAAAATTGCTGTACTTGTATTCGAAAAAGTTGCTCCGAATCCCGAACTTTGACAAGACGAAAAATTTCTTCTGGAATTATGAAGTTGTCCGCATCGGAAAGGTGACGAGCCCTGCCGCTTTAAAAAAACGTAAGGTGCGCGAATCTTTTCTCGAAATTCTCGAATCGGAAATCGAAGATGACGAAGATTTTCGAGATGAAGCAGTCCTTTTGTTCTTTGATGTCTTGGAACGCGATAACAGTCTTTTAATCGGCAATTCCATGTCTGTAAACGAATTTCAAGTTCCGTTGAACGGCGAAGAATTGCCATCGATGGAATTGCTTTCGCTAAAGACCGAAAATGCGCTTTTGCATAAGTTCAAGCCCAAGTACAATGCGGTGCTGTTTAAGAATCCCGAAATAGAAGAATCGGATTCCTCGGAATACGATATCACGGATTATGCCATAAGCGATAGCATAACGCTGATGCTAAAGCGATTGAATTGGGTGGGCGGCCCGAATGGTGACTGCTTGGTCTATTGCAAAGGCGAGGGCTTAAGCGTTATGAAACCGGCAGCTTTTGACGAACTCCTCGAAAAGAAGTTTATCGAGGATGTCCTTTCGTACTAAGGATTGCTTTGGCTGTCGAAACATTCTCCTAAAACGCGGATGACTTCGTTTTTGTCGGTAACTCCTTCCTGAATCAGCTTTTGGGCGGAGTCTTGCAGGGAGCCGTCGACGTAGGTGCCGCTTGGCAATAGGAGTTCGCAGACGGCGGTTCTGCCTCCGCTCTTTTTACGCACAAGGCGCTGGGCGAATACGCCGAGCAACGCTTCGTCCAGGACGCTTTTTTGAATGCCTAGATCCAAGAGTCTTGTGGCTACCGATTTGGCGCTGTTCGTGTGCAGTGTACTCAATACAAGGTGCCCCGTCTGTGCGGCCCGTAATGCGATTTTGGCGGTCTCTGCGTCTCGGATTTCTCCGACGAGGATAACGTCAGGGTCTTGCCGCAAAATGGAGCGTAAGGCGGCCGCAAAAGTGAATCCGCATTTCTCGTTGACGGGGACTTGGTTTGCTCCGCGGAGTTCGTATTCCACCGGATCTTCGATGGTCGTGACGTTGATTTTTCGCTGGATGATTTCGCGCAGACCTGCGTAAAGCGTTGTCGTCTTGCCACTTCCGGTGGGGCCTGTCACGAGGAACAGCCCTTGCGGTGCGCTAAAAATTCTTCGAATTGCTTGGAGCGTTTTTTCGCTAAAGTGGAGGCTCTCGAGCGTCTCGGCGGTGTCGTTTGCGGGGAGCAGGCGCAGCACGCACTTTTCGCCGTTGCTTACGGGTATGGTGCTGAGACGGACGTTCACCTTCTGGTGAAGTCCGTCAAATGCAAAACTGCCGTCGTGGGGGAGTCGACGTTCCGTAATGTCGACGTTCGCGATGACTTTCAGGCGGATCATGATGGGCTCGGCAAGCCACTGCGGAAGCGTTCGGTATTCTGTTAGAAGCCCGTCAATGCGGAACCTTACACGCAGTGAATCCGCCAACGGTTCGAGGTGGATGTCGGTTGCCTTTTTCTGTAGCGCTTTGCAGATGAGACTATCGACGAGATTGATGATGGGCTCCGATTCCCAGGAGGGGTTTCGCGAAACATCTAGATTTTTGAACAGGTCATCTTCGTCAATGGATTCGCCGGGGTTCTGTAATAGCCTGATTTCTGCAGGTGTACGCTGTTCCGGTATAATGCATTGCTGCGTGATGAAGCGGATCTTTTCAAGGAGAAATTCGTCGTTTGCGTTCGGGACGGCGATTCTCATAGGGGCGACGCCTTCGCTGCTACAATCGATAATTGCAGTCCCGTTCTTTTGGCACCATTTTTTGCTTAAGTTCATTCGCCTAAACTACAAACTAAAATCCTCAAAAAGCGTTTTTTTGAAATTTTGCAAGCAGCTGTTTGCAAAGTGGCAAAAGTGTTCAACAAAAAAAAGTCCCCCGGGGTGGGGGACTTAAGGAGTCTAATGAAATTTTATTATGCCTTGCTCATCTTCTTTTGGATGTTCTTGGCGCCTTTCTTAGCCTTGCTAAACAGGGCGTTCGGAAGCCAGAAGAATGTCGGCACGAGGAACATCGTGAGGATGGCGGACACAATCAAGCCACCCACAGAGGCGATACCCATCGGCTGAGTCATGGCAGCGACGTTACCACCGAGTGCGAATGCCAGCGGGAGCTGTGCAATCACGGAGGCGAGCGTTGCAAGCAAGATCGGCTGGAACTTTGTCTTGGCGGCGGTCATCATGGCAGAGCGTCTACCCATACTTCCGCTGCGCAACAGGCGGTTAGCTTCGTCGAGCAAAAGAATAGCGTTATTCACCACCACACCGATCAACATCACGATAGCCATGAGAGCGATCATAGAGAGTGCCTTGCCTGTAATCACAAGGGCCAAAAGCACACCGATTGCACCCATCGGGATGGTCGTCATGATGATAAACGGCTGTGCAAAGCTTTCGAGGAGGGCGACGAGCAAGATGTAAGTAAGGATGATAGCCATCACGATGGCGGTCATGAATTCCTTCTGCATGTCGTTCTGCATGTCGGCGTTACCACCGAAGCTGAACGTGATGCCTTCAGGGAGTTCTTCCTTCATCTCTGCAGTGAGCTTGCCGAGCTTGCCCATAATTTCACCAGTCGTATGTCCCGGGAGCAAGTTCATCGAAACGTCAACACGTCTCATCTTGCGCTTGCGGTCAATACGGGTCGGGCCTGCACCATCTTCGATATAGAAGAGTTCACGGGCAGCCACATAGCCCTTCGGAGTCTTGATAGGCAAGTCTTCGATATCGGCGTGGCTCTGTCTGTCCTTTTCCTTCATACGCACGTACACGTCGTATTCTTCGCCGTCTTCGGTGTACTGGCCAGCTTCGTAACCGCTCACTGCAATGTAGTTGTAGTTTGCGATGGTTTGGAGTGTGACGCCGTAGTCTGCGAGTGCTGCACGGTTCGGGATCAAGCGGATTTCGGGCTTACCGGCTTCGTAGCTGGTCTTGATGTCCACGATACCGTCAATCTTGTCCTTCACGCGGTCGAGAACAATCTGGGAGGCCTTGATCACGGAGTCTGCATGCAGACCGCTCACTTCGAGAACCACGTCACCGCTGGAGTTGTTCTGCATTTCTGATGCGGAGGTGGACTTCACGGAAATGTAGGCGTCAGGGATGTTGGCGAGGTACGGACGGATGGAGTCGACGATTTCATCCGTGCTACGGATACGTCCATTCCATTTCATCTTTCTTCTTTCCCAGTCCTTCAAAAGCTTCACGCGCATGGTGGCCTGGTTGACGGTCGTCATACCGTTAGAACCACCCACGTTCATGCTGTAGTGGACGATTTCGGGGATGTCCTTGACTCGAGCTTCGATGATATGGGCGATACTGTCTGTCGTTTCAATGTTCGTACCCACAGGCATTTCGAGCTTGATGGCGATCATGCCCTGGTCCTGTCTCGGAGAAAGTTCCACGGTCAAGTTGTTCTTGGCGAGGGTTCCGACCAGATAAAGCGTAGCGGCAAGAGCGAGAACCTGGAAAATGACACCCGGGACAGAAAGGCAGAATCCGAGAGCCTTCAAGTAAACGAAGCGGACTCCGTTCAGCATCTTCGGGAAAATTCCAAGAACCTTTTCGACGAAGCCCGGCTTTTCATCAATGATGTTGCCGTTTTCGTCTTTCTTCTTGCCTTTGAACAGGTAGGCGGCCATAAGCGGTGTGAGCGTAAATGTCATGAGGAGCGACACGAACGTTGCAAACACCATGGTCATACCGAATGTTCTAAAGAAGATACCCACGATGGATTTCATGAACGCAATCGGCACGAACACAGCAACGTTGGTGAGCGTTGATGCCATGATGGCGATCATAATTTCGGAAGTGCCCTTGTAGGCGGCTTCCTTCGGATCGAGACCTTGCAAAAGCTTGTTGTTGATGTTCTCAAGCACCACGATGGAGTTCGTCACCAAGAGACCCACGGAACTCGAAAGAGCCATGAGGGACATCATGTTGATGCCGAAGCCGGCAAAGTACATCATCGTAAATGCGCCAATCACGGATGTCGGCATAGTGAGTGCGGCGATGATCATCGTCGAGAACTTGCCGAGGAACAAAAGCAAGAGGATTGCGGTAAGGCCGATAGCGATAAAGATGTTCTGGATAACGTTGTCGATGGATTCGTTCACGGCTTCGGACTTGTCGTAAACAAGCGTCAGCTTGAATCCTTCGGGGAGAGTCTTGTTGACTTCGGCCATACGCTTGAGCACGCCTCTGGACACTTCCACCACGTTGGCGTCAGAACGCTTCTTGATATCGAGAGAAACCGAGTTGATGCCGTTAAAGCGGGAGGTCGATGTAATCGTTTCAATCGTATCCTTGACCACTGCGATTTCGGAGAGCTTCACGACTCCTGTTGCCGTCGGAATTTCCATATTGCGCATTTCGTCGAGGCTTCTGAACTTACCGGCGGTACGCACGGAGGTGTTCTTGTGCTTGCCGATGACTTCACCGACCGGGAGGTTCACGTTGGATTGACCGTAGAGACCCATCATCGTGCCGATATCGACACCGCGGGCTTTCAACTTTTCCTTGTCGACTTCAATGGAAATCTGGCGGGTCGTACCACCGAAGATATCGACGCTAGCCACACCGGAAACGGAAGTGAAGAGCGGTTCGATTTCGTCTTCCACTTTCTGGCGGAGTTCGGTAGAGTTCAGGGGACCTGTAAGCGAGAGGGACATAATGGCAGAACCGTTAATGTCCACCTTCGAGATGATCGGCGACTGCACGGCGTCCGGGAAGTCCGCTGCGGCAAGTTCAATCTTGGAACGCACGTCGTTTGCGGCGACGTCCACGTTCACGCCCATGTTGAACATGGCGACCACGATACCGTAGTTTTCCAAGCAGATGGACTGCACGTAGTCGATACCGTCCACGAGTTCCACC